>JANMPI010000310.1:0-12938 GCA_031369785.1 Acidobacteriota bacterium
CTGAAGCACGCGGTCGGCCTCAACTCGCGCCTCGATTTCCTGCACCTCCATCTCGCCGACGCCTTCTTCGAAGTCGGGCGACTGGAGGAAGCGCGCGCGGAGTACGAGCTCACCACGGCCCTGGATCCACGCTCGGCGAGCGCCTGGATGGGCCTCGCGGCCATCGCGCAGCGCGCAGGCAAGGACGAGCTCGCGATCCTGAAGCGCGCGGTTCTGGCGGGGACGCGCAGCGGCGCGGTGCTCGCGCGGCTCGCCCAGGTCGAGCTGGCGGCGGGAATGATGGCGGACGCGGAGCGCGATGGGCGCCGCGCCACGGACCTCTTGCCCGAATTCGCGGCCGCGTGGTGGGTGTGGGGAGAGACGGCCGAGAAGGCCGGCCGGCTGGACGCCGCCGCGACGCGCTACGCGGCGGCGATCGAGCGCGGGCTCGACGACCCGCGCGCTGCGCTGCGGCTCGGCCGGATCCTCGCCGGCCTCGGACGCAAGGACGCCGCGCGCCCGCATCTCGAGCGCGCCGCCCGCGATGCCGCGCCTCCCGATGCGCTGGAAGCGCGCCGGCTGCTCGACACGCTGCGCTGATGGCGGCCGGCGCCGGACCGCGGCAACGGCGCCTCCGTTCGATCGCGGTCGTGGCCGCAATCCTCCTCGGATCGGCCGTGGTCTGGAAGCGCGGGCCGTTCGGGAAGCCGGCCGTGCCCGTGCCCCCGGCGGCGGCGAGCCCGAACGTCCTCCTCATCACCGTCGACACCCTGCGGCCGGACGCGCTGGGCTGGGTCGCGGGCAGGAACGCGACGCCGGCGATCGACGGCCTCGCGCGTGAAGCGTTCGCGTTCCCCGCCGCCGTGTCTTCGGTGCCGCTGACCTTTCCGTCCCACGCGTCGCTCTTCACCGGCCTTCTTCCCCGCCGCCTCGGCCTGCGCGACAACGGGCAGCGGCTCGGCGCGGGACCACGCACGCTGGCGGAGTCGCTTGCGGCGCGCGGCTATGCGACGGCCGCGTTCGTCAGCGGATATCCGCTCGATTCCGCCTTCGGCCTCGACCGCGGGTTCGACCTCTACGACGACGCGCTTACCCCCGGCGGAGGCGGCGACCTCGAGCGCGGCGCGGAGGCGACGCTGGCGCCCGCGCTCCACTGGCTGGCCACCGCGCGCACGCCGGCTTTCCTCTGGGTGCACTTCTACGACCCGCACTATCCGTACGAGCCGCCGGCGGCCTTCCGTCGCGCCGGACCGCGCGGCGCTTACGACGGCGAGGTCGCCTACGTCGACTCGGTGATCGGCCGGCTCGCCTCCGCCTTCGACGCGCGCGGCGCGGGGCTCACCGTCTTCGCCGCCGATCACGGCGAGAGCCTCGGCGAGCACGGCGAGGGGACGCACGGCTTCTTCATCTATGACAGCACGGTGGCGGTGCCGCTCCTCTTCCGCTGGCCGGGCCGCATCCGCGCGGCGTCGTGCCCGGGAGGCGCCCGGCTCGTGGACGTCACCCCGACGATTCTCGATCTCCTCGATGCGCCGGCGCCGCCCGGTCTCGACGGCGTGAGCCTGCGCGGAACGCTCGAGGGCGGCCCCGCGCCCGTCGAGCCCGCGTACGTCGAGACCTTCCAGCCCTGGACTTCCTACGGCTGGTCGCCGCTGGCGGCGATCCGCCATCGCGGGATGAAGCTCATCGAAGCGCCGCGGCCCGAGCTCTACGACCTCGCCGCCGACCCCGGGGAGTCGACCAACGTCGTTGCCGCCCGCGCGGCGGATGCGGCCACCCTGCGTCGTCTCCTCGAGGCCGCGCAGGCGCGTCCCGCGGCGGCACAGGCGGCGGCGGATCCCGAAGCCCGCGCGCGCCTGGAGGCACTCGGCTACGTGTCCGGCGGCGCGTCGATCGCCGACCCCCCGCCAAGCGGGCTGCGCGACCCGAAGGACGGCAACGCGCTGCGCGCCCTGCTCACCGAAGGTGATGTGGCGCTGCGGCGCGGGGACATGGCGGTGGCGATCGCGCGTTTCGATGCCGTGCTGCGCGAGGATCCGCGGAATCGCTTCGCCCTCCATCGGTCCGGGCTCGCGTTGCTCCGCCGCGGCGCGCCCGCGCGTGCGGTGCCGCGGCTACAGAAGGCGGTGGAGCTCGATCCCGCGGGACCGGATGCGCGCGCGACCCTGGCCGAAGCGCTCAGTGCCGCCGGGCGTCCGGCCGACGCCGTGCCGCACTGGATGGAAGCGGCCCGCTTGCAGCCCGGGCGCGCGGACGTCTGGGCCAACCTCGGCTCGGCGCTCGGCGCTTCCGGGCGGGACACGGAGGCCGCCGACGCGCTCGCGAAGGCGGTCGCCCTCGATGCGGACGATCCGCGGCTCCGCATCCGCCTCGCCTTTGCCGAGTACGGCGCGCGCCGGTTCGAGGACGCGGCGCGGCATCTCCGGGAGGCGGCCGATCGCCAGGGACCGGCGTTCCCGCATTCGGGCGCGCTAGGGCTCATCCTCGTCCAGCTCGGTCGGGGCGAAGAGGCACGCCCCTGGCTCGCCCGCAGCGGCCCCGCGGAGCCGGAATACGCGGACGCGCGGCGCGCGCTGGCCGCCCTCTCGAAGCCGCGGCGGTCGTACCTTATGATTACCGGATCCCCAGCTTGGCCCGGCGTTGGTTCTGAAAGGATCTGCATGAACAGCCTCGTTCTCGCCCTTGCGCTGCTCGGCCGCGCGGTTGCCCCGGCCCCCGTCGCACAGGAGGTGTGGATCACGATCGACCGCGACGTCCTGGCTGCCTTCGAGCGCGGCGGCGAGGCGTGGGAATCGACGGCCCTCGGCGCCGACGTCGATCTAGCGCGGCCGCAGGTGGTCGCGGTCGGGCTGGCGGCGAACCGGATCGACGATCTGTCCGCGTTCATCCACGAGCGGTATCACCGCTGTGGCGGGTTCATGGCCCACGGCAGCCGGGAGGAAGCGCTGGCCACCGCGTCGCGCGCCCAGTTCCAGGAGGCGATGGAGAGCCTTCCCCCGCCCGTGTCGTACACGATCGACAACACGCTGGTCGCCAAGACCCTGGTGCGGGACATCCAGGAGCTGAACATCCGGAACACGATCAACGCGCTGGCGGCCTTCCAGAACCGCCGACACAACTGCGCGACCGGGCAGCAATCGGCGCTCTCGATCCGTGATCAGTGGATGACCTATACCGCGGGCCGGCCCGACGTTTCGGTCTCCCTGTTCACGCACGATTACGGGCCGACGACCCCGACCGTACAGCCCTCCGTCATCCTGACCATCCAGGGGACCACGTTCCCGAGCGAGGTCGTCGTCCTCGGGGCGCACCAGGACTCGATCAACGGATCCAGTTGCGCAAACCGGGCCCCCGGCGCGGACGACGACGCCTCGGGCATCGCCGGCATCTCCGAAGTGCTGCGCGCCGCGATGACCCTCCGCTATCAGCCGGCGCGCACCGTCAAGTTCATTGCCTACGCCGCAGAGGAGATCGGCGATCGGGGCTCCCAGCAGGTCGCGCAGGCCCACGTCGACCAGGGCATCAACGTGGTCGGCGTACTCCAGCTCGACATGACCAACTATCGCGGCACGCCAAACGCCGACATCGTCTTCATCAACGACTGGACGAACGCGGCCCAGAACGCCTTCCTCCGGGAGCTGGCCGACGCCTACATCGACGTCCCCACCTCCTACGCTCCGCGCCTCTCGACGTTGTGCGGGTACGCTTGCTCGGACCACGCCAGCTGGACCAACCGGGGGTTCGCGGCCTCGTTCCCGTTCGAGTCCACCTTCTCGCAGTCCAACCCGTTCATTCACACGACGAACGACACGATCGCGCAGAGCGGCAACCAGGCCCAGCACTCCCTCCCGTTCGCGCGGCTGGCCGCCGCCTACATGGCCGAGCTCGCCAAGGGCGGCTTCACCGGCCTCAACGTTTCCGGCGCGCCCCGCACGCCCGCCTCCCGTGCCCGTCGTTAGGCACAGAAAGGGTCGCATCGGCATGAGGTCTGTCGTGGCGTCGCTCTCCTTCGTCGCCGCCCTGCTGTCCGCAGGCACTACCTTTGCCGCGCCGGTGCCGTGCGTGAACGGGTTCGCGGGCGCGTATCCGTGCGACAAGGTGGACATCCTCGCGCGGATCCCGCTCACCTCCCTCGGCGCGACGAGCACCGACACCGGCAGCGACGTCTGGGGCTGGACGGACTCGACCACGGGCAAGGAATACGCGCTGATCGCGGTCAGCAATGAGACCGCATTCGTCGACATCTCGGATCCGGTGAACCCGATCTACCTCGGACGCCTCCTCGCCCCGCCGGGCGGCGCCTGCGTTCCGTCCCTCGGTCTCGCCCCGCCGGACTTCGTCGAGCGCCCGGACCATGACGGGTGCGGCCCTTCGCCGCTGCCGATCCCGAACATCCTGAGCCCGGCCAACGCCCCCCTGATCTGCGAGAGCAACTCGCTGTGGCGCGACATGGAGGTGTACAACGACCACGCTTTCATCGGCAGCGAGCAGGCAAGCCATGGGCTCGTGGTCTTCGACCTGCGCCGGCTGCGCGGGCTCAGCGGGCCGCCGGTGAACTTCACCGCCGACGCGCGGTACTGCGGCTACGGCAACTCGCACACCACGAGCATCAACACCACCACCGGCTTCCTCTACGCGAACGGCGCGAACTCCGGTCCGTGCGGCGGCGGCGGAAAGCCAATCATCCTGAACATCAACAATCCCAGGATCCCCGTCTTCGCGGGGTGCGCGCCGGCAAATGGCGGATACACCCACGATTCCCAGTGCTTCACCTACCAGGGGCCGGACGTCGCGCACCAGGGAAAGTCGCTGTGCGTCAATTCCAACGGGTCGCAGAGCGGCAACAACCGCCTGGTCATCGATGACGTCACGAACCCCGCCGCGGTCGTGCGGCTCTCCAGCAGCACCTACAACGCCGCGGGCTACACCCACCAGGGCTGGATGACCGCCGATCATCGCTACTTTCTCCTCGACGACGAGCTGGACGAGGAGAACTTCGGCGGCAACACCCGCACCTACGTGTGGGACTTCCTCGATCTCGATGCCGCGACGGGCGGACCGGTGCTCATCGGCATATACACCGGGCCGACGGCGGCGATCGACCACCAGCAGTTCGTCCACGGAAACTTCACGTATCAATCGAACTACCGCGCGGGGCTGCGCATCCTGGAGACGAAGGACGTCGCGCTCGGCCAGCTCACCGAGGTCGGCTATCTCGATGTGTATCCGCCCGACAACGTTACGAACTACGGCGGAACGTGGGCGCACTACCCCTTCTTCCACAGCGGCAACGTGCCCATCACGACCATCGGCCCCGGCTACGGCACCATGCCGGCCGAGTTCTTCGTCCTCCGCCCGCTGTTCGCGGACCTGAAGGCCACCGTCACCGACGCCCCGGACCCGGTCGCGGTCGGCCAGAACGTCACCTACACCTTCACCGTGCGCAACCAGGGCCCGACCTACTCGTCCAACACGACCCTCACCGACGTCCTGCCCGCGACGATGACCAACGTCTCGGCCACGCCGTCGCAGGGGACGTGCTCCGGCACCGCGACGGTGACCTGCAACCTCGGACGGATCGAGCATGACGGCCAGGCCACGGTGACCATCGTCGCCCGCGCCGACGCCGCGGGGACGGTGACCAACGCCGCCGTCGCGTCTGCGACGGAGAACGACACGCGCCCAGCCGACAACACCGCGACCGCGCAGACGACGGTGACGCAGTCCGCGGTGGCCGCGGCGCCGGCCGGGCTCACCGTCGACGCGACCGGCAACGGCGTGTTCCAGCCCAACGAAGGAGCGGTGGTCGTGGCGCCGTCCTGGCGGAACATCGGCACCGGCGCGATCACGCTCACCGGCGCCGCCGCCGCGTTCGGCGGCCCCGCGGGGCCCGTGTACACCACGAACGACGGCGCTGCGGTCTATCCGAGCCTCGCGCCGACCGCCGCCGCGCCGTGCAGTGATTGCTATGGGTTCTCCGTCACCGCCGCGACCCGTCCCGTCGTCCACTGGGACGCGTCGTTCCAGGAGACGGTGAACCCGACCGCCACCGCGAAGACGTGGGTCCTCCACATCGGGGACAGCTTCACCGACGTCCCCGCGACGAGCGGCTTCTTCCGCTTCGTGGAGACGATCCTCCACAACGGCGTGACCGGCGGCTGCACGGCGACGACATATTGCCCGCAGGCCAGCACGACGCGCGAGCAGATGGCGGTGTTCGCCCTCGTCTCCAAGGAGCGCGCCGGCTACATTCCGCCCGCCTGCAGCGCGGCGCCGATGTTCGCCGACGTGCCACAGGGCAGCCCGTATTGCCGCTGGGTCGAGGAGCTCGCGCGGCGCAACGTCGTCTCCGGGTGCGGCGGCGGCAACTACTGCCCGCAGGGCGCGGTGACCCGCGAGCAGATGGCGGTCTTCGCGCTGAAGACCCTCGAGGGTCCGGCCTACGCGCCGCCCGCCTGCACGTCCGCGCCCTACGGCGACGTGCCCGCGGCCAGCCCCTTCTGCCCGTGGATCCAGGAGCTGACCGTCCGCGTCGTGGTCACCGGGTGCGGCGGCGGCAACTACTGCCCCGCGACCGTGGTGAGCCGCGAGCAGATGAGCGTCTTCCTGTCCGCGACGTTCGCGCTGGTGCTCTACGGCGTGTAAACGTCGATGAGCGACGCCGACACCTTCGGTCCCGCGATCGCCATGCTGGAGACGAGCTCCATCGCGCGCGGGATCGAGGCCACCGACGCGATGCTCAAGGCCGCGAGCGTCACCCTGCTGATGACGACGATCGTGCCCCGCGGCAAGTACGTGGTCATCATCGGCGGCGACGTGGCGGACGTCGAGGCGGCGCGGCGCGCGGGCCGCGACGTCGCTGGCTCCACCGTGGTCGACGAGTTCCTCATCCAGAACGTCCACCCGCAGCTACCGCCCGCGATCAAGGGCCGCGTGAAGGTCGCCGCGCTGGAGGCGGTCGGGATCATCGAGACCAGGGAGATCGCCTCCGCGATCTTTGCCGGCGACGCCGCGGTCAAGGCCGCGCGCGTCACGTTGATCGAGGCCCGCAACCAGCCCGGGGCCAAGGGCATGGTCGTCCTCACCGGCGACGTGGGCGCGGTGCGCTCGGCGGTGGCGGCGGGCGTGGCCGCGATCACGCGCGAAGGAATGCTCATCGCGGAGGTCGTCATCCCCTTTGCCGACCCCGCGCTGCTGAAGTCGCTCACCTCGTAGCGAAGAGGAAGAGTCGATGAACTTCAAGGAGCATTGGGACGCGAAGTATTCCGACCCCCATGCGGTCAGCTGGTACGAGCCCGAGCCGACCGCCTGACTCGGCCTCATCGGCGCGGTCGCGCCGGGAGCGGACGCGGCGATCGTGGACGTGGGCGGGGGCGCTTCGCTACTCGTCGATCGCCTTCTCGACCAGGGCTCCTCGAACCTTACGGTGATCGATCTCTCCGCTCGGGCGCTCTCGCTGTCCCGGGAACGCCTGGGCGAGCGCGGGCGCTCCGTCCGCTGGATCGAGGCGGACGTCCGGCAGCCCGTTCTCGCGCCGTCCTCGGTCGACCTCTGGCATGATCGCGCGGTCTTCCACTTCCTGACCACGCCCGACGACAAGCGCGCCTATCTCGACCACATGACACGGGCGCTTCGTCCCGGGGGGCACGCGGTGATCGCGACCTTCGCCCTCGACGGTCCCCTGAAGTGTAGTGGTCTCGAGGTGTCGCGCTACAGCCCCGCGACCCTCGCCGAGGCGATGGGCGGCGGGTTCGACCTCCTCCGCTCCGAAAAGCGCACTCATGTCACGCCAGCGGGCCGCGAGCAGCGGTTCACGTACGCGTTGTTCAGGAAGCGCCGGTCCTTCGTTGCGATGACGAATTGAGAATTTCGCGCGGCGCCGGGTTCGCGCTCGCCTCCGCCCTTCTGTTCGGCGCCAGCACGCCCCTGGCCAAGCTGCTGGGGGGCCAGATGCACCCCGTCCTGCTGGCGGGTCTCCTCTACGTGGGCTCCGGCACCGGGCTCGGCCTCTTCCGGCTGGTGCGCAGGGAGGGCCGAATCCCGTCGCGGCGCGAGCTGCCCTGGCTCGGGGGCGCGGTCCTGTTCGGCGGCGCCCTTGCCCCGGTGCTGCTGATGACCGGCCTCGGCTCGACGCCGGCCGCCTCCGCGTCGCTGCTCCTGAATCTCGAGGGCGTGCTCACGGCCCTCCTCGCGTGGTTCGTCTTCCACGAGAACTTCGATTCCCGGATCGCGGCCGGCATGGCCCTCATCGTCGCCGGCGGGCTCGTCCTGTCCTTTCAGCCGGGCGGATCCTACGGCGTCTCCATCGGGGCGCTCGCGGTGGTCGCCGCCTGCCTGTGCTGGGCGATCGACAACAACATGACGCAGAAGGTCTCCGGCGCCGACGCGGTGACGATCGCGGCCACCAAGGGTCTCGTCGCCGGCGGCGTCAACGTCGCCATCGCGTTCGCCGTCGGGGCCGCGGCCTTGCCGCGCCTGTCCGTGGTCGCGGCGGCCCTGCTCCTTGGCTTCGTCGGCTACGGCCTGAGCCTCGCTCTCTTCGTCGTAGCCCTGCGCCACCTCGGCGCCGCGCGCACCGGCGCCTATTTCTCGGTGGCGCCGTTCCTGGGCGTGGCGCTTTCGCTGGTTCTGCTACACGAGCGGGCCGGCGCGCGCCTGATCGTGGCGGGCCTCCTGATGATCGCGGGCGTCTGGCTGCACCTCACGGAGCGGCACGAGCACGCGCATCGTCACGAGGCGCTGGCGCACGCGCATCCACACATCCACGACGCGCATCACCAGCACGAACATGCCGCGGGTACGGATGCCGGCGAGCCGCACACGCATGCGCACGTTCACGCGCCTCTCGTCCACAGCCATCCCCACTACCCCGACCTCCACCACCGCCACCGTCACTGACCGACGCGCCTCCGCTTCCAGAGCAGGTAGATCGCCGGGTAGACGAGCAGCTCCATGACGAACGACGTCGCCAGCCCGCCGACCATGGGCGCCGCGATGCGCTTCATGACGTCGGCGCCCGCGCCCGTCGACCACATGATCGGCATGAGGCCCATGAAGGCGGCGGTCACCGTCATCATCTTCGGCCGCACGCGCTTGACCGCCCCGTGGATGATCGCCTCTTCCAGCTCCTTGTCGTCGCGGAGCCGGCCGCGCTGCTTCGCGTCTTCGTAGGTAAGATCGAGGAACAGCAGCATGAACACGCCCGTCTCCGCGTCGAGCCCCATGAGCGCGATCATCCCCACCCAGGCCGCGATCGAGATGTTGTACCCCAGCAGCCACATCAGCCACACCGCGCCTACCACGGAGAACGGCACCGCGAGCAGCACGATGCCCGCCTTGGCCGCCGATCCGGTGTTGGCGTAGAGGAGGAACGCGATCAGGAAGAGCGTGAGCGGCACCACGAGCTTCAGCCGCTCGCGGACCCGGACCATGTTCTCGTACTGGCCGCTCCACTCCAGCGAATACCCGGTCGGCAGCTTCACCGAGGCCGCGACGGCGTCCTTCGCACGGTCGACGAACCCGCCGATGTCGCTCTCCCCGGTGTCCACGTACACGTAGCCGGAGAGCAGCCCGTTCTCGTTGCGGATCATGGACGGACCCTGCACCGTCCGCAGGTCGGCGAGCTGCGCGACGGGGACCTGGGCGCCGGAGGGCGCCCTGACCAGCACCTCGCCCAGCTTCGCGATGTCGTCACGGAGCTCACGCGGATAGCGAACGTTCACGGGAAACCGCGCGCGGCCTTCGATCGTCGTGGTGACGTTCTCGCCGCCGATCGCCGACGTGATCGCGGCCTGCGCGTCGGCGATGGTGAGGCCGTAGCGCGCGAGGTTCTCGCGCTTCAGGTCGAAGTCCAGGAAGTAGCCGCCGGCCACGCGCTCCGCGAAGACGCTGCGCGTGCCCGCAACCGGCCGCACCGCGTCCTCGATCTGCCGGCCCAGGGCCTCGATCTGCTTCAGGTCGGGGCCGAACACCTTGATCCCGACCGGGGTGCGGATCCCCGTGGTCAGCATGTCGATGCGGTTCCGGATCGGCATCGTCCAGGCGTTCGTCGTCCCCGGGAACTGCATCGCCTTGTCCATCTCCGCCACCAGCTCCTCGTGGGTGAGCCGGTCGGGCCAGAGGCGCCGGAGGGCGAGTCCTTTCAGCCACTCCGGGGCCCAGCGCGAGTACCACCGATCCGCGGCGCGCCACTCGGACGGCGGCTTCAGGGTCACGACCGTCTCCACCATCGACAGCGGCGCGGCGTCCGTCGAGCTCTCCGCGCGTCCGGCCTTGCCGTGCACGCGGACGACCTCGGGGAAGGTCATGAGCACGCGATCCTGCGCGCGCAGCCAGAGGCCGGCCTCCGCGACGGAGATTCCGGGGAGCGTCGCCGGCATGTAGAGGATCGTTCCTTCGTCCAGGCGCGGCATGAACTCCCGCCCGAGCCCGAGGTACACCGGCACCGTGGTCAGCACCACGAGCGCGGCCGCCGCGATCACGCTCCTCGGGTGGCGCAGGACGAAACGGCAGGCCGGCTCGTAGACCGCGAAGAGCGCGCGGCTGATGGGATGGCGCTCCTCCGGGTAGTAACGGCCGACGGTCACGGTGTTCCAGACGCGGCTCAGCCAGCGCGGCCGGAACTCCACCCAGTGCATGCGGGTGAACATCATGCGCAGCGCGGGGTCGAGGGTCACCGCCAGCAGCGCCGCGATGAACATGGTCAGGTTCTTCGTCCAGGCCAGCGGGCGGAACAGGCGCCCTTCCTGGTCGACGAGGGTGAAGATCGGAATGAAGGCGACGGCGATCACCAGCAGGGAGAAGAAGACGGACGGCCCGACCTCCAGCAGCGCCTCCAGGCGGACGGCGTGGAAGTCGCCCTTCCCGCCCTCCGACTGCCAGCGCTCGAGCTTCTTGTACGCGTTCTCGACCTCCACGATCGCGCCGTCCACGAGGACGCCGATGGAGATGGCGATGCCGGCCAGCGACATCACGTTGGACGAGATGCCCATCCAGGCCATGGGGATGAAGGCCAGCAGCACCGCGACGGGACTGGTGACGATGGGGACGATCGCGGAAGGGATGTGCCACAGGAAGATCAGGATGACGATGCACACGATGACGATCTCGAGGACGAGATCGCTCTTCACGTGGTCGATCGCGCGCTGGATGAGGTCGGAGCGGTCGTAGGTGGTGACGATCTTCACGCCGGGGGGGAGCGACGGGGCCATCTCCGCCAGCCGCTGCTTCACGCGCCCGATCACCGCGCGCGCATTCTCGCCGTGGCGCATGACCACGATGCCGCCGGCGACGTCGCCGCGGCCGTCGAGGTCGCTCACCCCGCGCCGGATCTCCGGCCCCAGCGTCACCCACGCCACGTCGCGCACGAGGACGGGCGTGCCGCCGGCGTCGGCCTTCAGCACGACGGCTTCGATGTCCTCTTTCGCCTTCACGTACCCGTGGCCGCGGACCATGAACTCGCGGCCTCCGAGCTCGAGCAGTCGCCCGCCCACTTCCTGGTTGCTCTTGCGCACCGCGTCCGCCACGTCGGTGATGGAGAGGCCGTAGGCACGCAGGCGATTCGGATCCACCGTCACCTGGTACTGCTTGACGAACCCGCCGAAGGACGCGACCTCCGCGACCCCGGGCACCGCCTGGAGCCGATAGCGCAGGTTCCAATCCTGGAAAGCGCGCAGGTCGGCCGACGACTGCCGGCCCGATTCGTCGACCAGCGCGTATTGGAAGACCCAGCCCACGCCGGTCGCGTCCGGCCCGAGCTCGGTGGTGACGTCCGGCGGCAGGGACGATTGGATCTTGCTCAGGTACTCGAGCACGCGGCTGCGCGCCCAGTAGAGGTTGGTGCCGTCCTGGAAGATGACGTACACGTACGAATAGCCGAAGTCGCTGAATCCGCGGACGACCTTCACCTGCGGCGTGCCGAGGAGCGCGGCCACGATGGGATAGGTGACCTGGTCCTCGATGACGTCCGGGCTGCGATCCCACCGCGAGTAGACGATGACCTGGGTGTCGGACAGGTCGGGGATCGCGTCCACCGGGATGTGGCGCAGCGTGTAGAGGCCGTAGGCGACGGCCACGGCGGTGAGGGCGAGGACCAGGAGCTTGTGCTCGGCGCTTTTGCGGATGACGCCGCGGATCATCGCGCGCTGCTTTCGACGGAGCGGGCGATGGCCGCGCGCAGGCTGGACTCCGAGTCGAGCAGGAAGTTGGCGGAGACGACGACTCGCTCCCCCGCGACCAGACCGCGCAGCACCTCGTAGCCGCTCGCGAGCCGCGGCCCGAGCGCCACCTCGCGCGGCTCGTAATTTCCTTCTCCCTTGTCGACGAAGACCAGCGTGCGCTCGCCGGTGCGGATGACCGCGGTCTCGGGAACGCTGAGCACCGACGTCGAAGCCGCTTCGAAGGAGACGTCCGTGAACATGTCCGGCTTCAGGACGCCGCCGCGGTTGTCGACCTCGATGCGAGCCTCGGCGGTGCGGGTCTCGGGCGAAAGCGTCGGCGACACGAAGCTCACCTTCCCGGTCCAATCGCCTCCTCCCTGCGTGGCGAGGGTGACGCGAGCGGTGGTGCCGATGCGGACGGCGCCGAGGTCCTTCTCGTACACCTCGGCCAGCACCCACACGCTCGACAGGTCGGCGATCTCGTAGAGCCGGTCGGCGGGCATGATCTTCATGCCTTCGAACGCCGTCTTCGCCATGACGACGCCGGAAACCGGCGAACGAAGGGTGACGGTCCGCCGTGCGTTTCCGACCCGTTCCAGGTCCGCGATGTCGGATGCGCTCAGGTCGAGCGCGCGCAGACGCTGCCGTGACGCGTCGGCGAGCTCGCCGCCGCTCGCCGCCACACCGGGCACGCTGGAGCCGCCGAGCCGCGCCTGCGCACGGCGCGCCACGAGGTACTCGTTCTGCGCCGCGACAAGCTCGGGGCTGTAGACGGCGAGCAGCGGCTGGCCGCGGCGCACG
>JANMPI010000179.1:0-3248 GCA_031369785.1 Acidobacteriota bacterium
CGCCCACGGTGTTCGCGGACGCCAATCACCAGATGGCGCTCATGAAGGACGAGACCTTCGGCCCGCTGATCGGCATCCAGAAGGTCGCGAGCGACGACGAAGCGCTGGCGCTGATGAACCACACCGAATACGGGTTGACGGCGAGCGTGTACGCCGCCGATCGCGAGCGTGCGGCGCGGTTGCTGGCGGGCGTGAACGCGGGGTCCGCGTACTGGAACTGCTGCGACCGGGTGAGCCCGCGCCTGCCGTGGTCGGGGCGCGGCCATTCGGGGATGGGCTCGACCCTCGGCCTCGCGGGGATCCGCGCGTTCGTGCAGCCCAAGGCCTGGCACCTCCGGACCCCTTGACCCCGGACCGGGCGCTTCGCGCGCAACTCTCGGCGCCTGGACGTAGCGCCTTCCTGATCCCGTGAAGCTCGTCTCCGTCAACGTCGGCCGTCCGCGGCGCGTCGACTGGGAAGAGCGCAAGGTCCGCTCGGGGATCTGGAAGGCGTCGGTCGCCGGGCCGGTGCGCGTGACGCGCCTGAACCTCGAAGGCGACAAGCAGTCCGACCTCCGCTTCCACGGCGGGGTCGAGAAGGCGGTGTACGCCTACCCGTCCGAGTACTACGCGCACTGGACGCGCGAGCTGCCGGAGATGGATTTCCCGTGGGGCGCGTTCGGGGAGAACCTCACCACCGAGGGATTGCTCGAGGAAGACGTGCGGGTCGGCGACCGCTTCTTGATCGGGTCCGCGGAGTTTGCCGTCACCGTGCCGCGGATGCCCTGCTACAAGCTCGGCGTGCGGTTCGACCGCGAGGACATGGTGAAGCGCTTCTTCGATCACGGCGGCACCGGGTATTATCTCGCGGTGCTCCGCGAAGGAGAGGTCACGGCGGGGGACGCGATCGTGCGCGTCGGGCGCGGGGATAGCGAGACGATCGCCGACGTCGTCGCCCGGAGCCGCGCCCGGCGGAGGAGCTCGTGACCAGCCTCTCCATTGCGTGCCGGAGAGTTCCGTGTCCAACTCGTCCCGGAACGAGTTGATCTCGCGACGGACGTTCCTCGGCACGCTCGCGGGAGCGGCGGCCACGCTGGGCCGCGGCATTGCGTCGGCGGACGGGCCGACGCGCCTGATCCTCCTCGGCACCGGCGGCGGACCGCGCCCGCGCGCCAACAGCAACGCGTCCGCGCAGGTGATCGTGGCCGGCGGCCGCCTGTACGTGATCGACTGCGGTGACGGCGTCGCGCGCCAGCTCGTCCTCGCCGGCCTCGCGCTCGCCGATCTCCGCGCCGTGTTCATCACCCATCATCATTCCGACCACGACGCCGACTACGGGAACCTTCTCCTGCTGGCCTGGACCGCGGGCCTGCGCGGCCGCGTCGACACGTGGGGCCCTCCGCCGATGGCGCGGCTCACCCGCCTCTTCTTCGAGATGAACGCGTACGACATGAAGACGCGGATTGCCGACGAGGGGCGACGGCCGCTCGTGCCGCTCATCCACCCGCACGACGTTCGCGGCGCGGGCGTGGTGGCCCGCGACGAGAACGTCACCGTCACCGCCGCCGTCGTCCTCCACCCGATGGTCACTCCCGCGTTCGCGTATCGGTTCGACGCGCCGGACCGCTCGATCGTGATCTCCGGCGACACCACGCGGTCCGACGCGCTGATCGCCCTCGCCCGCGGCGCGGATGTTCTCGTGCACGAAGCGCTCCATCCCGCGGGCGTGGATCGCCTTGCCGCGCGGCTTCCCCAGGCCGCGACCCTGAAGGCGCACCTGCTCGCCGCCCACACCACCGCCGCCGACTGCGGCCGCGTCGCCGCCGCCGCGGGCGTGAAGACGCTCGTGCTGTCGCACTTCGTTCCGCCGGACGATCCCGCGATCACCGACGAGATGTGGGCGGCGGAGGCACGCCGGCATTTCGACGGCCGTATCGTGATCGGCAAGGATTTGCTGGAACTCTGACGGCGGGGAATTCGATCCGGAATCGAATTCTTTTGACAAGGGGCGCGTGTTCCGGTCCCACCTTGTCCGCGGCGCGTGGTCCGATCCCCGTATGTTGATCGAGCCCGACGAGCTGACCGACGATGAGCTGATCGCCCGCATCGCGTCGTCGACCACCACCGCGCGCACGGCCACCGCGACGCAGGTGGCCGACCTGGCGGAGCTGGAGAGACGCGAACTCCATCTCGCCCACGGCTTCCGGTCGCTCTATGGCTACTGCCGCACCGTGCTGCACCTGTCCGAGCACGAGTCCTACAATCGGATGGAAGCCGCGCATGCGGCGCGGCGGTTCCCCGTCATCCTCCCCATGCTCGCCGAGGGGCTGCTCCATCTGCCCGCGGTCTGCTTGCTGTCGAAGCACCTGGGCGACGAGAACCATCTCGCGTTGCTCGGCGCCGCGGTCCACAAATCGCGGGGCGAGGTCGAGGAGCTGATCGCACGTTGGTTCCCGAGCGACCCCGGGGCGTCGTGGGTGCGCCGGGTGATCTCACCGCTCGCCGGCGATCGCTACGAGGTGACGTTCACCGCCAGCGCCGCCACCGTGGCCAAGCTGCGCCGCGCGCAGGAGCTTCTGAGTCACGCCGTGCCCTCCGGTGACGTGGGAGCGATCTTCGACCGCGCAATGGACGCTCTCCTCGAGGACATCGATCGGGGCAGGCCGGCGGCGGAGCGGCCGCGGCCCGTCCGGGAGACCGCGCCGGGATCACGCCACATCCCCGCCGCCGTCGAGCGCGCGGTGTGGGTGCGGGACGAAGGCCAATGCGCCTTCGTCGCCGGCACCGGCCGCCGGTGCGAGGAGCGGAAGTTCCTGGAGTTCCACCACCAGGTGCCGTGGACCGCCGGGGGCCCCTCGACGGCGACGAACATCTCGCTGCGGTGCCGGGCGCACAACGCGTACGAGGCGTCGGTGTACTTCGGTCCCATCCGGGCCGCGCTCGATGATGCCGCGCGCACTCGTTCCGGAACGAGTTGAACGCCGATCTACGCCTACGAGAACCGCCGGAAGTTTCTCGACCCGGCATACGACGCGATGCTGCGCCGTGACGAGGAGGCGGCGGCGTTCTTCGACGCGCAACCGCCTTCCTACCGGAAGCTGGCCGCTTAGTGGGTGATGAGCGCCCGGAAGGAGGAAACCCGGCAGAGGCGGCTGGCCAAGCTCATCGCGGATTCCGCAGCCGGGAAGCGCATTTAGGCCCGGGCCTGCCGCGGCAGGCGGGGGTGCTATGGTCCGCCCGTGGCCACCGACTTCTCCTGGTCCGTCTCG
>JANMPI010000378.1:0-3913 GCA_031369785.1 Acidobacteriota bacterium
GACTTTAATCCCGGGACTGCGGCCGCCGCGTTTCTTTTTCGCGCTACTGTTTATTCATGCTCACACGCCTGCGCCCCATCGTTCCCGTCCTCCTCCTCGTCCTGATCACCGCCTGCGCCACCAACCCCGCCACCGGAAAGCGCCAGCTCATGCTCGTCTCCGAGAACCAAGAGATCGAGATGGGCAAAGAGGCGGACAAGGAAGTCGAGGGCGCGTTTGGCCTCTACCCCGACGAGAAGGTGCAGGCGTACGTCGCGCGGCTCGGGGCCGGCCTGGCCGCGGGCAGCGAGCGGCAGAACCTGCCATGGACGTTCCGCGTCGTCGACGATCCGACGGTCAACGCCTTTGCGCTCCCCGGCGGCTTCATCTACGTGACCCGCGGGATCATGACGCACCTCGACTCGGAGGCGGAGCTCGTTTCCGTCCTCGGCCACGAGATCGGGCACGTCACCGCGCGCCACACCGCGTCGATGATCAGCAAGCAGCAGTTCGCGATGCTCGGCCTCGGGATCGGAATGGTCGTGCGGCCGGAGCTGCAGCAGTTCGGCGGCCTCGCACAGGCCGGCGTCGGCCTCATGTTCCTGAAGTTCGGGCGCGACGCCGAGTCGCAGGCCGACGACCTCGGGCTGCGCTATTTGAGCCACGAGGGGTACGACCCGCAACAGGCCGTCGAAGTCTTCGGCGTCCTCGAGCGCGCGAGCGCGGGGACGGGGGAGGGCCGCCTGCCCAACTGGCTGTCGACGCATCCCGCGCCGCAGGATCGCGCCGTGAAGCTGCGGGCCGCGATCGCAGCGGGCCACGTGACCGGGAGCAAGGTCGAACGTCGTGCATACCTGGCCGCGATCGACGGCATGGTCTTCGGCGAGAACCCGCGCGAGGGGTACTTCGTCGATAACGCCTTCTACCAGCCGGACCTGCGTTTCAAGTTCGTACACCCGGCGGGCTGGAAGGCGCAGAACCAGCGGCAGGCGGTCGGGGCGGTGAGCCCCAACCAGGACGCCCTCGTCGTGCTGTCGCTGGCCCAGGGCACGAGCGCCGAGCAGGCCGCCAACGAGTTCTTCCGCTCCCAGCAGCAATCCGTCCGCGCCGGTGACACGCGCCGCGATCGCATCAACGGCGCGAACGCGGTGACGTCGTTCTTCGAGGCCGTCTCCGGCCAGACGATGCTTGCGGGCCGCATCGCGTTCATCGAGCACGGCGGCAAGGTGTACCGGATCCTCGGCTACAGCCCGCAAGCGCGATTCCGCGCCTACGACCGCGTGTTCGACGAGGTGATTCACAGCTTCGACGCGATCACGGAACGCCGCTACCTCGACGTGCAGCCACGGCGGCTCGAGATCGTCACCTTGCGCGAGCCGATGACGGTCGCCGCGTTCGCGTCGCGCTATCCGACGCCGGTCAAACCCGACGTTCTCGCGCTGATCAACGGCGTGGCCGCGGGGGGAACGATTCCCGCCGGCGAGGCGAAGACCGTCGTCGGCGGGCGCCTCCCCGGCGAGCGGCCCTAGGCCAGCGCGGGGACCGCGGCCGGCTGCCGCCGCCGTCCTTCCGACATCGCCCCTTCGATCTCGTCGACGGTGCGCGGCACGCGGGTCATGTTCTCGGAGCCGGTCGCGGTCACGAGCACGTCGTCCTCGATCCGGACGCCGCCGAACCCGCGGAAGCGCTTCAGCACGTCCGGCACGAGGAAGGACGCGTACCGCGGATCGGCGAGGGCAGGCTCGAGAACGGCGTCGATGAAGTAGCACCCGGGCTCGACGGTGATCACCATCCCCGCTTCCAGCGGCCGCCCGCACCGCAGGCTGCGCAGCCCCGGCTCGTCGCTGCGCGTCACGCTCGCGGGATAGCCGCCGGGATCGTGGACGTCCAGCCCCATGAGATGCCCAAGGCCGTGGGGCATGAACAGATTCGGGACGTGGGCGCCGACGATCGCGTCGAGCGACCCGCGCAGGAGGCCGGCGGCGAGCAGGCGCTCCGCGATCGTGCGCTCCGCCAGCCGATGCATGTCCGGCCACGGAACCCCCGGCTTCATCGCTGCCTGCACCGCGCGGTTCGCGGCCAGCACCGCCTCGTAGACCATCCGCTGGTCGGGCGTGAAGTGTCCGTTGACGGGATACGAGCAGGTGACGTCGGACGCGTAGCCGTGGTACTCGGCGCCGCTGTCGTCGAGGAAGAGATCGCCGTCCTCGAGCACGCGATCGTTTGGCGCGCCGGCGTGCCCGTAGTGCAGGATCGCGGAGTTCGGCCCGCAGCCGCAGATGCAGTGGTACGCGGTGAAGCGGCACCCACCGCGCATGTAGATCTCGTTACGGAAGATCGCCTCGAGGTGGAACTCGGTCATGCCGGGGCGGATCTGCCGCATGACTTCGAGGTGCGCGGCGCTCGTGACGCCGTTCACGTAGCGGAGGAGGTCGACCTCGTCCGCGGTCTTGATCAGCCGACACTCGACGATGTGCGGGTGGAGCACGTCGGTATCCGCATCGAAGCGGTCGATGCCCGCGAAGGTGGCCGGGGTCGACCAGTTGCCGCTGTCGGTGTTGCGCCCCTTCAACAGGTACAGGGGCTTCGCGTGGATGGCGGCCAGCGTCTCCGCGATCTCGTCGACGTGGCGGACCTCGTCCACCGCGTACATCGCCTCGTAGTGCTCGGGAGGTTGGATCCGCCCCTGCCATACCGCCCATTCCGCGGGCAGCCGCGGCATGAAGAGCCAGCTCTTGCCGCTTTCGACCTCGATGGCCCCGAAGAACCCCGGCTCCTTCACGCCGAAGGCCCACTTGAAGAAGCTCTCCTGCTTGAAGAGCTCCTCGGTGTCGGTCTCGTAGCGGAACTGCGCGCGGCCGCCTTCGAGCACCACCACGCCTTGCCGCGAGGCGCCGTGCGCGCGCAGACGCTCGGCGAGCCGCCGGCGATTCTCCGCGTGCAGCCGCATGGGCACTCGGTAGGTCCCGGGCCCGAGCGAGAAGTGCGAGCCTTCGTGCTTCATACGCGGATTATCACCCTTGACGCGCGGCCCCGCGCCGTGTTCAACCCTGACTTCGACATCCCCCGCTAGCTCACCACCCGATGGCTGTCGCGCCGGAAGCGCGCGACGCGCTGCAATCGGCGCGGCAGCCAGTTCTTGAGCCCGAGCGCGGACGGGATCCGGTCGTAGTGCAGGATGAGCCGCGCGTCCTTGCGGCCGCCCTTGGCCACGTCCTGCACGACGTACCCGTAAGGCCCGATGCGCAGCGTCGTTCCCGGCCGTGCTTCCTTGCGCTCGCCCCCCTTGCCGAAGGTTGCGACCATGACTCGCGGCTCGAGCAGCGTCTGGCGCAGCGTGTCGTTCCCCAGGAGGTGCGCCTTCGCGCGCAGGAATGCGATGGCGGGAATCCGCCCGCGCTCCGCTACGGGCGTGAGGAGCGCGCGCTCGACCTCCGCCGGGCCGAGGTTCTTCGCCATGTAGTCGAGGTTCAGGGCGAAGATCTTCTCTTCCTTCGTTCCATGCTCCGCACGTTCGGCAAGCGCCTTGCGCAGCTCGTCCAGGGACAGCGGGAGGAGCGCTCGGGTGTCCCCGTCGATGTCCGTGAGATCGGATCCCGCGCCGGTGAGATCGATCGCCGGCGGCTGATACGTGAAGGTGGCCGTGGCCTCCCGCGGGTCGCCAACGAGGCTCAGACCCGTGGCCGCCCAGCTGCTGCCGTCGAGCTTGTGCAGTCGATCGACCCCGACGTGTACGGGGGCGCCCATCGGCAGCTCGATGATCTCCACGTCGCCCGCGCCTGGGAACGACCGGACGAGGATTCCGAGCAGCAGGACGAGGAAGAGGACCGCCGGCAGCACCAGCCCGGCAAAGAGCCCCGTCTCCACCGACGCCGATGACGGCGCCGCGATGCGCGCGACGACGGGCTCGATCGCGGCCAGGCCCTCGTGCGGC
>JANMPI010000382.1:0-6178 GCA_031369785.1 Acidobacteriota bacterium
CTCGCGCATGCGCAGGCCGTCGCGGAAGCAGCCCAGCCAGTGATCGTGCAGCGTCATCACCACCCGCGCTCCGCGCCGCCGCGCGCGGACGACGACGCCGGTGGCAAGGTTGAGCAGGTGTTGGATGTGCAGGCAATCGGGGGCGAACGCGTCGACGACGCCGCCCGCGGCAGAAGCGATGGCCTCGTCCGCGTACGTGGCCTCGATCGTCCCCCGCTCGTGGTTGCTCACCACCTCCGTCACGTCGAGCCCCGCGTAGGACCGCTCCCGCACCGCGCCGTGGCGCGCGGCGAGGTCGTGCACGGCGCTGAGCACGCGCACGTCGTGGCCGAGCGCCGACAGCGCCTGCCCGAGGCGCAGCGTGTACACCTCGGTGCCCGCCGTCGAGCGCGGCGGGAACGCGTGCACGGCAAGCAGCACGCGCATCAGGCGGTCGGGGCCACGGGCATGGGGCCGGCGCCGAGATGGCGCAGGTACTCGTCGGCGACGCGGTCGGCGCGGTCGTCGAGGACGACGCGTCCGCCGTCGATGAGGATCGCGCGCTGGCAGAAGTTCGCGATCGTGAATTTCTCGTGGCTCACCAGGAGGACGGTGTGCCCGGCGGCGTGAAGCTCGCGGTAGCGGTCGAAGCATCGCGCGCGGAAGCCCGCGTCCCCCACCGCGAAGATCTCGTCGAGGATCAGCACCTCGCGCACGGCGCGGAAGGCCACCGAGTAGGCAAGGCGCGCCGCCATCCCGCTCGAGTAGTGACGCAGCTCGAGGTTGGCGAAGCGCGCGAGATCGGCGAAATCCAGGATCTCGTCGATCGACCCGCGGATCTCGGCCAGGGTCAGTCCCATCACGCCGCCGAGGAGATAGATGTTGTCGATGGCGTCGAGCTCCGGGTTCCACCCGACACCGAGCTCGAGGATCGGCGTCACCGGCGCGCGCACCACGACGCTGCCGCGGTCGGCCTGGTAGATCCCCGAGATAATCTTGAGCAGCGTGCTCTTCCCGGAGCCGTTCCGCCCCATCACGCCCACCGTCTCGCCCCGCTTCACCTCGAAGGTGACGTCCTGGAGGACCTCCAGCTCCTCGAAGCGGCGCGGGCGGAGGAGGCCGAAGACGTGCTCGCGCACCGTCTCCCGCCGCACGCTCGGGATCTGGAAGCTCTTGCCGACGTTGCGAACGGTGATCACCGGCATCAGAGGTACTCGGCGTTGCGGACGGCGAGCCGGCGATGGATGGTCGCCCCCGCCGCGAGCGCCGTCGCGGTGGCCGCGGTCAGCAGCAGGTGCGCGCGCAGCGTCGGCACCTGGCCCTGCACGAGGACCATGCGCGAGAGCTGGATGAACAGCGTCGGCGGCCAGAGGTACAGGTACCAGTGGAAGCGCTCGGGGATGATGCCCAGCGGGTAGATGATCGGAGCCACGAAAAACCCCGCCTGGGTCGCAACTTCCCACACCTGGTTGAGGTCGCGGTAGCGCAGGAAGAGACCGCTGGCGGCGAGCCCGAACCCGACCACCGTCAGGAAGTATTGGACGAGGTAGAGCGCGAACAGGGCGATCTGGATCGCGGTAGGCGCGCGGCCGGAGGCGGCCAGGAAGACGACGATCACGACGCTGAACACCACGAGCGTGATGACGGCGTTCGAGGTCGAGGTCACGACCACGATCCAGGTCGGGAACCGCGCCTTGCTGATCAGGTAGCCCTTCGCGGCCAGCGACGTGAGGCCGACCTTCGTCCCCTCGGCGAAGAAGTCCCACAGGAAGAGGGCGACGATCAGGTTGACGCGGTAATGGGGATCGCCGGCGAACACGAAAGAGAACACGCCGAGGAGGACGAGGAACATCGTGAAGGGCTTGAGCAGCGCCCACACGAACCCGCCGAACGTGCCGTGATAGCGGGCCTTGAAATCGGTGCGGACGAGGGTCCAGACGAGCCCGGCCAGATGCACGGCCCGGGACGGCTGCGGCGTATGGAGCACGACGTTCGCGGCGCCCACGTAACCCGTTATGGTAGCCGCGTTTCGGCGGTGAGCAGGATCACACGCCGCGGGGGTCGAGGAGCCGCCGGCCCGTGTCCGCGGAGAGGGCCCCCAGGTATTGCCCGAGGGGAAAGGCAGCGGCCAGGGCGAGGGCACGCGCGCCCTCGGCGGAGAGGATCGAGCCGTCGGCCGCCACCCAGCGCAGGTGGCGGACGACGTTGCGGGCGGACGCGGCGGCGAGGTGGGCCGGCGTGGGCACGAGTCGCAGCCCGAAGAGCGCGCGGAGGCGCTGGTGGACGAGATACGTCCGCTCGAGCTCGTAGCGCGCCGAACGCTCGTGGGAATGGACGACGACCGCGTCCGGGACGTAGCGGATCCGATGCCCGGCCAGGAGCACGTCGCGCGCCCACTCGACGTCCTCCGCGATCGCCGTCACCGGGAAGGGATGGCGTTCCCACACCGAACGGCGGATTGCGGAGCTGACATTGTCGAAGACGCAGCGCCGATAGCGCTCCAGCGGCGCCAGGGCCTCGAGCTCGTCGCGGCCGCGGATCGCGGTCTCACGGGGCGCGAGCGCGCTCGCCTCCCAGTGCTCGAGGTAGCGCCGCGTCAGCGGCGACGCGTCCGGCCGCGGGACCTGGCGCGCGTACGTGCCCGCGAGGCCCGGATCGGCGCGCAGCGGCGCGATCAGCCGCGCCAGCCACTCGCGCGATGCGGGAATCGCGTCCTGCACGAGCAGGGCGACGAACGTTCCGCGCGAGGCGGCAATCGCGTCGTTGCGCGTCCCGCCGTGATTGAAGGCGCCGGGGGCGATGCGGAGAACGCGGTCGGCGGCGGGCTCCAGGATCGCGATCGACCCGTCCGTCGATGCCGAGTCGATGGCCACCACTTCGAAGTCGAAATCGGCTTCCTGCGCGCGGACCGCGGCCAGAAGCGCGGGCAGCGTGGCGGCGCCGTTCCACGTCGGCACCACGATGGAGACGAGCGGCGCGGTCATGACGTCAATCCTTGAGCGCGACTTCGCGCGCGGTCAGGCGGAACTCGTCGAGGAGGCGATAGAAATCCGCCGAGCTCATCCGTGACGTCGCGCGCAGGCGGCGGCGCTCGGCGAGCATCCGCGGCGCGCCGGCGGCGGCCGCCCACCACGCGCGCAGCGCGATCGCGGCCACGGCGAGGAAGGAGCCCTCGTGCGCCAGCCGAGCCGCCGCGCCCCGTCCGGTGGCCACGCCGACGGCCTGCCACAGCACGCGAACGCACGTGTACAACGGGCTGATCAGGACCAGCGGCCACGGGAAGTGCTTCAGCAGCACCCAGACCCGGTTGCGTTCGACGTGGAACGCCTTCAGCGCCGAGTACTTCCCCGCCGACCGCGAGTAGCGGTGACGCGCGATGGCGCGGGGGGCGAACGCGCACCCCCATCCCGCCCGCCGCCCGCGCAATCCGAGGTCCGCGTCGTCGCCGTAGAGGAAGAAGGATTCATCGAACAAGCCGATCTCGTCCAGCATGCGGCGGCGGTACAGCCCGGCGGCGCCGCTCGGGAAGAGCGCGGTGCGGCAGGCGTCGTACTGCCCGCGATCCACCTCGAGCCGGCCGCGCCCGCGGTTGAGCCCGTCGGGATACAGGAGGTGGCCGGTGGTGTCGATGACGTCGCCGTCGCCGTGCAGGAGGACCTTTGCCGCGACCATGCCCACCCGCGGGTCCTCGGCCGCCTTCACCATCTCCTCGAGGAGCGTCGGGCTCGCCTCGGCGTCGTTGTTGAGGAGGAAGGCGAAAGCGCCCCGCGCGGCACGGAGGCCGACGTTGTTGCCACCGGCAAACCCGAGGTTCCGGCCGTTGCGGAGGAGTGCTATGCGACCGGCGAACCGTCGCTCGACGGCCACGTCCGATCCGTCGGTGGACGCGTTGTCGACCACGATCACCTCGACCGACTCCAGGGTCTGCGCGAGGAGACTCGCCACTGCCGCCTCCACGACGTCGGACCCGTTCCAGTTGAGGACGATGGCGGAGACCAGCGGCGCCCCGGACTCGGTCACTGGAGGCGCTGCCGGAGCGCTTCGACCTCGCGCACGGCTTGGGGATCGACCTCCAGCCGCGCGGCGTCGTCGAGCAGGATCCGCGCACGATCGCGCTCGCCGCGGTCCAGGAGGATGGCGGCCAACCGTATCCGGGGCTGCGCGAGCGGGGGGGACAGGCGCGTGGCCGCTTCGTACGCGGCAGCGGCCTCGTCGGTACGACCCTGGGCTTCGAGCACGAGGCCGAGGTTGTCCTGCAGGCGCGCATCGCGCGGGTCGGCGGCGACCGCGGTGCGCAGCGCCTCCGCGGCCTCCGTCCACCGCCCGCTCTCCGCGTGGCGCAGAGCGATGCTGGCCCAGGTGCGCGCGTCGCCGGGCGCCACCGCCACCGCGCGCTGGAGTGCGACCTCCGCCCGCGGGTCGCCGCGCTGCGCGTACGCGTCGGCGAGCGCGCGCCAGGCGTCGGGCGATCCGGGCGCCCGCCGCGTGGCGTCCTCCCACGCGCGCACGGGATCGCCGAGGACGCGCTCGTACTGCCACGAGCGCGCGGCCATCAGGACCACGAGCGCGGCGGCGAAGAAGCGGCGCTCGGGTGTCCAGAGCAGGACGCCGAGGGCCAGCGCGATCCCCATTCCGCCCAGGTACGCGCGATGGTCGACCACCATCTCCCGGAGCGGGACGAGCGTCGACGAGGGGACGAGGGCGGCCGCCAGCCACAGCACGGCGAAGGCCGCGATGGCGCGGCGCCGCGCGCCGATGAAGGCGGAGGCGAGCAGCGCGACGGCGATGGCGGCCCCCACCGTGACCGCGAGCGGCGGCGGCCACGGCGCCACCGGATGGCCGCGGAAGAACGCGGGATCGAACGGGAGAGCGGCGCGGAGCGCGTACCCGGGAAAGGCCGCGAGCTGGGTGAGCGCGTACGAGCCGCGCGGGATCACCGCTTCCGGCAGCCACTCTCCCGTCGCCCAGCGCCGCGCGAAAAGCCCGGCGGCGGGAATCACCCAGAACGGCGCGTGCCGACGCCAACGCGCCCTGGGCGAGCCACCGAGGAAGAACCAATCGAGGAGGAGGAGGAGGAGCGGGACGCACGCCGCCTCTTCCTTGGTGAGCAGCGCGAGCACGAACACCGCGACGCCGGCCAGCCACCGCCCGGACGCGCGGCCGGAATCCATGGATGGGAGCGCGAGCCGGAGGCTGCCGAGGGCGAGCAGCGATGCGAGGGCGCTCGATCGGCTGGCCACGTAGGCCACCGTCTCCGCGGCCATCGGCGTGGCGGCGAAGATGCAGGCCGCGAACGCGGACGCGCCGGGAGTGAAGCGGCCGGAGCGGCGCGCGACCCACGCGAGGAGCGATGCGACGACGGCGGCGTTGGCGGCGTGGATCAGGATGTTCACGAGGTGATAAGGCCACGCGCGCGTGCCCGCCACGGCGTAGTTGAGCGCCCACGTCAGCCCGAGGAGGGGGCGCGCGGGCTCGTAGCGCAGGACGGCGCCGAGATCCCCGAGGTCCTGGATGCGGCGGTTGTCGACGAGGATCGCCACGTCGTCGTAAAGGAAGCCGCCCGCGAGCGACGGCGCGTAGGTCAGGAGCGCGACGGCCGCCGCGAGCGCAGGCCCGTGCCAATCGCGGGGTGCTCTCATCCGACGCGGGCCGCGGCGCGCGGGAAAGAGGCGCCGCTGATCGATTCGTACACGGCCGTCACGCGCGCGGCGACCAGTTCCCAGGTGAGCTCACGCGCGACAAAGGCCGCGACCGCCGCCGCCTCGCGTAGGGCGAGGGCGCGGTCGTCGAGCCGCCGCCCCACTTCGCGCCGCAGGCTGCCCGGGTCGTCGGGAGGGACCACGCAACCGCCGGCCCGGGAGAACCACTCGCCGCATCCGTGACCGCCCGCGACGACGGCGGGCACGCTCGCCATCGCCGCTTCGAATGCCACCATGCCGAAGGCCTCGCCCACCGCGGGATGGACGAGGACATCCGCGCCGCTCATCACGCGCGCGAGTCCGGCGTCGTCGAGCACTCCATGAGCGGTGACACGGGCCGCGGGCACGGCCAGCGCCGCCACGCTGGACGACGCGATGGGCCCGACGAGGTCGAGGCGTGCCTCCGGCAACGACTGCATCAACGAGCCGAGCGCGCGCAGCCGCTTCTGCGGCGCTTCGCTCCCGATGAACAGGAGGGCGGCGGACGGCGCAGCCGGCCG
>JANMPI010000395.1:0-4862 GCA_031369785.1 Acidobacteriota bacterium
CCCCCGGGACGCCGACCACGTTCGACGGATTGGCCGTGCTGGCGCCGAACGCGTTTGCCGTCGGAGGGGCGTGGCCCCCGGCGTGCGGCGCCATGGACGGTGTCGGCGGGGCGGAGTGGAAGGTCGGCCTTACCCGGCTGCAGACCGGCGGGACGGTGCTCGGCTGCCAGAGCGCCAACTTCTTCCCCTATCAAGGGACCGAGAACTATTCCGGCGCGGTCGCGCAGGTCGAAGGCGGGACTCCGTTTTTTTACGCGGTCGCCTACGCCGAGAACTGCGGTGGCAACATGCTCCCCGTTCTCGCCAAGTACAGCGCCGCCGGCGCCATCGTGGGCCAGGTCACCGAGCCTGGCTCGGCGAACTGCATCGGATACAGCGCCGGCTATGCGGTCACTGCGTTCAACGGGTCGATCTACATCGCCGCGCACAGCCAGCTCACCGGCGCAGGCGAGGACAACGTCCCGCGCCCGGTCCTCATGAAATACGACACCGTTCCGGCGCGGGTCTGGAAGCGGCGCAATCTGACTACCCCGGGGATCGCGCGCGGCGTCGCTGGGATCGCGGGCTCCGTCTACGTGGTCGGCCAGGCGTACACCCCGGGCATCCCCAACAGCGAGCAGTACCTCGTCTCGAAGTTCGATGAAGCGGGAACCGAGGCGTGGACGCGCATCTCCGGCGGGGCATCCGCGGACAGCCTGACGGGGGTGGTCGGGATCGGCGGGCGCGTCTTTGCCGTCGGCTACACGCGCAGCCAGGGCGCGGGCGGCGCCGACGCGGTCATCCTCGAGATCGATCCCGTCACCGGCTCCACGCTGTCCACGACGCTGTTCGGCGGCGCGCAGGACGACTTCGCGAACGGCGTCGTCACCGACGGCACCGACCTCTACGTGGTCGCGGAGTCGCGCAGCTTCGCGACGCCGGCCGGCAACGTCGTCGGCCAGAACGACATGGTGATCCTTCGCGTCGTCCTTCCCATCGTGTCCGCCGCGCCGGCGGCGCTGAGCGTGGATGCGGCCGGAAACGGCGTTCTCCAGCCCAACGAGGCGGCCGTCGTGGCGCCGACCTGGCGGAACACGGGAAATCAGGCCATGACGCTCACCGGGGTGGTCTCGACCTTCACGGGGCCCGCGGGTCCCGCTTACGCGATCATCGACGGGACCGGGAGTTACGGATCGATCGCCGCTGGCGGCTCCTCCAGCTGCGCCACGGCGTCCGATTGCTATTCCGTCGGGATCTTCGCGAACAGCCGGCCTTCCTTGCACTGGGACGCGACTCTACTGGAGACCGTGACCCCCACCTCCACCACCAAGAGCTGGATCCTCCACGTGGGCGACAGCTTTGCCGACGTCGCGCCCTCGAACCCGTTTTACCGCTTCATCGAAACGATCCTCCACAAGAACGTGACCGGCGGGTGTACCCCGACGACGTACTGCCCGGCCGCTTCCACCACCCGCGACCAGATGGCGGTGTTCGTCCTCGTGGCCCGGGAGCCCGCGGGCTTCATTCCGCCACCGTGCGGCGCCACGCCGATGTTCGCCGACGTGCCCACGACCAGCCCCTTCTGCCGCTGGATCGAAGAGCTCGCGCGCCGGGGCGTCGTCGGTGGTTGCGGCGGCGGCAACTACTGTCCGTCGTCGTCCGCGACGCGCGAGCAGATGGCGGTGTTCGTGCTGCGCACGCTGGACCCGGCGCTCAGCCCGCCCGCGTGCGGTGTCCCGGTGTTCGCCGACGTACCCGCGTCCAACGTCTTCTGCCGCTGGATCGAGGAGCTGTCGCGGCGCGGCATTGTCACCGGGTGCGGGGGTGGCAACTACTGTCCCACGGCGCCCGTGACCCGCGACCAGATGAGCGTCTTCCTCGCGGTCACGTTCTCGCTCGTCTTGTACGGATTGTGAGACCCGCCTAGGCGGTCATCCCTTCGAGCGCCGGGGATCGGCTCCGTAGGTGTGCTCGGTCTGGATGCCGCCGATCTTGGTGTGGATGATCAGCTGCCCGAGGCCGCCCGCCTTGGCCTGCTTCTTCCCCGCCGCCACGGCCTTGACCTTCGTCGCGAAGGATCCGTTGCCGCCGCGCAGCAACCACTTCCCCTCGTTCTTCTTGAAGACGACGTGAATCACTTTCCTGGCCATTCGAGCCTCCTTGATGAAAGCGTACCGCGTCCTGCGTCGTCCCGTGACCGCTGGGCGCGACTAATTTCTTGCCGCGGCCGCTCCCCCGACCGGAAGCTGCTCGATCAGGACCTGCGCGAGCTGCGCGCGGTCGAGCGGCTTCGAGAGATAGCCATCCGCCAAATAGGTCTTGAACCCTTCGTTCTTGTACTTCACGCTCGTGTAGAGCGAGGTCATGAGCAGGACCTTGATGTGCGCGGTCTCCGGGTCCGACTTGATCGCGCGGCACATGTCCCGGCCGTCCATCTTCGGCATGAGGGCGTCGGTGAGGACGATGTCGGGACGGAAGCGGCGCGCCATCTCCAGGCCGTCGGCGCCGTTGGTGGCAAGGAGCACCTGGTAGCCGAGGCGCGACAGGACGTGAGCAGCAAGGTGGCGGATGACGCCCTCGTCGTCGACCAGGAGTACGAGCGGGCGGGTGCGCGGGCCCGGCTCGGGGTCGATGGACGCGACCTGGTGAGGTATGTCCTGCCGGTACCTCGCCCGCCCGAGCGCGCGCGGTGCGGCGGCCCAGAACAGCCGGCTGTAGGTGAGACCCGCTTTGCAGAAGCAGTTGTCACAGCTCGGACAGACCAGCGTGGGCTCGCTCGTCACGCACCCGCACCACTCCGCTTCGAGGGCGTCGAAGGTCTCGCGGCACGTCGCGCAGACCGCGCGATAAGCCTGGGCAACGGGTTGCCCTTCGGACGTCACCACCCGACCCCGCATGTCCAGTCGCTCGACAGGGAATTGCTCCGCCAACATCGCGCCTCCTTGGGTCCGGCCGCAGCGCTCGTCGCATGGCCCGACACGACGACGTGTAGTGCAAGAGGGCGACCATGGGCGGGGCGCGGGTCGCTCTGGTGATATTTGCGTTTGTCCACCAGCGTTTAGCGGTACCGCGAAGCGCCGGCGCTGCCATCGGCGGACCAGATCGGGTCGGGAAGCCTTCCGCCGCCATCGGGCGCTTCCGCCCGGTGGCGGAAGCGGGTGGGAATCGAACCCACCGCTCCGGGGTTCAGCCCGGAGCCGAACGGCTTTGAAGGCCGCGCGGGTCACCAGACCCGAATCGCTTCCAGACGGCGGAACGCGCAGGCGTCCCTAGTCTAGCGGCCCGGGGCCGTGGCCGCCGCATCCATGGCACACGGCTTGCTGCGAGACCTCTGGAACGATGGGAGAAACAATGAAGAAGACGATGATGCTGCTCGGCTTCGTCGCCCTGGGGGCGACGGCCGGCGCCGCGGAGACGCAGGTGAAGCCCGGCTTCAACCTGTTCTCGGTCAACCAGGACATCGAGATCGGCAAGCAGTCCGCGGTGCAGGCGGAGCGGCAGCTCCCGCTCCTGAACGACCGCTCGGTCGAGGGCTACATCAACGACCTCGTCCAACGGCTCGGCGGCGTGGCGCCCGGCCACAGGTTCCCGTATCAGGGAAAGGTCGTGAACGCGACCGACATCAACGCGTTCGCGCTGCCCGGCGGGTACCTGTACGTGAACCGCGGACTCATCGACGCCGCCCACAGCGAAGGCGAGCTGGCGGGCGTGATCGCTCACGAGGTCGCGCACATCGCGCTCCGCCACGGCACGCACAACGCGTCCAAGGCGTACGCCACGCAGGCGGGGATCGGCGTGCTCGGCGGCGTGCTGACCCGCGGCAGCACGCGATCCACGGCGCAGATCGTCAACGTCATCGGCGGCCTCGGGTTGAACGCGGTGTTCCTGAAGTACAGCCGCGACGCCGAGACGCAGGCCGATATCGTCGGCACTCAGATCATGGCCCGCGCCGGCTACGACCCGATGGAGATGGCGAACTTCTTCGAGACCCTCCGCAGGCAGCACGCGAAAGACCCTGGCCGCCTTCAGCAATTCATCAGCGACCATCCCTCTCCCGCCAACCGGTCGGCGCGCGTGGCGCAGGAAGCGGCGCTCATCGGGCGCCCCCAAGCGTCCCGCGACACCGGCCGCTTCGCGAGCGTGCAGCGCGAGCTGAAGGCCATGCCGGCCGGCCGCTCGATGCAGCAGATCGCGAACGGGCGCGGGGGACGCGGAACCGGGGGCCGGGGAGGGGACACGTCACGCTACCCGGATACGTCGCGAAACCCGGACGGCTCCCGATACCCGGACGACTCGCGATATCCAGATGACTCGCGGTATCCAGACGATTCCCGCTACCCCGACGATTCCCGCGGCCAGCGGCTCCCGACGCGCGGCCAGGGCGGACAGCGCCCCGGCGCCATGACGGGCCGCGTGCGCATCGACCCGCCCTCGACGCGGTTCACGTCCTTCCGGCAGCGCGACACCTTCTTCGAGCTCCAGCATCCCGACAACTGGCAGGCCTACGAGGCAGAGAACGGCTTCGGCGTCACTATCGCGCCCGAGGGCGGGATCGTGGACTCTGGAGGGGGCCAGCAGGCGATCATCTACGGCGTGATCGTCAACCACTACGACCCGTTCGACGGCGGGTCCGGGCGTGGCACGACGCTGGAGGCCGCGCTCACCGACATCACCGCGCAGGTCCGGCAGTCGAACGCGCACTTGCGGTCGACGGGAAGAGCGCGGCGGGAGACGATCGACGGCCAGCCCGCGCAATCCATCGTCCTGTCCGGCCCGTCGCCGGTCACCGGCGAGGAGGAGCGGGTGACGGTCTTCGCGCGGCAGATGGGCGACCAGCACGTCATCTATGCGCTCTTCATCGCGCCCGGCGCCGAGTACCCGAC
>JANMPI010000422.1:0-11366 GCA_031369785.1 Acidobacteriota bacterium
CGCGGCACCGTCGCCGCGCCCGCGCGCTCGAAGCGCCGCCGCCGGCGGTTGATCTCCGCCGCCGGCGCGCCCGCTCCCGACCGGAGCTCGGGCAGGGTGAGGAAGAAGACGGCGTCGGCGCGGGAGAGGCGGCCCGCCGCGGCCAGGGCGTCGCCCGACTCGCGGGCCAGCCGGCGCGCGCGGGCGATGAACCGCACGGCCAGGGACTTCGTGCGCTCGCGGCGGCGGACGCCATCCTGCGCCTCCGCGATCACGCGGGCGAGCACCGCGCGTCCCACGAGGCCGGCCGCGGACAGGAGCGCCGATTCATCCGCGCGCCGCCGCTCCGCCGCCGCGGCCCGCGCGATGCCGTGGCTCCGGGCCAGGCTGGCCAGCGACGCGAGGACGGGCGCGGGGTCATCGGCCCACGGCCGCGAGTAGAGCTCGCCCTCGGAAATCCCGCGGTGGCCGAACTCGGCGAGGAAGCCGCGCAGCCGATCGGCGAGGGGCGGCGGTGCTCCGTCGATCGTCCCTGGGTTGCCTTCGAGCCACGCCGTCCATGCCGCGTCCCGCGCGCAGTCGTCGGCGATCGCCTCCAGCGCCACCGCGGGAGCCGCGCTGGCCACGCCGTCGAGCCCGGCGGTGAGGCGGTTCACGCGATCGGCGGCATCGCCTCTGGCCATCGCCTGCAGCGCCCGCGACAAAAGCGACAGCTTCACCGCCGACGCGCCGCTGGCCCGGATGTGCGTGACCGCCCCCGGCCGGCCGAGCGCGATTAGGCGATCCCACGCGTCGCCGGTGCCGTGCGCGCGCAGGTCCTCGCCCTCCATCTGCGCGACCGCGCGGTCCGCGGCGTCCACCCGCGCCTCGAGTCCGCGCGACAGCGTGAGCAACCGGCCCGGCACCCCGAGCAGGCTCCGCCAGCGGCGCGTTCGGGGCGCGCGGGCGGCGCCGGGACGCGCGCTCCCGAACACCATCCGCTCCGCGTCCGCCGCCGACACGCCGGGCAGGCCGGCCACGATCTCCCGGCAGAGCGTGAGGTTCAGGTAGATGTGCTCCTGGTGCACGACGAGGAAGGGGGCCGCGCCCGCGGGGAGGATGCCCGCGTCGGTGGCGATGGCGCGGAAGCCGTGCTCCAGGAAGTCGAGGACGCTGGTCGCGGTGAGCGGGGAGACGGGGCCGGGCAGGACCTCGCCCACGTTCGCGCGGGTGAGCTGGCGGACGCGCGGATCCAGGGGCGCCTCCGCGGCGGACGCGACGGTGATCGGCCGCGCCTGCAGCAGCACCGCGCCCCCGGGACCGATCGCCCACTCCACGTCCTGCGGCGCGCCGAGGTGCGATTCGGCGCGGAGCGCGAGCGCGGCCACCGCGCGCACCCCGGCGGGATCGAGCGCGCGCCCGGCGCCAACGACGGCGGACGTCGCGCGATCGACGCGATAGCGGTCGGGCGTCACGAGGCCGGAGACGAGGGCGTCGCCTCGCCCGGCGTGCGCCTCCACCAGCATCGCGCCGGGATCGAGCGGGTGGCGGGTGAAGGCGACGCCGGCGGCGGTCGGCGCGACGAAGCGCTGCACCAGAACGGGGATGGCTCCACCGGCGACGGCGCCCATCGCCTCGGCGTACCCGCGCGCGTCGGCGCCGGAGGCGCGGCAGCGCGCAATCGCGGCGCGGATCTCGGGAACGCCGGTGATGTCGAGCTCGGTGCGGAACTGGCCGGCGAAGCTCGCCTCGCCGCCGTCTTCCACGGCCGCCGACGAGCGGACCGCGACCGGCATGCCGAGGCGGGCGCACGCGGCGGCCAGCGCGTCCGGATCGTCGAACCGCGGCGGCACCACGAAGCCGTCGGGGACCGGCAGCCCGGCGCGGCGCAGCACCCCGAGCACGCAGGCCTTGCCGCCGACCGCGTGACGGTCCGCCTCGCCGATGTCCTCGAGCCAGCGGAGGCCGCCCGCGGGCAGTCCCTCGCTCATCGAGGCGCGAAAGACGGCGATGGCGACAGTGACGCCGACGGCTCCGGCCCCGACAGGGCCGAGGCCGCGGCCAGCGCGGCGAAAAGGGCCGCGCCCCACGCCCCCCTGAGCACGGTTCGCGAACGCATCGTCATCACCATGGCCTCGTGAGGAACTCGTACACGAACGCGACGCCGAGGAACAGGAGGATCAGGCTGGCCCCGTGCGGCGCTCTCGCCTTCCACCGGTGCCAGGCCCACGCCGCCGCGAACACGACCGGCAGCATCAGGAGCAGCACCATGCCCGCCTGCGCAAACCCCAGCCTACCGAAATGCCGGGCCAGCGGCGAGGCGCCCACCACGCCGCCGTAGAGGATCAGAAGGTGCAGCACATAGACGAGGAGCGTCTCGTGCCCGAGGAGCGCGAACGGGCGCACGGCTTCGGTCCGCCGGGCGAGCGCCTCCACCCCGAGGAGGATCAGGAGCAGCGCCCCGATGCGCACGAGCGCGTAGGCGGGGGACACGCCCCAGAAGTCGACGAACCGCAGCGGCGCCACGAGGGCGAAGCCGGCGGCGATCAGGCAGAAGCCGAAGGTCAAGCCGCGCCGCCGGCGGGTGGCCGGATCCTGGCGTCCCAGCGCGGCGCCCGCCACCGCGCCGGCCAGGACGAACGCCGCGAACGGGAAGAGCGGGAACTGCGACGGGGTGACGCTCATGTCGAGGTACGCCGCCAGCGGTGTGGGCAGCCGCGCGGACACGCCGCTCGCCCAGATTCCGGGACCGGCCACCAGCACGATCGCGGACAGCGTCGCCGCCGCCTTTACCCAGTACGCGCCGGCGACCCACTGCACGGCGATCACCGCGAGCTGGGTCACCGCGATCACCTGCAGGGCGTCGCAGGCGAACAGCGCCGCCTTCTCCGCGGCCGTCGCCTGGAGCGCGATCTTCCAGATCGAGAAGTAGGGAAGGTGGATCGCGTACCCGACGGCAAGGACGAAGAGAAGGCGCTTGCTGCGGCGGAGGCTGGCCCGCCACGACAGCGGCGCGCGCGGGAGACCGGCCACGAACCCCGAGGCGAAGAGGAATCCCGGCGCGGTGGACCCGTGCACCATCGCCTGCAGCAGGTAGAGCGGGTCGGCGCGTGAGGCCGGGTAGACGAGGGCGTCGAAGATGTGCCCCTGCATCATCACCACGGCCATGAGGCCGCGGAACGCGTCGATGTAGATCTCGCGGTTGCGTCCGGGCGTCGTTGGGCTCAGCCCATCAGGAGGCGGGTTGGGGGGGGAGCGAGGCGCCGACGCTGATCGCCGACGTTCCCCCCAATTTAGATGACGCCCGTCTCCGCGGCGGCGTCCTGCACGTGCTTCAGCAGCATCGACTCGGGGCCGGCGCCGACGAACTGATGCGTCTCGCCGACCACCGTCTGCGGCACCGACGAGACGCGGTACCGCTGCGCGAGATCGGGATACCCCGTCACCTCGATGCCGTCCGCGGTCACGTGATCGCTTTCCATCGCGAACTTGAAGGCCAGGCGGACCGCCCGGGGACAGTGCGGTCAGGTCGGGGTGGAGAACACCTGCAGGTGCACCGGGCGCGTGATCGCGGCCAGGGCCTCGCGGGTGGGCGCGGAGAGGCCGCTGTCGCCGCTCGACACGTCGAGGATCGCGTCGACCAGCGAGCCGAACTCGTAGCCCGAGGGCAGGCCGTACATGCGGATGCCGTAGTCCTTCGTCGCGCCCAGGATCGCGATGGCGGGAATGCGCTTCACCGAAAGCGCCGCGACCTTCTCGGTGTCGAGGACGAAGTTGTACGACAAGGCGGTGATCTTCGGATCGAGTGCCGCCAGCTCTTCGACGAGGCGCCGCACCTGCTCGGACTCGGGATCGGCGAGGGCCTGCGAGAAGACGGCCAGGCGGACCGCGCCGCCGAGGTTCTCGAACTCCTGCCGCAGCTGCGTGGCGACGTCGTCCGTGATCAGCGCCATGGTCCCGCCCGCCTCCGAATTGGAGTCTATACCCGGCCCCTCAGACCCAGGTCGTGAACCACGTCCACGGGCGAATGGGGCTGCCCCAGAAGTTGAAGTAGTACCAGGGGCCGGGGACGGGGAGGGCGGTCAGGAACGGATAGAAGAAGAGGAAGGTCACCACGACGAGGGCGAGGAAACCGCGGGCCAGACCGCGCCGCGCGCCATCCCAGTGGGCGTCGAGGAGGATCCCGAGGCTCAGGCACGCGTAGGGGATCGCCTCGAACAGGTAGTGGCCGTAGTTGAGCGTGCGCGGCGAGATCCCCCACGGCAGGTACAGGAACAGGAAGCCGAGGCCGCAGAACAGCCGCCGCGCGTCACGCGCGCGCGCGCCGGTGATCACGGCCCACAGCGTCACGAACACGGACGACCACCAGAGCCACGGATTGCCGAGCGCCACGATCCCGCGCACCGTCACCGTCGGCACCGTATCCTGGTGGAAGTAGTACCAGGTGGGGCGGTACAGCCACGGCCACGTGTACCAGGAGCTGAAGTAGGGATGGGTCGCGCGCAGGTTCGCGTGATACCTCCACACCGCCTTCGTGTGCTCGGGAAGCTCGCGCAGCCGCGACGACCACGGGTCGGCCTGCATCATCCACGGCACGTAGCTGAGGACGTAGAGGGCGAACGGAAGGGCGGCGAAGGTCACGAAGGTGAGGGCCAGCTCCCGCGGCGAGAAGATCCGGCGCTGCCGGACGGCGAGGAGGACGAGCCCGAGGAAGCCGGTGGCGAAGAGGCTCGTCCAGCGCGTGGAGAGGGCGAGGCCGAGGAAGAGGCCGGCCAGCATCATCTCGTTCACGGGCAGCACGGGGCGAAGCGCCGCCCGCACGACGAAGAGCGCGGCCGCGAGCTGGAAGCAGACGGCGAAGATGTTGGTCATGGCCGTCCGGCTCTGCACGAGGTACACGCCGTCCGACAGCAGGATCACCGACGCGAGGACGGCCGCGCGCTCGGTCGCGAGCACGGTGCGCGCCAGACGATAGAAGACGGGCGCCAGGGCGATGCCGGCCAGCACCGGCATCAGCCGCCAGGCCCAGGGCTCGTAGCCGAAGATCCACACTCCGATCGCGATCAGGAGCTTGGCGGTGGGCGGATGCACCCATTCCGTCGGGTTGATGCCCTGCAGATACTGGAGCGCCGTCTTCGCGTGATAGACCTCGTCGAAGATCTCCTCCGCCGGGAAGCCGAGGCGGGGAAGGCGGAAGGCCGCGCTCACGAGGGCGAGGAGGGCCGCGATCGCGCGATCGCGGGACGGGCCGGGCGCGGGCAGGCGCACGGGCGCTATGGCCGGCGCGGCCGCGGGCGGCCCTTCACGCGAAGCAGATCGAGCGCGTAGGCGATGGGGACGCCGAACGAGTTGCCGCCGAACTTCGGCAGCACCGCGTATTCCACCGCGATCACCTGCCCGTGCTTGTTGAACACCGGCCCGCCGCTGCCGCCCTGCGCACTCGGCGCATCGAACACGATGTCGGTGGGCGTGATGTCGCCGATGTGCCCCTGCGTCGTCGAGGGGCGGATCAGCCCCTGCTCGCTCAAGGCGTCGGTCACCCGGTCGGAATCGGTGCCCTGCGACTCGAGGATCGCCTTCACCACGCCGGACTCCGCCTTGGCGAGGATCGCCTCGAGCCCGGTCGGATAGCCGAGAACGATCACCGGCTGCCCGGGCACTGCCCGCGCGCGCTCGGTCTCGAGCGGCAGCACGGGGATGCGGCGGCTTCCGAGCGCAACCCGCAGCAGCGCGAGGTCGGCGGACTCCGAGATCCGTTCGGTATTCAGCGGAAACGCGTCACCCTGGTGCGGGAAGAACGCGCGCAGGCGGAGGAAGCGCGGCTGGAAGCCCTTCGCCTCGAGCGCCTGGGCGGTTGCGTCGTTCCACCATGGCTCGGCCACGTGCCGGTTGGTGAGCACGATGCCGCCGGCCTCGACGAGGAAGCCGGTGCCGTAGTACTCGATGGTGTACGGCCGGCCCTTGCCCTCCGCGGAGGGCAAGGCCGCCGTCTCCTCGTCTTCTTCTTCCTCCGCGTGGCGCACCGGCCGCCCGCCCGCGTCGGCGAATCCGTACAGCCCCTGGATGAGGCACACGCCGTTGCCGTAGGTCCTGATGATCCGCTCCCCGGCCGCGCGCTCGGTCTCCAGGGTGGCGATGCGCTCCGACGTCGTCCCGAGCTCGGCCTTCAGCGCCTTCACTTCTTCCGTGTTCCCGGTCGCGATGCGCTCGCGCAGCGCTTCCTCCCGCGCGTGGTCGTCGGCGAGGCGGTGCTCGAGATCCGCGCGCTCACCCTCCCCGCGCAACCGCTCCTCGGCCACCCGGCGCTCGAAGCTCATGCGCTCGAGGTCGCCGCGGCGTACGCTGTCGCGCAGCCCCGCCACCTCGCGCTGCAGGCTGCGGTTCTGCAGGAGGCTCCAGGCGAGGAGCGCCGCCGCAACCACGACCACGGCCCCCAGCGCGCGCAGCAGCGAGCGCCGCGTCTGGCCCACCACGCGCATCATCATGGTCTGCGACACCGGGACGGCCGCAGCCGCTCGGGGCAGGTCGAGCTCGCGCTCGAACCGCAGCTCCGGCCCGTCGGCGCCGAGACGGATGACGTCGCCCGCGCGCAGCAAGGCTTCGTCGATGCGGCGCCCGGAGACGAGCGTCCCCGCCACCGAGCCACTGTCGACGATCACGACCTCGTCGTCGCGCGCGAAGAAAACGGCGTGACGCGGCGCGGCGCCGGGAATGATCACGTCCGCGTCTTCGCCGGAGCCGATGGAGGCGGGCAGCCGCGGCAGCGCGATCGCCCCGCCGAGCCCGCCGGCCAGGGGCACGAGGCGGATCATCAGCGCGCTCCGGGCGCGGATGGCGATGGCGATGCGGGCATGTCCTGCACGCTATGCGCCCCGATGTGCCGCTCGACGTCGACCGCCTCGCCGAACTTCGTCCAGCGGCTGCGGCCCACGCGCACGAACAGCTCGACCGTCGCGTCCTTCCACTCCTTGTGCGTGAACATCCCCTCGGTGGGGCCGTTCGAGTAGTACCGGGTGTCGGACTTAAGGACGAGCGCCTCGGACTGGCCGGCGGGGAGCGGTTTTCCGTGCGTGGACGCCTGGCGGAAATCGCCACCCCAGGTCGCCGTCTCGCCCTTTCGCCGGAACGTCGCGGTGACGTCGATCGACCCTTGCGCCTCGTTGCTGATGTTGGTCAGGCGGAAGCGCACCACGGGCGCGATGAACTGCGTTTCGACCTGCGAGTTGTCCACCGCCCAGTGCGTCTCCACGTCGCTGATCTTCACGATCGCGGTGGGATCCGGCGTGCTGCAGGACGAAAGGAGGAAGACGGCGGCGAGGCACGCCGCGCGTCCTGCCGGTCGAACGGTCGCGCGCAGGGCCATCCCCTCCATCTTAAGGTGGCGGGAGGGGAAGGCGGATCCGGAAGGCGGCTCCGGGGGGGTGGCCGTCGCCGCGCGGCAGGAGCTCGACGGTGCCGCCCTGGTCCTCGACGAAGCGGCGGGTCACGGCGAGGCCCAGGCCGGTGCCCCCTTTCTTGCCGGTGGTGACGAAGGGTTCGAAGACGGTGGACCGGATCGCCTCCGGAACGCCCGGGCCCTCGTCCGCCATCGTCAGCACCAGGAACAATCCCTCCGACGAGCCGGGGCGGCCCGCCGCCACGTGCTCCACGGCGGCCCCGACGTGCAGGCGGCCCGCGCCCTTCATCGCGTCGCGCGCGTTGGCGGCGATGTTGAAGAGCGCGCGGCGCAGCTTGTCGGTATCGAGGGCGGCCGTCACCTCGGCGGACACGGAGCCGGTGCGCACGACCACGAGCCCGGGCAGCTCAGGCTCCAGCGAGCCCACGATCTCGTCGATGAGCGCGGCCACGTCCACCGGCCGCCGCGTCACCTGTCCGCCGGTCCGGGCGAAGTCGAGGGTTTCCCGGGTCATGCGATCGAGACGGTCGACCATCGTGACGATGGCCTGCGCGCGGTCACGCGCGGCGTCGGTGGTCACGTCGTCCCGGAGCATCTCCGCGTACCCGCGAATCACCGTCATCGGCGTGCGGAAATCATGGGCCAGCATTCCCGCCATCGTCCCCAGCGCGGCCACGCGCTCGGTCGCGACCAGCTCCTTCAGGTAGATGTGGTTCTCGAGGACGAGCGCGGCGCGGGTGGCGAGGGACTGGAGCAGGCGCGCTTCGCGGGGCAGGAGCGGTGTCTTCGTCCGCCGCCGCGCGCGCGGGCCGAGGACGAGCATCCCGACGAGGCCGGAGCGGGCCATGAGCGGCACGAGGACGCCGTCGCCGCCCATCCGCGTCTCGAGCACCACGCCGTCGCTCAGGAGGAATCCCGCCTCGGGTGCGGAAATCGCCGCTGCCTCCGGCCGGAACGCGCTCATCTGCGTCTCAGTACCCGTGAGGACCTCGAAGCTGTCGAGCTTCCGGTTCCAGAGAAGGAGGGTCGCCGTCGTCACCCCGAGCGCCGCGGGCAGCTCCCGGGTCAGGATCCGCGCGAGGTCCTCCGCGCCGGTCGCTTCGAGGACGCGGTCCAGCAGGCGTCCGAGTGCGCGGGCGCGGGAGGTTGGTGAGGCGCGCGCTACATCGTTGACAGCCAAGAAATTCAGTCGCTATGATACGGGCTCCTTGCCACGGCGGCCATCGTGAGCCGCGGGCGGAGCGACACCCCAGGTCGCTCGATTCCCCAAGGCAGGGATCCAGACGGCGTTCGGGCCAGGAGCTTGCATGATCGAAGTCGAAAACCTGACCAAGCGGTACGGCCGGCACACGGCTGTCGACGGGATCTCGTTCCGGGTGAACAAGGGCGAGATCCTCGGCTTCCTCGGCCCCAACGGCGCGGGCAAGACGACGACGATGCGGATCCTCACCTGCTACCTGCCGGCCACCGAAGGCACGGCGCGCATCGCGGGCTTCGACGTCTTCGAGCAGCCGCTGGAGGTGAAGCGCCGCGTCGGCTACATCCCGGAGACGCCGCCTCTTTATCCCGACATGACGGTGGAGACATTCCTCGACTTCTGCGCGCGCATCAAGGGCGTGCCGAAGGGCGAGCGCGCGTCCCGCATCGACGACGCGATGGGGAAGTGCCGGGTGGGCGACGTGCGCAAGACGCTCATCGGGCGGCTCTCCAAGGGATATCGCCAGCGCGTCGGCCTTGCCCAGGCCATCCTCGCCAACCCCGACGTGCTGATCCTCGACGAGCCGACGGCCGGCCTCGACCCCAAGCAGATCATCGAGACCCGCGAGCTCATCAAGGGGCTCGGCGGCGACCACACGATCATCTTGTCCACGCACATCCTTCCCGAGGTCTCGATGACCTGCGGGCGCGTGGTGATCATCAACAAGGGGCGGGTGGTCGCCGAGGACACGCCGGACAACCTCATGCACCGCCTTTCGGGCGCGGCCACGTTGCGGGTCGAGGTGCGCGGCGACGCCGCGGTGGCGGAGAGCGCGCTGCGCGGCGTCCCCGGTGTCCTGGCCGTGCGGCCGCCCGGACAAGCGGCCGGCGGCGCCTTCGAGGTGGAAGCGTCGGCGGGGGGCGACGTGCGCGCCGACGTCGCGCGGGCGGTGATCGCTTCGGGCTTGGACCTCGTCGGCCTCACCCAGGCCGGCATGAGCCTGGAGGAGATCTTCCTTTCCTTGACCACGAGCGAGCCCGTGCACGGCGACGTGTCCGCGCCCACGGCGGAGATGAACGCGTGACCGCGCTCCGCAACATCTCTGCCCTGGTCGAGAAGGAGTGGCGTCACTACTTCGGCAGCCCGATCGCCTACGTCGCGCTCACCATCTGGACGCTCCTCTTCGGCGCGTTCTACGTCCTCGTCTTCAATCGCTTCCTGCAGGTCTCGATGCAGTCGGCGCAGCAGATGGAGTTCGGCGGCGCGCCCAAGCTGTCCCTCAACGAGTGGGTGATCTCCGGCGTGCTGCACAACATGGCGGTAGTCGCGCTCTTCATCACCCCGATGCTGACCATGCGGCTCTTCGCGGAGGAGAAGCGCCAGGGCACACTCGAGCTCCTCGCCACCGCGCCCATCACCGCGATGCAGATCATCCTCGGCAAGTTCCTGGGCGCGCTCTCGCTCTACGCGCTCATGATCGCGGCCGGGCTCGTGAACTTCCTGCTCCTCTGGTCCTACGCGACGAACCCGCCGGAGTGGAAGCCGCTCGCCACCGGCGCGCTGGCGCTGCTGCTCGTCGGCTCCTGCTTCATTGCCGTCGGCCTCTTCGTCTCGACACTCACCCGCAACCAGATCGTGGCCGGGACGCTGACCTTCGGCCTCCTCCTCGGCTTCTGGATCCTGGGCTGGATGGATGATCCGTCGGCCGGCGCGGTCACCCGCGTGTTCGCGTATCTCGGCCTGCTCACGCACCTCGAGGAGCTGATGAAGGGCGTGCTGGACCTGAAGGACATCGTCTTCTACCTGACCTTCACCGCGCTCGGGTTGTTCCTCGCCCATCAGTCGATGGAGAGCCAGCGGTGGCGGGCATGAAGATGGGTCGCGCCGTCGATCTCTTAGCACCGCTCGGCCTGCTGGTGATGGCCGGGGCGGCCATTGCCAGCCGCTACGGGGTCGCGCTCCCCGGCGGCCAGAACCCCTGGCTGGCCGCGGGCGCCGTCCTGATGCTCGTCCACCTCGCCCTGCGCTGGGAGTCGGTGGTGAAGGCGGTGGGCGGCCGGCAGCTGCGCCACGGCGGCAACAGCGCCGTGCTGATCGTGGTGGTGATCGCGATCCTGGCCGGCATCAACTACATCGCGTTCCGGCGTCCGCTGAAGAAGGACTTCACCAAGGGACAGCGCTACAGCCTCTCCGACCAGACGAAGAAGGTCGTGGGAGGGCTCAAGGAGGACGTCCGCATCCTCTACTTCCAGCGCGCGGTCGAGCTGGCGGGCGGCGACGAGCGCATCAAGCAGTACCAGGCGCTGTCCCCGCACCTGAAGGCGGAGTTCGTCGATCCCTTCGCGAAGCCGGCGCGGGCGCGCGAGTACGACGTCAAGGGCCCGTGGCCGATCGTGGTGGTGGAGCGGGGCACTCGGCGTGAGCGCGCGGCGAGCGACTCCGAGCAGGACCTCACCAACGCGCTGGTCAAGGTCACCCACGAGGGGCAGAAGACGGTGTGCTTCGTGGCCGGCGAAGGCGAGCGCGACCTCGACGACGCCACCGACATGGGCTTCACCGGCGCCCGTGAGGCGCTCACGAAGAGCCAGTACCTGACCAGGAAGATCGTCCTCGCCCGCGAGCGCACGGTGCCCGCGGACTGCGCGGTGCTCGTCGTGGCCGGGCCCCAGGCCGACCTGCTGCCGCCGGTGGTCGAAGCCGTGCGCGCCTACGTGGCCGCGGGCGGCAAGGCGCTGGTCATGGCCGAGCCGCCGCTCAAGAAGCCGACCCCGAACCTGGACGGGATGCTCAGGGGCTGGAACCTGGAGCCGGGGA
>JANMPI010000437.1:0-9208 GCA_031369785.1 Acidobacteriota bacterium
CCGGCTTCGAGGGCATCTCCATCGGCGAGACCATCACCTCCGCGGAGAACCCGCAGCCGTTGCCGCCGCTGCACATCGACGAACCCACGCTCTCGATGATCTTCTCCGTCAACACCTCGCCCTTCGCCGGCCGCGAGGGCAAGTGGGTGACCTCGCGCAACATCAAGGACCGGCTGGAGAAGGAGCTGCTCACCAACGTCTCCATCCGCGTCGAGCCCACCGACTCCGCGGACGCGTTCCGCGTGATGGGCCGGGGCGAGCTGCAGCTCGCGATCCTCATCGAGACCATGCGCCGCGAGGGATTCGAGCTGTCGGTGTCGAACCCCGAGGTCATCACCAAGCAGATCGACGGCGTGCTCAAGGAGCCGCTGGAGATGTTCACCCTCGACGTGCCCGAGGCCTACATGGGCGTGGTGCTCGAGAAGATGGCCATGCGCAAGGGCAAGATGGTGAAGATGGTGAACCACGGCTCGGGCCGGGTGCGCCTCGACTTCCACGTCTCGACCCGCGGCCTCATCGGCATCCGCACCGAGCTCATGACCGACACCCGCGGCACCGCGGTCATGAACAGCCTGGTCGAAGGCTTCATCGAATGGCAGGGCGACATCGCGCGCCGGCCGACCGGCGTCCTGGTGGCCGACCGCACCGGCGAGGCAACGGCCTACACCTTGAACCACCTCGAGGAGCGCGGCGAGCTGTTCATCGGCCCCGGGACGTCGGTCTACGAGGGGATGATCGTGGGCGAGAACGCGCGCCCGGCCGACATGGACGTGAACATCACCAAGGCCAAGAAGCTCACCAACATGCGCGCGTCGACGGCGGACGAGGCGGTCCGCCTCACTCCGCACCGCGTCCTGAACCTGGAGCAGGCCCTCGAGTTCATCAACAACGACGAGCTGGTCGAGGTGACGCCGAGCGCCATCCGCATCCGCAAGCGCGTGCTGGCCTTCAACCAGCGCCCGAAGCGCAAGACCGAGGGCTGACGCCCTAGTTTTCGGTCGTAGCGCGGACCCGCCGCGCGAGTGTCGACGCGCTGATTCCGAGACGCTCGGCGGCGGCGGCGCGGTCTCCGCCGGTCTCCTTCATGGCGAGCGCGATCGCCTCGTCCTCGGCGCGCGTGGCGGCCCGGCGGGAGACGTCGGCCAGCGACCCGGAGAGATCGAGCACGTCGGCCAGGGACGGCCCGCCGGTCGCGCCGTCGCCCAGGCGGAGGTGCTCGGGCCGGATCTCGCGACCGTCGCACAGGATCGCCGCTCGCTCCAGGCAGTTCTGCAGCTCGCGGACGTTGCCGGGCCAGTTGTGCTCGAGCAGGGCCTGGCGGGCGCCGTCTCCCAGGCGCATGCCCTTGCGCCCCATCTCGCGCGCGTACTTCTCGAGGAACGCGTCGGCGAGCAGGAGGATGTCACCCCGCCGCCGGCGTAGGGGCGGGATCTCCACCGGGAAGACGGACAGGCGGAAGTAGAGGTCGTCGCGGAACTGCTTGGCGGCCACGGCCTCGGCGAGATCACGGTTCGTGGCCGCCACCACGCGGACGTCCACCGTGATCGTCTGCGTGCCGCCCACGCGGTCGAACTGCTTTTCCTGCACGAGGCGCAGGATCTTGCCCTGCAGCGACAGGGGCAGGTCGCCGATCTCGTCCAGGAACAGCGTTCCGTGGTGCGCCATCTCGGCGCGGCCGATCTTGCGCCCGGAGGCGCCGGTGAAGGCGCCCTTCTCGTGGCCGAAGAGCTCGTTCTCGAGCAGCGTCTCGGGGATAGCCGCGCAGTTGATGGCGACGAAAGGCCCCTTGGCGCGGTCCGAGAGCTGGTGCAGCGACCGCGCCATCAGCTCCTTGCCGGTGCCGCTCTCGCCGAGGAGCAACACGGTGGCGTCGGTGGCCGCCGCGCGTTGGATCGAGAGCATCGTCTCCTTGAGCGCCGGGTCCTCGCCCAGCAGCTTGGGCAGGCCGACCCGCCGCTGGTATTCCTCCTTCAGCAGCACGTATTCGGTGAGCAGGCGGCGCCGGTCGATGGCGCGATCGAGCAGCACCATCAGGTGATCGGTGTCGACGGGCTTGGTCAGGAAATCCGCCGCTCCGTCCTTCATCGCGCGGACCGCCTCGTCGACGGTGCCAAAGGCCGTCATCACCACGACCGGCATTTCCGGGTCCGACTCCTGCGCGGCGTTCAGCACGTCGAACCCGCTGCCCGCGGGCAGCCGGAGGTCGGTGAGCACGACGAGGTAGCGCGTGACGGCGAGGCGGCGCCGGGCCTCGTACGCGTCGCCCGCCTCGTCGACGGTGTAGCCCCGGAGCTCGAGCGTCTTGCGCAGCATGCTGCGCAGCGATTCCTTGTCTTCGACGACGAGGACGTCGGCCATCAGGCTACACGCCGCGGCGGCGCGGCGCGGCCCTCAGCGGACCCAGCCGGGAAGGCCGCCGGCACGGCGCACGTCGTCCTCGAGGGCGTCCACCGCCCTGCGCGCGGCCGCGAGCGCGGCTCGGGCGGCGTCGAGCTCGGCCATCGCCGCCGCTAACTCCGCCCGTCGCGTCTGCTCGCGGTTGGGATCGGCGAGGTTCACCGGGCTCATGTCGTTGCGGAGCGTTTCGACCTTCGCGTCCAGCGTGGCCACCAGCGCCTCCGCGCTGGCGAGGGCGTCCCGGCGCTGGGCCGCGACCGCGCGCCATCGCGCTTCGAGCGCGGCGCGCTCCTGCTCGCTGCGGTCCGGCGGCTCGGGCATCGGCGCGGGGGTCGCCTGCCCCAGCGCCTGCGGTGACGGCGACGGCAAAGACGGCGCCTTCCATCCCCTGGATCTCGTCCCCGGCGCGGCAACGGGGCTCGGAGAGGGCGAGGGGGACGCGGAGGGAGACGGGGACGGCGAGGCGTGAAGGTCGAGGTCGGTGTAGGCGCGCGGCGAAGGCGCAGGCGAGGCAGTGCGCGCCTTGCGCTCCCGCGCCGCTACCTCGGCGAGACTCTGGGCCACGGCGGGCGCCGCCAGCCCGGCGGCGAGGACAACTGCGACGAGCGGCTTCGTCACGAGACCGCCGCGGTCACCTGCTTCTCGAGGCGATCGGCGCGCTCGCGGAGCTGCTGGGCGTCGGGCGCATTCGGCGCGAGGCGCGCGTATTCGCGGTACTCGGTGATGGCTTCACTCACCGAACCCGACCGCTCGAGCGCGCTGGCCAGCCCGCGGTGAAGCAACGGGACGTCCGGGTATTGCTGGAGGCCGGAGCGGAAGAGGGCCACCGCCTCTTCGGGCTGGCCCCGCTTCAGCTCGATCTCGGCGAGCAGCCCGCGCGTGATGTGCGCACCCGGATTCTGGCTCAGGATCTCGGAGTAGACGCGCGTCGCGCCATCCGTGTCCCCCGCCTTTTCCATGACACTCGCCAACTGCTGCTTGAGCACGGTGTCGCCGGGACGGGCTGCGGACACGCGGGCGAGGAAATCCCGCGCGCGCCGGGGGTCGCTGTCGGCGAGGAGGCGCGCCGCCTGCTGCAGCGCTTCGACGTGACTGCCACCCCGCTGCAGGAGGCTCTCGTATTCCGCGAGCGCCTCCTCCTTCCGTCCCAGACCGGCCAGCGCGTTGGCGAGGTTCATGCGGTAGGTTGGATTGTCGGGGGCGACCCGGAGGGCCAGGCGGTACTCGTCGACGGCCTCCGCCTTCCGGCCGGACTGCCACAACGCAACGGCGTGGGCGTGGCGATAGATGTGGTTCTCTCCTCCCGCGGCCAGGGCGCGCGCGAACAGCTCCGCCGCGCCCTCCGGATCGTTCGTGTTCAGGCGCCGCAGGCCCTGCTCGTATTCCTCCTGGCCTGGCGCGCGCGCGACGCGGGCCTGCGTCGGGGGCATGCTGGGCGGGATGGTGCCCACCGTGAAGATCTCGGGCGACGGCGCCGGCGACGGATCACGGAAGATCTTGTAGATGCCGAAGGCCAGGGCAAGAGCGATGACCGCACCCGCCACGGAGCGCCAGGGGAATTCGCTTTCGTCGTCCGTCGCCGTGATCGCCGACGCGGCCGGGCGAACAGGCGCCGGCGCGCCGATGGATACGCTCTGCAGGGACTCGCTGCACTTGACGCAGAACTCCCACTTCGGCTTGTTCCGGGCCCCGCAGTTTGGGCAGACCCGGAAATCCTGCTCCTTGGTCGCCTTCATGATCTCCTTTAGGTTACACCCCCCATCCGTCTGACGCCAAGGAGATTTTTAGGGGCACGAGCGGCCCGCCCCCGAAGGGGCGGGCCCTTGCGTCAGTGCGTCAGCGGCAGACGTTGCTGTTCGGCCGGATCTTCCCGACGAACACCTCGCCGCTCGAACCCTCGTTGGTGGTCGGCGCGGGCGCCGGCGCGGGAGGGGCGGGAGGCGCCATGACGCCGCCGGCGGCGGTGCCGACATCGCCCTTGTCGAGCACGATCTGGCCCATCGAGCCGCGGATCGCATTGACCTTGCCGCTCACCATGATGGACTTGTCGCCCGAGGTGACCGTACCGCTGCTGTCGAGGTCGAACACCGCGCCGCCGGACACGGCGCCCAGCGCGAACAGCACGCTGTCGAACCGCGACGCGCAGTCGCCGCCCGCGACGTTGCGGTCGGTGAACTTCGTGCCGACGAAGAACACACGGCCGAGTTCCGTCGCGTTGAAGGCGGTCGCGGGCTGGGTCGTGCCGCGGAAGCCCAGGAGCGCGCCGCTCAGGGGCTCGGTGAACAACCCGGTCCCTGGGATGGTCGTGTTCTCGTCTGCGCCCACGTCCTCCATGGCGACAAACTTGAACGGCGGAGGGGCGATGACGCGGCGATCGGCGCCCGTCTCCCAGTACACGTGGGGGGTCGAGCCGTTGGGCCCGCGCAGGTTCAGCAGCGCGACCGCGGTCCCGATGGGCTGGTCCGGGCTGTCGCCGAAGGCCGCGTTCGCGGACAGGTCCGGCTGGAGCTTGATCAGGCCGAGCCCCGTGCTGTTGGTGAGGAACTTCCACATGCGGCCGTGGAGGTCGCCGATGTAGACGAGGCTGGCCGTGCTCGCGGCCGAGTTGCCGACGAAGCCGGCCTGCAGCTGGATCGGGATGTAAGCTGCCGCGTTGGCGACGAGGGCGTTGCGGACGGGGCAGGTCTCGCCGGGCTCGATCGAGCTGCAGGTGTTCAGCGTATCGGTCGCGGCCTGGGCGAGGGCGTGACGCACATCGCCGGTGAGGGCGTCCACCGCGTAGAAGATCTTCCCTTCCTGCGCGTTGGTGGGATCGCTCGCGTAGCCGGAGCCCATGAACATCACGAACTCGCTGCCGCCGAAGTTCGCGGCCTTGACCGCAGCCATTGCCGGCACCGACCACGTCTGCCCCATCTTGGCGTAATCCGCGGTGCCCACTCCGTTGGACGAGCCGCCGAGAACGCCGCGCTGGGTATCCGGGTTGCCGCGGCTCCAGATCGCGAAGGGCGGCAGCGTGTCGAGGGCGGTGGTGGTGAACACGCCGGGCGAGGTGATGTCGAGGGCGGTGTAGTACCTGCCCGCGATGCCGCGCCCGGAAACCATCACCGTACGCCAGCGCCCGAGGAACGATCGTCCGTTCTGCGTCCAGTTGCCCGGTACGAACACGTCGCTGAAGCGCACCGAGTTCGCCATCATGAAGGTGTGGGGCGAGCGGCCCTGGCCGAGCATGCGCTCCTGCAGCTTCTCGAGCTGGTCGTAGGGCACGAAGCCCCACAGCTCCTCGCCGCCACGATCCGGGCAGGCCGAAAGCCCGGTCGGGCACGGCCCGCCGCGGAAGGCGTGGAGCATGTCGTTCGCGGCGTGATAGACGACGGTCATCAGCGGCTCGAAGTTCCCGTCGTTGGCGGTGCCGCCGATGGACAACGTGGGTCCCGCGTTCCGGTCCGGGTTGCGGAGCGCGAAGCCGGAAGCGAACGGCGTCGCCGACGGTGCGCCGACCACGAACCCGGCGCTGTCACGGAGCCCGTCGCGGTAGAGCGTGTACTCGGCGGTGTGCGTGATGGGCATCGACTGCAGCGGCGGCGGCACGACAGCGGGGACGCCGAGCGTCGATTCGGAGAGCGACCAGAACCGCGCCTGGTACTTGATGTCGCCCACCGCGCCGGGCGCGCATCCGGTCGTGCACCGGACGGGGAATCCACCCGTCTGCGCCTGCTGCGCGCCGGCCATGTAGGCAAGGATGGTCTCGCGCGCTTCGCGACGCGCGCGAGCCGTCTGAACGGCGACGCTCGGGTCGATGCACGGATGGCCCGGCAGGAACGGGTTCAAGGTCGTGGTCAGGCAGGCGGAGAACTTGCTTTGCAGCTCGGCGAGCGAGAGGCCCGAGATGCCGAGCTCGTCGTCGAGGAGGCCGGCCGCATCCGAGTTGGGCGAGACGGCGGACGCGTAGGTGCAGCTCCCGACCGCATTCGTGGCCGTGGGTGGCCACAGCGGGACCGGGCACTGCTCGTGCTGCGTCGCGTCGATCGGCGACTGCGCGGGGCCGAACGGCTCGTTGAGGTTGGTCTGGTAGTGGAAGATGCCCTGCCGCGCGGTGGTCAGGATGCGGCGCTGCAGGCGGGCGTCGGTGGCCGGCTTCATCTGCGGATAGGCGGCGGACACGCTGCCCGCCTGGGGGCCGGAGCCGCGCAGCTGCTCGAACGTCCAGGTCGACGCCGTGCAGGTGGTGTAATTGCCGCTCGCGCCCGGGCACAGGCCCGGCGACGTCGCCGTGCCTTCCCAGACACGCACGCGCAGCTTCTCTCCCGCGTCCCACACCTCGCAGACGGTGCGGCCGTTGGCGTCGACACGGTTGACGGAGCCGGCGGGGCACCCGCTCACGCCCGGGGTCTGGAAGGCGCGCAGGTGGCCGACGAAGCCGGGCATATCGAAGCTCGACTGCAGGAGCGTCGGCACGCGCCCGCCGTACCGCTGACCAGGCTGGAACGGATCGAAGGTCTTCAGGGGCGTCGTGGTGTTGGCCTGCGCCGCGTACTCGAAGATCGACTCCGTGATGGATGACTCGGTGGAGAAGATCCCGGCCGCGATGGCTTCGGAGAACGCGAAGTTCAGCGAGGAACGGAGCTCGTCGAGGGTGGCCGCGCCGAAGGCATTGGCGTGACGGCCGAGGGTGCCCGCGGACTGGAGCTGGTTCAAGGCGGCGTGGTCGGCGCTGCCCGGGAAGCTGGGCGCCCCGTTGATCGAGACGACCATGGTCGTGATGTCGTTGGCGGCGGGCGTGGCCGACGCGCCGCGCATCGCCGACGCCTGGGCCGCCACGCTCGCTGCCGTGGCGCCCGTGTCGTCCGCGCCGCTGGCGATGACGATCACGAAATTCCGCTGGCGGCCGGCGACGGCGGCCGGACGGCTGGGGAAGACCACGGCCGCGTAGTGCGCGGCGGCGGCGCGAAGCGCATTCAGGAGCGGACGGCGGGTGCCGGTCTGCATCCCCCCCGTCGCATTCGGCTGCAGGCCGATGAGACCGTTGGCGGTGAGCGGCGGAGCCGTCGCCGTGATCGGTGTGTTCGGGAACGGATCGGGAAGGAGTTCGATGGGCAGGCCGAAGCGAGGGTCCGCCGGGTTGGCCACGAGCGGCAGCTGCAGGCGCAGCGGGCCGGTGCGAAGCGCGGTCGCGTTGCTGGGGGCGGTGCACGCGGTCACGGGCGCCACGACGCAGAGTGGGCCGTTGGTGCCGTCGCATTCGGCGGAAGTATCGGGCGCGGGTAGACGCGGCTCATAGACCGGCGAGGTCAGGTAGTACGTCGTGATACGGCCGCCGTTGCCGCTGTCCGCGAGCTGGAAGCAGGCGCGCGACTCCGTTCCGTCGTTGAACTCGTCCACGTCGTCGCCGAGGAGTCCGGCCAGCGGTGGCGGGCAGGTGATCGCGGTGTCGATGGCGCTCAGCGACCTGTCAACGTTGCCGTTGGTCGAATCGAACGTGTAGCGCACGCCGTTGCGGAAGAGCCGCGATGCCATATAGAAACGGCCGAGCGTCGGGTTCTGGAACGAGCCGTTGTTCCGAAAACTTCGGAAGATCTCGTTCGAGCAAGTGTTCGTGATCGGCAGCGGCGGCTGTCCCACGCATGTGTCGCCGTCATAGCTCGCGAAGGTCATCCCGAAGGTATCGAACTTGTCCGCCCAATCGGTGGGGAACGCGGGTGACCCGGTAGCAGATCCCGTCTGATCCGTGCTCACGTAAATGAGCGGACCGCGGCGACCGGTGACGTCGTTCAGCGCCAACCGCGTCTGGTCCGCGTTCAGGTCGATGATCCCGAAATTGGCTTTGCCGTCGTTGTCGGCAATCAGCTCGCGCAGGGCCTGCTTGGTTCCGTAAAACCGGCTGAGCGGATCATCACCGCCGACGTTGGTCCTCCCGTTCGGATTCAGGCCCATCGCGCTGGACGAGTCCACCACGAAGAGCACGTTGGGCTTCACCTCGAGGTCGAGGATCTCCAGCGGGTCGATGCCCTGCACCAGGTTCGCGGTCTGGGCGCCGCGGTCCCCGGCCAGCAGGCCGACGAGCGCGATGGCCACGCCGGCTGCGAGCGGTCGCCTCCAGCCCCGACGGACGCGCGGAGCGCGCGCGCTGTCGAAGGCCCGATCGTTCACGAGAGCTTCGGTGGCCATTGTCGTTATCCCCTTACTGGACGTTGAGTTCGGCGCGCGTACCGCCGCCGAGCGCGCCGCTGAAGCTGTCGCCGGTGATCGGGTCGCAGGGGCTGAAGTTGGACCCCTCCGGCCCGCCGCCGACCTGTCCGCCGCGCGTGCCGCACGGCGTTCCGAGCGAACGCGTGAGCGTCGCCTGCAATGTCTTGACGGCCCGGTTCTGCTGCGTGAAGGCGAGCGCGCTGGTCTCGCCGGTGTACGGCGCCGTGCCCTCGGACGTGAGGACGAGGTCGAGGTCGTTCCCTTCCGGCGCGTCGGTGAAGCTGCCATCGGCATCCGGGACCTGGTCCCGGCGGATCCAGAGGGTGAACGAGCCGTTGAGCGCCGGGACACCCGGGATGTTCGTCACGTTCTGATAGGGCCCGTAGCCGCCGCCATCGTCGAGGACGACTCCGTACCCCATCCCGCCGCCGAACACGTCGCACTGTGCATTCTCGAAGTTGCGGCTCGGGTTGCCGTGGGCGTCCGGGCGATCGTACGGCGGCGGCTCGGCGGGAGGCGTCTCGGGGTAGTAGGGCGCGGCCTTGCTGTTCAGGAACCAGCACTTGAAGCCGGCGCGAGACGGGTCGGCGGCGCAGTTCTCGCTGCCGCCCATGCGCGGCGACGG
>JANMPI010000569.1:0-1812 GCA_031369785.1 Acidobacteriota bacterium
CACCGACGCGGAGCACGTTTTCGGTAGTGATCTCACCTACGCGGCACTCATTCTGCTCGGCACGCGAGAAGCTCTGGGCCGGCATCTGGCGCAAGCCGAGCTCGTTTTCGAGTACCGGTCGAACGAGGTCCCGGGGCCGGCGGCTGACCGACGCGAGTTTCGGCGAGGCTTCCTGCCTGTGCTCGACGAGATCTGGCAGCTCGCCAACCTCCGCAACGATCTCCAGCACTTCCAGCAAGGACTTTTCGTCTGGGACGTGCCCACCTTCAACGAGCGCGCGGTGCGCGAGGCCGTCCTGAACGCGGTGAGCCATCGCGACTACCGGCACGGCGGGTCCGTCTTCGTGCGGCAGTACCCAAAAAGAATAGAGATCGTCAGCCCGGGCGGCTTTCCGGCCGGGATCAACCAGGACAACCTGTTGTGGGAGCAGAACCCCCGCAATCGGCGCATCGCGGAGGTTCTGGCCCGGTGCGGGCTCGTCGAGCGCGCCGGTCAGGGCTTCGACCTCATCTATCGGGAGTGCATCCGGCAGAGCAAGCCGCTGCCCGACTTCAACCACACCGGCGAGCACTCGGTCTGGGTGACCCTTCACGGCGAGATCCAGGATCCCGAGTTCCTCCGCTTCCTTGAGGAGCTCGGTCGCGAGCGGCAGGCCGCCTTCACCACCGAGGACTTCTTCGTCATCGATCTCGTCCACCGTGAACAGCCGGTCCCGGCCCACTTCGTATCACGGCTTCAGGTCCTCCGGGAGCAAGGGGTGATCGAGCGCGTGGGCCGCGGGCGGGGCACCCGCCACCTGCTGTCGCGCCGCTTCTACCGGTTTCTCGGCAAGGGCGGCGCGTACACCCGGCGGCGCGGCCTCGACCGGGAGACGAACAAGGCGTTGCTCGAGCGGCACATCGACGATTCGGCTCCGGCTGGAGCCTCGCTGAGTGAGCTTCAGGAGGTGTTGCCGGGCCTCAACCGCAATCAAGTCCAGACGCTGCTGCGCGACCTGAAGTCGGATGGCCGGGTCGAAGTTCATGGAGCGACCAAGGCCGCCCGCTGGCACGCCGGCCCAAAACGCAATTCCACGCAATGAAAACGCAATTCCATCCCAATCCCAACGGCAAGTGCCTGTCCCACAAGGGCTTCCATTGGGCGCAATCCAGGGTCAATCGAGTGAAGGGCGCTGCATGAAGCACGCAAAGAAGCTTATCGAGGTCGCCCTGCCACTCGACGCCATCAACAAGGCCTGCGCGCGAGAGAAGTCGATCCGCCATGGCCACCCGAGCACGCTGCATCTGTGGTGGGCGCGGCGGCCGCTGGCAGCGGCGCGGGCGGTGATCTTCGCGCAGATGGTGGACGATCCGTCGGCCTACGTGGAGGTACTCCGCGCGGACCCGAAGCTGCGTCGGAAGGCGGAGACCGCCCTCAAGGCCCGCCTGAAATTGTGGGAGGAGGCCCGCGCCCTCGCCAAGAAGACCAAGGGAACCGGGCTCTCGGTCCCGGAACCGGGTCCGGCACCGACTCTCGACGACATGCTGGCGGACCTGGAGCGTCAGCGACTGTTCCGCATCCTCGAGGACCTGGTGCTTTGGGAGAACACCACCAACGAGACGGTGCTGCAGGCGGCACGCGACGAGATCTGGCAGAGCTGGCGACGCGCCTGCGCCGAGAACGCTGACCATCCGCGGGCCAAGGTACTGTTCGACCGCAAAAAGCTGCCCGCCTTCCACGACCCCTTCGCTGGTGGCGGGGCGCTTCCGCTGGAGGCCCAGCGGCTCGGGCTGGAGAGTCACGCCAGCGACCTCAACCCGGTGGCGGTGCTGA
>JANMPI010000009.1:0-8126 GCA_031369785.1 Acidobacteriota bacterium
GCAGGAACCACGAGTAGAAGGAGTAGTACTCGTCGACCTTGGGCAGGAACTGCATGTCGTTGCCGCCGAACTGCACCAGGAACCCGAAGGTGGTGGGGAAGAGCACGTAGTGCCCGAAGGCGGCCCCGCCGAGGAAGAAGAGCGATCCCATGACGATGAAGGGAATGGCGTAGCTCTTCTCGTGCGCGTAGAGGCCGGGGGCGACGAAGGCCCAGACCTGGTAGAGGAGATAGGGCGCGGCGAGGAAGATGCCGACGAAGAAGGCCATCTTCATGTAGAGGACGAGCGCCTCCGACGGCCCCGTGGTGATGAACTTCACCCCCGGATAGGCCTTGCGCAGCGGCTCGGTGAGGAAGTGGAAGATCTCCTCGTGGTACACCCACGCCGCCGCGAAGCCCACCACGAGCGCGATGACGGAGCGGATGAGGCGCACCCTCAGCTCCTCGAGGTGCTCGAGGAAAGTCATCCGGTCGGGTGACGCCGGCTCCGGCGACGCCACCTGTTACTTCGGCTCGATCGGCGGCGGGACGGCATCGCGGGGAACGACGGTCTCCGCGGGTGTGACGGTGACGGGGCCCGGCTCCACGGGCGGCGCCATGGGCGCGGGCTCCACGGCCTTGTATTTCTCGGCCTCGACCTCGTCCTCGATCGTGCGCTGGAAGTCGTGGGAAGCCTTGCGGAACTCGGCCAGGAGCTTGCCCATGCTCTTGCCGATCTCGGGCAGCCGGCGGGGTCCAAAGACGATCAGCGCGAGGACCAGGATGAGGACCAGCTCCGGGCCGCCCAGGGGGCCGAACATGAGGAGAATGATACACTCTCCGGTGTTGGCGCCTACCCGTCGGCTCCTCGCGGCGGCGCTCCTTGCGGCCCTCCCGGCCGTGCCCGCCGGCGCCGACATTCCCGTGGTCGACCTCGACGGGATCGTCCAGCCCATCAGCGCCCGCCACGTCGTCTCCGCGATCGAAGCCGCGGACAGGGCCAAGGCGCCGCTCCTGATCCTCCGCCTCGACACCCCCGGCGGCCTCGACGTCTCCATGCGGGAGATCGTCGACACGATCCTCAACTGCCGGACGCCGATCGCCGTCTTCGTGGGACCGTCCGGCGCGCGGGCGGCATCGGCGGGGTTCGTGATCACGATCGCCGCCGACGTGGCCGCCATGGCGCCGGGCACGAACATCGGCGCCGCCCATCCCGTGGCCGGGATCGGCCAGATGGACGAGGTGATGTCGAAGAAGGTCGCGAGCGACGCCGCCGCCTACATCCGCGGCAAGGCGGAGCGCCGCGGCCGAAACGTGGAGATGGCGGAGAAGGCGGTCCTCGAGAGCCGCTCGTTCACCGAGCGCGAGGCGATCGATCTGAAGCTGGTCGACCTGGTGGCGAGGGATCCGGCCGAGCTCGTCCGGCTGCTGGAGGGTCGCGAGGTGACGCGCTTCGACGGCACCCGGGTGACGCTGCGCCTGGCCGGACAGCCGCTGACCGCGGTGCGCATGGATTGGCGGCAGGGGATCCTCTCCGCGATCGCGAGCCCGCAGACCCTGTTCCTGCTCCTCCTCGGGGCGCTCGCCGGGCTCGGGGCCGAGATCAGCCATCCGGGCGCGATCTTTCCCGGCGTGGTCGGGTCGCTCTGCCTCGTCCTCTTCCTTTTTGCGTCGCAGGTGATTCCCGTCGACTGGGCGGGCGTGCTGCTGATCGTGCTGGCGGTGATGCTGTTCGCGGCCGAGGTGAAGGTGGCCTCCCACGGCCTCTTGACCGTGGGCGGCATCATCGCGATGATCCTCGGGGCCATGATGCTGGTGGACGCGCCCGCGCCGGGGATGCAGGTGCCGCTGCGTTACCTCCTTCCCGGGTCCGCGGTGATGGCCGCGGGGACGATCCTCCTGGCCCGACTGATCGTCGCCGCGCGGCGGCGGCGGCCGGTGACCGGCTCCGAAGGGCTGATCGGCCGCGGGGCGGTGGCGGAGACCGATCTCCGGCCCGAAGGGTGGGTCCTCGTGATGGGCGAGCGATGGCGCAGTATCGCCGATGGCGCGGTGGCGAGCGGCGAGACGGTGACCGTCATCGCGCGGGAGGGCCTGACGCTGCGGGTCACGAAGGGAGCCTGATGGAATACGGCATACCGGTCTTTCTGGTCGTGCTCTGGCTCATGCTCTCGCTGAAGGTGCTGAACGAGTACGAGCGCGGGGTCGTCTTCCGCCTCGGCTCGCTGCTGCCGCATCCCAAGGGGCCGGGCCTCATCCTCGTCGCCTTCCCGATCGACCGCATGGTGCGCATCTCGCTGCGCACGATCGTCGACGACGTCCCGCCGCAGGACGTGATCACGCGGGACAACGTGAGCGTGAAGGTGAACGCGGTCGTCTATTTCCGCGTGGTCGACCCCGTGCGCGCGGTGGTGGAGGTGCAGAACTACCTCTACGCGACGAGCCAGGTGGCGCAGACCACGCTGCGCAGCATCCTCGGGCAGGCCCACCTCGACGAGCTGCTCTCCGAGCGCGATCGCCTCGGCCACATGCTGCAGGAGGTCATCGACAAGCACACCGACCCCTGGGGCGTGAAGGTCTCGCAGGTGGCGGTGAAGGCGGTGGACCTGCCCCACGAGATGCAGCGGGCGATGGCGCGCCAGGCGGAGTCGGAGCGGGAGAAGCGAGCCAAGATCATCCACGCCTCGGGCGAGCTGGAGGCGTCGAAGCAGCTGACCGAGGCCGCGCACGCGCTCCACGCGGAGCCGATCGCGGTGCAGCTCCGCTACCTGCAGACCCTGACCGAGATCGCGGCGGAGAAGAACTCGACGATCATCTTCCCGGTGCCCATCGAGTTCTTCAAGGCCTTCATGCGGGACGACCCCCCGCGATGAGCGCTCTCGACCCCGAGACGTCGGCCGACGAAGAGCTGACGATCCGCGGGGACATCGAGACCTCGAGCATCCCCGAGCTCCTGCGCTCGCTGCTCTCCAGCGGCGAGACCGGCATCCTCAAGGTCCGGAACGGCGACTCCACCAAGACGATCTCCATCGACCGCGGGCGGATCGTGTATGCCGCCAGCAACAACGTGGACGAGCGCCTGGGCGAATCGCTCCTCGGCCGCGGCAAGCTCACCGTCCGGCAGTTCCTGGAGGCGAGCAGGTTGATCCGGCCCGACACGCGGCTGGGCGCGATCCTCATCGAGCTTTCCGCCCTCGGTCCCGACGAGCTGATGCCCGCCGTCGAGCACCAGGTCCGTGAGATCCTGATGGAGCTGTTCACCTGGACCCGCGGAGACTACGAGCTCGTGATCCGGGATCTCGACCCGCAGGGGATCGTCGTCCTCAACATGTCGACGGAGAACCTCATCCTCGAGGGCATCCGGCGCAGCAAGGCCTGGAGCCAGGTGACGCGCGCGATCGGAGAGATCGGGACGGTGTTCGTCCCCACGGGCAACACCGAGGTCCTGTACAAGCTCGACTTGACGTCCGAGGAGCAGGAGATCCTGGACCACGTGAACGGGCGGTCCACCGTCGAGCACATCTGCGACGTGTCGTACCTGTCGAACTTCGAGACCTGCCGCATCCTCTGGGCGCTGCAAGTCCTGGGCGTGATCCGCAAGGGGCTGGCCGACGACGCGGCCGCGCTGGGAGAGGGCGATGCCGAGAGGGAGCGCGAGCTCGACCTAGAGGAGATCGTCGAGACGTTCAACCAGATGTTCAGCCGCATCTACCATTTCCTGAAGGGCCGGCTCGGGGACCGGGCCGACTCGTTCGTCGACCTCTGCCTGGAGGACGTCTCGCGCCAGTACGGGACGCTCTTCGCCGGGGTCGACCTGAAGCACTACGGCCGTGCCGACTACGAGCAGATGCTGGCCAACGTCGCCGATCTGCCCGCGGAGCAGCGCAAGAGCGTGATGGTGGCCGCCCTGAACGAGCTGGTGTTCGTGATCCAGCTCTCGGTGCGGACCCGCCACGGGGCGCAGGAGGAAGCGGTGGTGTCGGGCATCATCAAGGACGGTTTCCGACGGCTCGGGCCCCGGGGCTAGCCGGCAAAAGCGAGGACCAATTTGGCGCAGGACGATTACTTCTACGAGATCCAGCTCACCAACAAGCAGCTGGTGTTCTATTTCATGGCCGGCGCCACGGGGCTCATCCTGAGCTTCCTGGCCGGGGTCATGGTGGGCCGGGGCGTCGACCAGGGCGCGGCCGAGGTCCAGGCCGCGAGGCCGGTGCAGGACGAGCGGATCGTCACCGAGGAGACCCCGCGCCCCGCGCCTTCCGCGCAGGAGCTGACCTACGCGCAGCGGCTCGTAGGCGAGGCGGGGCAGGAGCGGCTGGAGCGCGTCAAGCCGAGCCCGGCCGCCGGCAAGCCGAGCCCCGCCGCCGCGACACCATCGGCTCCACCGGTTCGTGCCGCCGCCGCGCCCTCTCCGGCGGCGACGCCACGGCCCGCGCCATCCGGGGCGCCTCCGGCGACGGGGGCGGCGCGTCCCGCGCCCGGAGGCGCATTCGCGCTCCAGGTCGGGGCCTTCAAGGATCGGGCGACCGCGGAGTCGATGGTCGCGCGGCTCAAGGGCAAGGGGTTCCCGGCGTATCTCGTGACCCCGCAGGAGGGGCTCTTCAACGTGCGCGTGGGCGGGTTCGCCACGCGGCCCGAGGCGGAGAAGGCGCAGGAGCAGCTGCGCGGCCAGAAACTCGATCCGTTCGTCGTGAAGCAGTAGGGCGATGGCGTCCGCACCCGGCGCGGCGCGCCTGCCCGAATGGGCGCGCAAGGGAAGCCCGCTCGCACCCGGCGCGCGCGCACTGCGCGTCCTTTTGCGCGACCAGGCCCTGACCACCGTCTGCGAAGAGGCGCGCTGCCCGAATCTGGGCGAATGCTTTTCGCGCGGGACGGCGACCTTCATGCTCCTCGGGGATCGCTGCACCCGCCGTTGCGGGTACTGCTCGGTGGCCACCGGCCATCCGCGGGCCGCGGATGCCGGCGAGCCGGAGCGGGTGGCGGAGGCCGCGGCGCGCCTCGCGCTGCGTTACGTCGTGCTCACCGCGGTAGCGCGGGACGATCTCCACGACGGCGGCGCCGCTCACTTCGCGGCCACCGTCCGCGCGGTGCGGACGGCGCTCCCCACGGCGCGGGTCGAGGTGTTGACCACCGACTTCAAGGGCGACGAGCGCGCGCTGGCCACCGTTCTCGGCGCGGAGCCGGACGTCTTCAACCACAACATCGAGATGGCGCCGCGACTGTTCCCGTCGCTTCGCCCGCAGGGGGACTACGCGCGGAGCCTTCACGTCCTCCGCGCCGCGCTGCGCATCCGGCCCGGCCAGATCACGAAGAGCGGCCTCATGATCGGTCTCGGCGAGACCGACGGGGAGGTGCTGGGCGTCCTGCGCGACCTCCGCGCCGCGGGCGTCTCCATCGTGACCCTCGGACAGTACCTGCGCCCGACGCGCGAGCACGCGATCGTCGATCGCTACCTGGCTCCGGCCGCGTTCGATGCGCTCGGGGAGACGGCGCGCGGGATGGGTTTCCCGACCGTGTACTCCGGCGTGTTCGTCCGCTCGTCGTTCAACGCCGAAGAAGTATTCGGTCGACAGTCGGCAGCGTCCGTCCCCGCGCCTTGAACGCCTTCGGCCGGTCGGAGGCGCTTTCGGTCGCTTCCGGCGTCCTCCTCGCGCTGTCCTTTCCGAAGTTCGGCAACGGCCTCGTGGCCTGGATCGCGCTGGTCCCGCTCTTCGTCGCGCTGGCCGGCGCCACCAGCACGAGCCACGGCTTCCGCCTGGGATACCTGACCGGCGCCATCTCGTCGCTCGGCATCGTCTACTGGACGTCGCTGGTCGTCGTCCAGTACGGCGGCCTGTCCATGCCGATGGGCATCGCCGTCATGGGGCTCCTGTGCCTGGCCCTGGCGCTCTTCCCGTGCCTCTTCGGCTGGGTGATGGCGTTCGCCGCGCGCACCGCGGGACCCTCGGCGCTCCTTGGCGCGCCGGTGGCCTGGGTCGCGATGGAGGTGTTGCGTACCCACACCCTCTTCAACTTCGCGTGGTGCCTCCTCGGCTACAGCCAGCACGCGCTCCTGCCCGCGATCCAGGTCGCGCGCTTCGGCGCGGTGTATGCCGTCTCCTTCGTCGTCGCCGCGACGTCCGCGGTCATCGCCTACGCGATCGTCGAGCCGCGCCGCCGCCGCGGGATCATCGCCCTCGCCGCGGGTTCGGTCCTCGTGCTCGCGGTGTTCGTCGACGGCTATCGGCAGCTGCGCACGCCGGTCGCCGAATCGGGGCGCCTCACCGTCGGGCTCGTGCAGGCGGCGATCCCGCAGGAGGACAAGTGGGACCCCGAGCAGGCGATGGCGAACTTCGGCCATCACGTGAGCCTCACCCGGGACGCGGCGGCGCGGGGCGCGCATCTCGTCGTCTGGCCGGAGTCGGCGCTGCCGTGGCTCTACGACCGTAATCCGGCGATTGCGTCCCAGCTTCAGGCCCTGACCCGCGAGCTCGGCATCCACCTGCTCTTCGGAAACGACGACCGCGAGCAGGGGATGGGCCGCCGGGGCCGGATCTGGGTCGGGGCGAAGCTGCTGACCCCGGCCGGCGACGTGCCCTTCCGGTATCACAAGATGCGTCTCGTCCCCTTCGGCGAGTACGTGCCCATCGAGTCGGTGCTGACGCTCGGCGGCCGCTACTCGGCGCGCGTGGTGGACGCCGTCGGCGCCTTCACGCCCGGCACCGAGTACGCGGTCGGTGAGGTCGAGGGGCGCCGCTTCGCGGTCTCGATCTGTTACGAGGCGATCTTCCCCGACCTGCTCCGCGAGTTCTCGGCGCGCGGGGCGGACCTCCTGGTGAACATCACGAACGACGGCTGGTACGGCCGGACGTCGGCGCCGCACCAGCATTTCGCCATGGCGATCTTCCGCGCGGTGGAGAACGGGAAGTACCTGGTGCGCGCCGCGAACACCGGCATCAGCGCCGTGGTCGATCCGCGCGGCCGGGTGCTCGAGCGCACCGAGCTCTTCGAGCGGCGGGCGATCGTGCGCGAAGTGCCGATCGTTCCCGGCATCACCTTCTACGCGCGCCACGGTGACGTGTTCGCGTGGACGTGCCTGGCCCTGACCGTCCTCGCGGTGGCGGGGGCGGCGTGGTACCGGCGATGAGCGCGGAGACGGTACGATGGGGAGCTTCGCGGAGGTGGGACTTGGGTCTGTTCGACCGCGTCAGGAAGGCCGCCGGAATGGGGACCGCTCCGGCGGCGGACCCGTCCGTCGCCTCGGTGAGGCGGAAGTACCAGGCCGTGCTGCAGCTCATCGAGGTCGAGAGCGTGCGGGTGGTGAGTTTGCACGTCGAGGGCGGCCGGCTCTACCTGAAGGGAGCAGCCCCCACCCGGGAGGCGCGCGAGCGGATCCTGGCCGCGATCCGCGCGGCGGGCGCCGCGGACGACGCCGACATCGTCGCGGACATCACCGTCGGCTGACCGACGGGCCGAACCACACTGGACGCGCGGAGGAACGATTGAGCGACGATCTTTCACAGCGCTTCCACGCGCTGGCAGCGAGGGCCGCGGAAATTCGCGGCTACCTTTGACGAGGCCACTCTAAAGGCGGAGATCGCCCGTCTCGAGCAGAAGATGGGGGCCGAGGACTTCTGGAAGGACCAGGAGACGGCGCAGCGCATGCTGCAGCGCCGCAAGCGGCGGGACGGCGACCTCGGCCTGCTCCACCAGCTGCGCGCCCAGGAGGACGACGCGAAGGTCCTCGTCGACTGGCTGGAGGCGGGGGAGGACGTCGCGAAGGACCTGGCCGCCGCGCTCGCGTCCTTCGAGTCGCTGGTCGAGGGCGCGGAGTTCCAGAAGATGCTCGGCGGCGAGCACGACCGCGCGGGCGCCATCCTCACCATCAACGCCGGCGCGGGCGGGACGGAGAGCCAGGACTGGGCGGAGATGCTCCTCCGGATGTACCTGCGCTGGATCGACCGCAAGGGCTTCAAGCGGGAGCTGACCGAGGTGCAGGCGGGGGAGGAAGCGGGGATCAAGAGCGCGACCGTGCTCGTCCACGGCGAGTACGCGTACGGGTTCCTCTCCGCGGAGGTCGGCGTTCACCGCCTCGTGCGCATCAGCCCCTTCGACTCGGCGGCCCGGCGCCACACCTCGTTCGCGTCGGTGTTCGCTTGGCCGGAGATC
>JANMPI010000011.1:0-1860 GCA_031369785.1 Acidobacteriota bacterium
CCTTCGAGCGGCGCGAGAACCACGGTCAGGTCGCCTTGCGCCTCGACCAACAGGGCGCGCCCACCGGCGACGTCACCCGGGAAGCGGTGAGAGAGAACCGGGTGGTCGCGTCGTTGATCTATCGCGTCGGCTCCGCTGACGATCCGATCAAGCGCGCGCTGCGGTTCCTGTTCGTCGGTCCCGGGGACGAATGAGGCTCGCGCGGTCCGGGGCCACGGTCCTGGCCGCCGCGCTGCTGCTTTCGGGCACGGCGTTGGCCGAGGAGTGGTTCGACGCGTACGGCCGTGGGCTCGCGGCCTTGAAACAGGGCCAGGCTGCCCTGGCGGTCGCGTCCTTCGAGCGCGCGATCCGCCTGCGGCCCGAGCCCGGCAGCGCGCTCATCACCTACGGCACCAACCGCCTCGATGAGTACTACCCCTACCTTCGACTGGCCGAGGCGCAGCTGCTTGCGGGCAACCTCGACGCCGCACGGGACGCGCTCACGCGTTCGGGGGCCAGAGGCAAAGAGTCGGGAGCCGAGCGCGCCCGCCTCGCGCAGCGCATCGAGGCGGCGGAGGCGGGTCGCCGGGCCACCGCGGGTCCGCCGCCCCTGCTCGCCGAAGCGTCCGCGACGCCGACCTCGCTCGTCGCGGCCCCTCCGGTCCTCGCCCCGAGCGCACCGCCCACTCCCGCGGCGCCCGCGACCTCACCGCCTCCGAGCGATCGGTCGGGAACGAAGACTCCCGGACGCCTGGAGCGGCCGCAGACCCGCAGCGTCACGACCACGGTCCCAGCGACGCCCCCCGTCTCGACGGCGCCATCTTCTACCGTCGCCCCGTCTCCCGTCGCCGTCTCCGGGAAGCCGGGAATCGATGAAGCGCTCGCGGCCGGCGCCACGACCCCCACGATCCCCTCCGGCCTGCTTGTGCTGATCGGACTGGGCGTTGCGGTCTGGGTCTTCCGGGCGCGCGCGCCCACCGCGAGCCCGCGTCCGCAGCCGGACGGCGCGATCGAAACACGGGCGATCACGCGGATCGGGAGCAACCTTCCGGCCGCGGGCGAGATGTTCGGCGCCTATCGGCTGCTCGAGCCGCTCGGGAGAGGCGGCATGGCCGCCGTCTCGAAGGCGGAGCGCAACGGAGAAACCTGTGCGCTCAAGCGGCCGCTGGCGGCGTTCCTCGAGGATCCCGAGTTCCTGGAGCGCTTCCGACGCGAGGCGGAGATCGGCCGCACCCTGCACCATCCGAACATCGTCCGCATCCATGAGCGCGGCGACGTAGGCGGGACGCCGTACTTCACCATGGAGCTGGTGAAGGGCCGAACCCTGCAAGCCCTCATCCGAGAGCGCGGCGCACTGGAGCCGAAGCAGGCCGCCCGGGTTGTCGCGCAAGTGGCGGAAGCCCTCGACTACGCCCACCTGAAGGGCGTGATCCACCGGGACCTCAAGCCGTCGAACATCATGATCCTCGATGATGGCGCGGTAAAGGTGATGGACTACGGTATCGCCCGGGCCCGGCGCTTCGACGGGCTGACCGTGACCGGCATGTTCCTCGGCACGCCGGAATACGCGGCACCCGAGACGGCGCAGGGCCAGCCCACCGATGCCCGCAGCGATCTCTACTCGCTGGGTGTCGTCTTCTACGAGATGGTGACGGGGTCCAAGCCCTTCGTGGGCGACACGCCCTTCATGACGATGCAGAAGCACTGCACGGACTCGCCGGTGCCGCCCTCGACCACGGCACCGGGAACCCCCCGGCCGCTCGAGGTCATCATACAGCGGCTCCACGCGCAGGATCCCGCGGGCCGCGCCCCGGGCGCGGAAGAGCTGGTGATCGAGCTGCGGGCCGACCTGAATCGGCGGGAGTGATAAGCGGCGCGAAT
>JANMPI010000018.1:0-26941 GCA_031369785.1 Acidobacteriota bacterium
GCGGCTGGGGGCGATCCTCGTCGAGCAAGGCGTCTTGAGCGCCAAGGAGCTGATCGCCGCCGTCGTCGACCACACCCAGGAGATCCTCTACGGGGCGTTCGCCTGGACCGAAGGACACTACCGGTTGCAGGACGGCATTCCTTCGACCGAACCCATCACCCTGAAGATCAGCACGCCCGACATCATCATGGAAGGCATCCGGCGGATCGATTCCTGGACGCGCATCGACCTCGCGGTGGGGGGGGCCGACGCCCGCTACCAGCGCTCGCCGGCGTACGCCGAGGTGGTCCGCGGGATGCGTGCGGCGCCCGAGAAGCTGGCGCTGCTGCGGGCGCTGGATGCGCCGACCCGGGTGGCGGACCTGTGCGGCGCGGGGGACCTGCCCGACTTCGAGGTCTGCCGTACGCTCTGGGCCTTCCGCGTGATCGGCCTCGTCCATAGGATCGAAGGCGAGCCGCTCGCTACCTTCGACCTCGAAGACGAGAGCCTGGGAATCGTCGTTCCGGAGGATGAACCATGACCGCTCCGCCGGAAGAGAAGCGCCGCACCCCGCGCATCCAGCCCTTCGTGGCGCCGTGCCACGTCGTCGCCGGCCCCCGCCGGATGGCCGCCTACCTGACCGACCTCAGCCTCGAGGGCGCGCGCGTCGCCTGCGATGCCGACCCCCCCGCGCGCGAGGAATGGGTGTCGATCGAAGTCCGCCTCCCGCGCGAAGCGGAGCGCTCGAGCCTGTCCGGCCGCGTGAAGTGGGTGCAGGCGGCGGAGACGCGCAAGGGTCACGTCTTCGGCATTACGTTCGAGGGGATGAGCCCTGAGGGTCAGGGGGCGGTGGCGCGCGTGCTGGCGGAGTTCCGGCGCCTCGCGGCGGAGCTTTCCTGACCATGCCCGAGCCGGATGCGCCCGATCGCCGCGGCCGGTCCATGTCCCCCGATGCGCCGGGCTGCACGGACGGCTGGCTGGCGCTGTCCGACGACGACCTGCTGTTCGAGATCGCGCGCCTGCCCGCGAGCCACGCCGCCGACACCGAGCTCCTCGGGGTCGTGCGCAGCGCGCGCCATTTCTTCATCCGCCAGGAGGCGGCGAAGAAGGTGCGCGACCACGATCGGCTGAAGGCGCACGTGGCGGACCGCCACATCGGCCAGATCCTCGTGCGCGGATTGAACCGGACCGACGACGTCGCCTACCTCGAGCGCCTGCTCGTGGAGAGCCGCCACATCGAGGTGAAAAAGGCCGCAGAAGCGCAGCTGCGCGCGATCGCGCTCGCGAAGACGGTGCCGCGGCGCAAATAGGAAAAGGCCGCCGCGGGTGCGCTCGCGACGGCCTCGGAATCGGAAGGATCGACTACACGGTTCGGCGGCGTCCGCCGAACAGGCCGAGCGCGCGGACGATGCCGATCAGCAGCATCGCGCCGAGCAGCGAAACCACGTACTTCGCCGGTCCGTCCGGCACGGACCCCATCGCCCCGGCGATCCACAGGCCGAGGAAGGAGCCCACGATGCCGATGATGACGTTGGCAATCATCCCCATCTGAGCATCGCTCTTCATCACCAGGCTGGCGAGCCAACCGATCACGCCGCCGATGATCAGGGTGATTATCAAATCCATTCGATCCTCCTGCGGGGCGTGATCGCCCCGACCTGCCAACCCACGTAAGCAAGCCGGGTGCCATGCCGCCCGCAGGTCAGCGTAAATAGCGGATCCGGAAGCCCAAAAGGGCGCGGTTGTGCGCGCCGGCGACCTCCAGCCGGACGTCGTTGCGGCGCTCCGCCGATGCAAAGAGGTCGAGGGTGCGCCCGTCCCGCGTCCACCGGGCGCCGGTCTCGGCGCTCACGTCGGCGAAGCTGCCGCGGGGGAGCGACGAATCCTTCACCGTCACCAGGCGGACGTCGGCACGTCCGAAAAGCGCCGCGCTCCCGAGCCGGGCGGGCTCCGCGTCGACCTGCCCGATCGCCTCCCATCGATAGCCGACGAGCGAGTCGAGCGTCGTGTGTCCCAAGGACGCGACGGCGCGCACCGGATGCTCGCCGGTGCGGACGGGCCAGGCGTAGCGCACGCCGAGCAGGTTCCAGTCCACCGCCTCCGCCTTGTCGCGGTCGACGTAATGGCGTGAGACGTGATGGAAGAACAGCGTCGCCGTCCCTCCGCCCACCGGCCGGCGGATACCGGGCTCGAGGTGGTAGTTCGCCTGGTTCGCGTCGAAGGCGCGCAGCGTGTTGCCGATGATCGTCTCCACGTCCGCGGTGAAGTAGGCGGTCGCGCCCGCCACGCGCACGACATCGGCGCCCGCGCCGATCCACCCCTGCCAGTGGAAGTCGGTGCGCGCGGGGACGTAGCGCGCGCCGCGCAGATGAACGGAGACGGCGGGAAGGAGATCGGCGGCGCTCGACGGAGCGGCGGCGAGGTACAGGGCGGCGATCGCCGCAGCGACTCTCATGACGCCCCTATACAATACCCGCTCATGTTGGAAGGGCGCAGCGTCTTCGTCGTCGGTCCCGCGTACAACGAGGAGAAGCTCATCGGGACCGTGGTGGCCACGATGCCGCCGGCGGTGGACCGCATCATCGTCGTCGACGACGCGTCGACCGACGGCACCGCGGATGCCCTCGCGGCCCTGGTGTCGGCCGGGGATGCTCGCCTGCGCGTGGTCCGTCATCCGCGCAACGGAGGCGTGGGGGCGGCCATCGTCACCGGGTACAAGGCCGCGCTCGAGGGCGCGCGCGACAACGCCCTCGTGGTGGTCATGGCGGGGGACGCGCAGATGGACCCCGCCGACCTGCCGCGGCTCCTCGCCCCGCTCATCGCCGACGACGCCGACTACACGAAGGGAAACCGCCTGCGCAGCGGCGCGGCGTGGAAGATCATCCCCCGGCATCGCTACCTCGGAAATGCGGCGCTGTCGTTCGCGACCAAGATCGCGTCCGGATACTGGCACGTGGCGGACAGCCAGTCCGGCTATACCGCGATCACCCGCGACGCGCTGGCCACGCTGCAGCTCGACCGGCTCTATCCCCGTTACGGCTTCCCGAACCACCTGCTGGTGGAGCTGAACCTCTACGACTTCCGCGTGCGCGACGTCCCCATCCGCCCCGTCTACAACGTGGGCGAGGTATCGGGCATCCGGCTACCCAGGGTGATCCCGACCCTCAGCTGGCTCCTCTTCAAGTGCTACTTCTGGCGGATGAAGGAGAAGTACATCATCCGGGACTTCCATCCGCTCGTCTTCTTCCTGTCCATGGGGCTGGTGCTGACGGGCGGTGGGCTCGCCCTCGGCGCGTGGATCCTCTACTACCGGCTGACCACGGGCGCTCTCTCTCCCAATACCGTCATCTTCGACGCCTTCTGCCTGATCATGGGCATGCAGATGCTCTTCTTCGCGATGTGGATGGACATGGAGCACAACAAGGGCCTGAAGTAGTGTTCGGCGCCAAGGTCATGGTCGGTCTCGCCGGCGCCGGCTACTGGGGGCGGAACCTCGCGCGGAACTTCTTCCAGATGGGGAACCTCGCCGCGGTCTGCGACCCGAGCCCGAAAGTGCTGAAGGAGATCAGGGCCGCGTACAAGGGCGTACGCACGACGACTCGCTTCGAGGAGCTGATCGCGGACGACAAGATGAAGGCGGTGGCGATCGCCGCTCCCGCCGCGCAGCACTACGAGCTGGCCAAGGCGGCCCTTCTGGCGGGGAAGGACGTCTTCGTCGAGAAGCCGCTCGCCCTCGAGATAGCACAGGCCGAGGAGCTGGTGGAGATCGCGCGCAAGAAGAAGCGCATCCTGATGGTCGGCCACATCCTCGAGTACCACCCCGCGGTGCGCAAGCTCTCCGCGCTCGTGGACTCCGGCGAGCTCGGCGACATCCATTACGTGTACTCGAACCGCCTGAACCTGGGCAAGGTGCGAAAGGAGGAGAACATCCTCTGGAGCTTCGCGCCCCACGACATCTCGGTGATCCTGCTCCTGGTGGGCGCGATGCCGGAGTGGGCGTCGACCAGCGGGCAGCACTACCTGCAGCACGAGATCGCCGACGTGACCATGACCTGCCTGACCTTCCCGGGCAAGCCGCGGGCCCACATCTTCGTGAGCTGGCTGCATCCCTTCAAGGAGCAGAAGCTGGTGGTCGTGGGCAGCAAGAAAATGGCCGTCTTCGACGACGTGGTGAAGGAGGGGAAGCTGAAGATCTACGACAAGGGGATCGAGTGGAAGGACGGGCTGCCCGTCACGCGCCAGACCTCCGAGTCGACGCTCTTCTTCCCCGAGGTGGAGCCGCTCCGCGAAGAGCTCACGCACTTCGTCGACTGCGTCCGCTCGCGCAAGAAGCCCGTCACCGACGGGGCCAACGGCCTCCGCGTGCTACGCGTCCTCGACGCCTGCCAGCGCTCCATCGAGAACGGCGGCCAGCCGGTGCGCGTGTGACGGGCGACAAGGGCTACTTCGTCCACCCCAGCAGCTTCGTCGACGAGCCGTGCGTCATCGGCGAGGGGACGAAGATCTGGCACTTCTGCCATGTGATGAAGGACAGCGTGATCGGCCGCTCCGTCAACATCGGCCAGAACGTCGTGGTGTCGCCGGGCGTGCGGATCGGCGACGGCTGCAAGATCCAGAACAACGTCAGCCTCTACACCGGCGTCATCCTCGAGGAAGGTGTCTTCTGCGGGCCCTCGATGGTGTTCACGAACGTCATCAACCCGCGCAGCGAGGTCGTCCGCAAGGACGAGTACAAACGGACGCTCGTCCGCCGCGGGGCGTCCCTCGGCGCCAACTGCACCATCGTCTGCGGAGTGACCATCGGCCGCTATGCGTTCGTCGGCGCGGGGACGGTGGTGACCCGCGACGTCGGCGACTACGCGCTCGTGGTGGGGAATCCCGCGCGGCAGACGGGATGGATGTGCCGCTGCGGCATCAAGCTCCAGCTCGACGGCGACGCCGCCCGCTGCGCGGCCTGCGGCGACGCGTACCGCATGCACGGCGGCCTGCTGGCGCCGGCCTGAAGGGCTACACTCGTCGCATGGGGCGCTTCACCATCACGGCCGCGCTGGCCCTGCTGTCCGCGCCCGCGCAGGCGGGAGTGGAGATCATCGTCTCCGATGGGCGCCTCGACGTCTCCGCGGCGCAGGCGCCGCTCTCCGACGTACTCGATGGCCTCGCCCGGAAGACGCGTATGAAGGTCGTGTATGACGGCGGCGCGCCGCGCAACCCGGTCACGGTGGAGCTTCGCGGGCGCACGCCGGCGGAAGCGGTCCTCGGCGTGCTCGAAGGCCTGGGAATGAACTACATGCTCGCGCTCGACCTCTCCGGCACCGAGGTCGAGACGTTGATGATCGTCGGTGGCGCCGGCGGCTTCTTCTCACCGATGGGCACGCCCGTACGCGCGTCGCACGGCGGTCTCCGCGAGGCCGCCCCGGACGAAGACGCGGGAAACGATCCGGCGATGGAGTACGAAGCGCCCGCGCCGGTGCCCGTCCCCGTCCCCGCGCCGAAGGAAGAGGTGACGCGGCCCGCCGCGCCCGTGGGACCGCTGAACCCGTCGCCCTCCCCGAATCCCAACTCGCCGCCCAACCACTGACCACCCGCCCGCGCGTCCTCACCGTCGTCGGCGCGCGCCCGCAGTTCGTGAAGCTCGGCCCGCTCTCGCGCGCGCTGCGCGGCCACGTCCGCGAGATCGTCGTCCACACCGGCCAGCACTACGACCACGCGATGTCGGAAGCGTTCTTCGACGAGCTCGATCTCCCGCGCCCGGATCGCCATCTGGGCATCGGCTCCGGCCCCCACGGCCGCATGACGGGACGGATGCTGGAAGCGCTCGAGGAGGTGATCGCGGAGGAGAAGCCCGCGATGGTGATCGTGCTCGGCGATACCAACTCCACCCTCGCCGGCGCCCTCGCCGCGGCCAAGATGGGCGTGCCGGTGGCGCACGTCGAGGCCGGCCTGCGCAGCTTCGATCCCGCCATGCCGGAGGAGATCAACCGGCGGCTCACCGATCACGTCTCGCGATTGCTGCTGTGCCCCACGCCGGTCGCGGTCGCCAACCTGAAGGCCGAAGGCATCGTCCGCGGAGTGCACCGGACGGGCGACGTGACCATGGACGCGGTGCGCGCGAACCTTCCCCGCGCGCTTGCCGCCCCGCGCCCTCCCGGCCTTCCCGCTTCCGGCGCCTACTACCTCGCCACCGTGCACCGTCAGGAGAACGTCGACCACGCCGGGCGGCTGGCCGGGATCCTGGGCGCGCTCGAGGCCCTGTCCCTCCCCGTCGTGCTTCCGCTCCATCCGCGGACCGCCGCGCGCATGGCTGCCCTTCGCCGCCGCCTCGACACGTCGCGCGTGCGCGTGATCGCTCCCCAGCCCTACCTGGCCATGCTCCGGCTGATGAAGGAGGCGAGCGCGGTGCTCACCGATTCCGGCGGGATGCAGAAGGAAGCGTTCATCCTCGGCGCGCCGTGCATCACCCTGCGCCGAACGACCGAGTGGACGGAAACGCTGGAGAGCGGCGCGAACCGTCTGGTGGGGACGGCGCCTGCGAAGATCCGCTCCGCGGTGCGCGCCATCGAGCGAAACCGTCCGCGCTGGCGGGCGGCGCGGGTCTATGGCGACGGGCGGGCCGGCGAGCGCATCGCCAGGGTCATCGCGCGCTTCCTGGGCGCAGGATGAGGGCGTCGGTGGCCGCGGTCAGGGTGCGCGCGAAGAGGTCGGGGCGCGAGCGCTCGAGCGATTCGGCGTTGGGGAAGCCGCCGGGGACCCCGATCGAATGCGCTCCCGCGCTCCTTGCCATCTCGATGTCTTCCGGGCTGTCGCCGACGTAGACCGCTCGCGCGGGCGGGACCTTCATCCGCTCGAGGGCGAGCAGCAGCGCCTCCGGGTGCGGCTTCTTGGCCAGCCCGTCGGATCCGCACACGAGCGTCGCGAAGTGGCGCGCGAGGCCGTGCCGCTCGAGCTCGCCGGTGACCCGGGTGCGGTCGCCGCTGGTCACGATCGCCTGCGCGAGCCCGGCCGCCGCGATGCGCTCGATCGCCTCCCGCGCGCCGGGGAGGAGCGGTATCTCGAGGCGGCAGTACCCGTCGACCCACCGGGCGTCCGCCTCCGTCCAACGATCCTCGGGCAGGCCGACGGCGGTGTACGTGCGGTGCCAGTTCGGCGAATAGGTGGACGCGTAGGCGTCGCGGTCGAAGCGGATGCCGTAGCCGCCGAACACCGTCTCGTAGCAGCGGAAGCTCGCCTCCGCGGAGTCGACGAGCGTGCCGTCCCAGTCGAAGAGCACGGCGTCGATGGCCGACCGCGGCGGGATCATCGCGGCCCGTGTGACGGGGTCTCCGTCGCGTGGTTGGTGGGCAGCACGCGGGATGCCGCATACAGGCTCGAGGCGAGAATGGCGAGAATGAGGAGCGCCACCCCGGCGAACGGCCAGTCGCGTGCGGCTACGAGGGCGCCGGCCACGAGGACGACGCCGACGAGCGGCGTAGCCATCAGCACGAGGATGCCCGCGCGCAGCAGCGGCGTGGATCCCGCGAGCAGGCCGGCCAGGAGCAGGGGGGCGGCGAGGGCCAGCGCACCGCGATACGCCCAGCCCACGACGTGCTCGCCGCGGCTCCCGCTCACCGTCCCTCCATCGCCATGCGCCCGCCGACGGCGAGGAGCAGGACCGCCATCAGCACCTTCAGCCATCGCGTGGCCACGCGGTCGGAGACCCGGGCGCCGATGAGGCTTCCCGGCAGCGCGCCGAGCGCGACGGCGGCGGTGAGCGGCAGGACCACCTCACCGCGGCCGTAGTAGAGGAAGGCCGAGGCCGCGGTCGTGATCCCGATCATGAACGTGCTCGTCGCCGCGGCCACGCGGATGGGGATCCCGCAGAACGTGTTCAGGATCGGCACCTTCACGATCCCCCCGCCGACGCCGAGGAGGCCGGAGATGGCGCCGGCGACGAGCGAGGCGACGACACCGACCGGCAGCCGCCGCACGCGATAGGCGTACGTGGTGTCACCCTCCTGCACGCGGCCGCCGAGGGCGCCGACGTCGACGGTCAGGTCGGCGATCACGTTGCGGCGCCCGGAGCGGATCGCCATCACGGTGCCCATGAGCGCCATCGTGACCGCGAAGCAGATGTAGAGCTGGCGGTGGGTCAGTTGGCCCGCGACGAGGCCGCCGACGAGCGCGCCGGCGGCGGTCGCGACCTCGAGCACGAGGCCGAGGCGGACGTTCACGAGCCCGCGGTCGAGGTTGACGCTGGCCGATGCCACCGCGGTCGCCATCACCGAGATGAGGCTCGCCGCGATCGCGACGCGGATGGGGACGCCGAGGGCGAGGGTCAGCAGGGGCACGAGCAGCACGCCGCCGCCGATCCCGAGCAGCGATCCGAGCAGGCCGGTGGCGGCGCCGGTGGCGAAGAGGACGACCGGCGAAACGGTTACCAACATCGCGTGATGCTATCTGACAACGTTTGACAGCGCCGGGATGAACCTGGCGCGGCACAATGCGTAGGTCGGGATAGCACCGGAGGGGGCGGCACTGCGGCGGGGTGACGGCGCGCAGAGGTGGACCCAAGCCCCCGGAGAAACCTCGATGCGCGGCCGTTGGTCGGGTGATCGCTCCCTCCGGACGTTATCGTCTCGCCGGCCGCTCCGCGTCGCGTATCATCCTGATCGGTGGGCTCCATGAGGCGGTCGTGGCTGAAGAAGGCGGGGTTGCTCGTCGCGGCGGCCCTCTTCCTCTTCCTGTTCGGCTGGGTCCCCTACTTCCTGGGCGGGATCGCGACCACCCGGCGCTTCCAGTACAACGACAAGGAGAACGCCGGCCTCTCGCCCGCGTCCTTCGACCTGAAGTTCGAGGACGTCGCCTTCAACGCGAAGGACGGAGTGCCGCTGTCGGGGTGGTGGGTGCCGGCCGCGGATGCGCGCGGCACCGTGGTCCTCGTCCACGGGCTGAACCGCAGCCGCATCGAGATGGTCAAGAAGACGTCGTTCCTCAATCACAAGGGATGGAACTCTCTCCTCTTCGACCTGCGCCATCACGGGAAGAGCGGCGGAGACGTCTCGAGCTTCGGCCACTTCGAGAAAGAGGACGTGCACGCGGCGGTCGAATGGGCGCGCGCGCATGCCTCGGGGCCGATCGTGCTGTGGGGTGTCTCGCTGGGGGCGGCCTCGGCGGCACTGGCCGCGGCGGACGATCCGACGGTGGCCGCTCTCGTCTGCGACAGCAGCTACCGCAGCCTGCGCGACACCGTCGACCATCACATGGGATTGGCGCGCTCGTGGCGCTGGTGGATGCGCGTGGTGCCGACGTGGCCCGTGGAAGCCGAGGTCCTGTACTGGATCGGCAAGCAGGGCGGGTTCGACGTGGACACCGTCGACATCAAGGCCGCCGCGGGCCGGTTGGGCGGCCGTCCGACGCTGTTCGTCTGCAACTCGGGGGACCGGCGCATGCCGCCGGAGATCGCTTTCGACTTGAAGGCGGCGGCGGGCGAACATGCGCGTGTGCTCGTGGTCCCCGGCAACAGCCATGGCGGGGCGTGGCGCGACGGGACCGCGGCCTACGAGCGCGCGGTCGGGGAGATATTGGATGAGGCAGCCGCGGGCGGAGACGTCCAACGGGCGTCTGCTCACTGAAGAGGAGTCACAGGTGACCGACGAGAAGACGCGCCACGTGCCGTTCCCCGAGGACGACAACGCCGCGCCCAAGGCCCCGGAGCAGACCGGGTCCTACACCATGGTCGACCCGCGGTTCCGCGAAATCTATTTCCAGTTCTACAAGGAGACGTACAAGCCCTCCGTCCTCGACCGCAAGACCAAGGAGCTGATCGCCATCGGGGCCAGCCTGGCCGCGAAGTGCCAGGGCTGTCTCGAGGGTCACGTCAAGAAGGCGCTGAAGTTCGGGGCCACCCGCGAGGAGATCTCGGAGTCGATCGCCATCGCGATCGGCGTGAACGCGGCCGCCATCGTCGACCTCACGGACATCGCGGCCGAGAATACGGGCATCAAGCTATACTGACCGCCGCTTGAGCGAGCCGAGCCTGCAGGAGAAGTACGCGCCGCAGAGCATCTGCTTCGGCTGCGGCCCCGCGAACGAGAAGGGGCTGCGCATCCGCAGTTTCATCGACGGCGGCGAGTTGATCGCGGAGTGGACGCCGCAGCCGCAGCACCAGGCCTTTCCCGGGATGCTGAACGGCGGGATCATCGGCGCGCTCATCGACTGCCACTCGAACTGGACCGCCGCCCATCACCTGATGGTGCGCGCGGTCGCCGACGCGCCCCCGGTCACCGTCACCGCCGAGTATTCGGTGCAGCTGAAGCGGCCGACGCCCAGCGGCCAGCCGGTGCAGCTGCGCGCGCGGGTGGTGGAGTCGAGCGCGGACCGCGCGGTGGTCGAGGCCACCCTCTCGTCGGGCGGCACGGTATGCGCGACCGGCCGCGGCACGTTCGTGGCCGTGAAGCCCGGCCACCCCGCCTACCACCGCTGGTAGCGGGCGGCGCCGCTACGGCGTCGGCGCCATCGCGCGCTCGAAGCTCTCGCGCAGCCAGGGCGGCAGGGGCGTGGGCATGAAGGTGCGCATGTTCACCACCACCGCCGTGTTGTGGGCCTGGAAGACCGGCTTCCCACCGACCGAGCCCTTGTAGCCCATCTGCACCGAGGTGTTGCCAAGACGCTCGACGATCACGTCCACGTCGACGCGGTCACCGTAGTGCACGGGCGAGAGGAACTCCATCTCGACCTTCACGGTGGGGAAGCCGATCCCATCCCGGAAGACCTCGGGATACGGCTTGCCGATGGCGCCGGCGAAGAAGTCCTCGAACGACTCGTGGAGGTAGTTCACGAGGTTCGGGTAGTACGCGATCCCCGCCGGATCGAGGTCTCCGAAGCGAACGAGGATCGTGGTCTTGAAAGGCACTAGGCCTTGCTGCCGAGGTGCTCCATGATCGACAGGCGCAGGATCTCGGCCAGGGCGTCGAAGTGGCTCTCGCCGTCCTCGGAGCTCGCCGCGGTCGGATCGCCGAAGTAGGCATCCTCGCCGCCGGCGTCGGCGAAGGTTTTCGCCCCCTTCTTGAGCGCGGCCATCAGGCCGTCGACGGGGGGAAGGCTGATGCGCTCGCGCTCGCGCACCATGTCGGGTGCCACCGCCATCATGAGCGAGGTCTCGAAGGCGCCGGCGTGGTCGCCCTGCTTGAAGGACTCGCCGAGGTTGTCGACCCAGCGCTTCTTGGTGATGTCGGCCCAGCACACGCTCGCGCCGCCCTTGTTGGCCTGCTCGACCGCGGCCTTCAGGCACTCGATGTGCGCGGGCTCGAGATGGATGTTGGCGATGGCCACCGCGCGGAATTTCTTCGACGCGGAGAGGCACACGTCACGCAACAGGGCGATCGCGGTCTCGGGGGAGACGGTGAGGGTCCCCGCGAAGCCGGCGCCGAAATCCGCCACCGTGAAGTAGACGGGGGGAAGGATCAAGGCATGGACGCCCTGCTCCTTGAGCTTGGCCGCCGTGCGCTTCGCCATCTCGGTGGCGATGACGGTGTCGGTGTTCAGGGGAAGGTGGGGACCATGGGCTTCGATGGCGCCCACGGGGAGGATGGCGACGGGGCGTTCCTTGAGGGCTTCGTCCACCTCGGTCCAGGACATCTCGGCGACGACGATGTTGTCGGCCATGATCATGAAGGAAGTGGTCTTCCCTCTCCTTTCTCTCTGGTTCTATCCGCCGCCGAGGCGCCGGCGGTCGATCTTCCCACGGTCGTTCTTGGGCAGGGACGCGGCGAACTCGACCAGCCGGGGATATTTGAACGGCGCGAGCCGGCCCTTGACGAACTCCTGCAGCTCGCGGGCGAGACCGCCGTCTCCGGGTGCATCGCGCGGTACCACGTATGCCTTGGGCTTGATCAGACCGTCGGCATCTTTATACCCGATCACGGCGCATTCCGCCACGCGCGGATGCTGCAGCAGGCAGTTCTCCACCTCGTACGGGCTAACGAAGATGCCGCCGACCTTGAGCATGTCGTCGCTGCGGCCCTCGTACCAGAAGTAGCCTTCGGCGTCCCGCCGCATGTGGTCACCCGTGACCACCCAGTCGCCGCGGAGAACTTCCTTCGACTTCTCGTGCGCCTGCCAGTAGAGGATGGCCGCCGACTCGCCCTTCACCCAGAGCGTTCCCGCCTCGCCTGGGGCGACGTCGCGCTCGTTCCCGTCGACGATGCGGGCCTCGTAGCCGGGGACGAGCTTGCCCAGGCTTCCCGGCACCACGTCGCCGGGATACGCGGAGATGTAGATGTGGAACATCTCCGCGGACCCGATCCCGTCCAGGATCTCGACCCCGAAGGTCTGCTTCCACCGGCGGTAGACCTCGGGTGGCAACGCCTCGCCCGCGGAGACGGTGAGACGGAGGGACGACAGGTCGCGCGTGGCCGCGCCGGGATGATTCAGCATCCCGTTGATCATCGTGGGCACGGAGGTGAGGATCGTCGGCTTGTAGCGCTCGATGACGTCGAAGAGCTGGGCCGGCTCGCTGCGCTCGCTGAAGAGCGCGGTCGCGGCCCCGACCGCGAAGGGGAAGAGGAGATTGGTCCCCGTCGCGTAGCCGAAGAAGAGCTTGGGCACCGATACCGTGAGGTCGTCCTCGCGGATCCCCATCACCTGCTTCGCGTAGCGCTCGGTGTTCCAGGGCAGGTCCTGCTGAAGGTGGACGGCGCCCCTGGGCTTGCCCGTGGAGCCGCTGGTGAAAAGCCAGATCGCCGGATCGTCGCGGTGCGTATCCGCGTTCTCCAGCCGGTCCCAGCTCTTCTCGCACGCCTCCGCGAAGGAGACGTGCCCGCGCGGATCGCCGACGACCACGAGGTGGCGGAGGTATCGGAACGAATCGCGCAAGGGCTCGATGCGGTCGAGCGTCGACTCGTCGACCACCGCCACCTTGGCCCGCGTGTACTCGAAGTAGTGCGCGAAGTCCTCGGCGGGAACGAGCGGGTTCACCATGGCGATGACCCCCCCGACCTTGGCCGCGCCGAACCACGCGAACGCGAATTCCGGCCGGTCGGGCAGGATGATCAGGACGCGGTCCTCGGGGGCGATGCCGAGCACCTTCAGGGCGTTGCCGAAGCGGTTGGACTGCGCTTGCACCTCGCGGTAGGTGTAGGCCTCGTCGCGCCAGTAGAGGCAGCGCTTGTCGCCGCGGCCCTCCTCGACGTTGCGGTCCAGGAAGTACCACGCCATGTTGAAGCGCGCCGGGAATTCCATCGGCGCGCTCATTCGCCTTCCACCGTGTGATACCCGCCGCGGTGGTAGAGGAGCGGCGGACCCGGAGACGCGCGCAGCAGCTTCACCTCTCCCACGAAGATCGTGTGGTCGCCCGCGGGGTGTGCTGCCACCACCGCGCATTCGAGATGCGCGACGGCGCCCGGCACCAGCAGCGCGCCGGTCTGGCCGTGCTCGAGGACGAAGCCGTCGAACTTCGACGGTCCCCGCCAGGCGAACCGCCGGGACACGTCCTCCTGGGTCGCGCTCAGCACGCTCACGCCGAAAATCCCGCTCGCGGCCAGCGGCTCGTGCGCGTCCGACCGCTCGGACACGCAGATGAGGACCAGGGGGGGATCGAGGCTCACCGAGCTGAAGGCATTGACGGTCAGGCCGGCGGGCGCTCCGGCGGCGTCGCGGGTCAGGACGACCGTCACCCCGGTGGCGAACTGCGAGAGCACGAGGCGGAAGGACGCTTCGTCGACGGGCATGGAGGAGCCGATTGTAACTAGGCGGGCTCGGCAACGGGAGCTTCACTGCCGGGATGGCGCCGGTAGAGCTCCATGAGGGCCCCCGCCAGGCCGAGGCGGGCGGCGATCCGGGCCAGGACGAGCGCCTGCATGGCGACGAGGGTCGGGATCTGGCGGATGTAGCCGAGGGTGGCCCAGGCGCCGTCGAAGGCGAGCCACAGCGCGAGGGCGAGGAGAACGAGGATCGCCATCCCGCCGGTCACGAACAGGGTGGCCAGCAGGTGCCGCAGCGCGAACGAGACCGCGGAGAGGACGGCGAGCACGGCGCTCGTGCGCTCTTCGAGGACGATGATCACCCGCGCGTAGGTCCCGATGACGTGGACGAAGACGAGGGCGGCCAGCATCACCAGGTGGCGACCGATCAGCCACGCCTCGGCGGTCGTCTCCGACACCGCTTCGCGGGCCGCCAAGTCGGCGAACCGGGCGAAGGGCGCGTAGAGCGCGAACAGGAGGGCGAGGGCGATCATCATCAGCGCCCACACTCGGAGGAAGCGGCCGGCATAGAAGCCCGCGCCGTGCAGCATCCCCCGGACCGTCCAGCCGCCGCGGGACTGGCGCAGGACGGAGAGGACGCCGCCGTGCAGGAAGACCTGCACGAGCATGTACGCGGCCGCCACCGCGAGGAGCAGCGGGTCGACCAGCACCGGGCGCTTGCCGTCCGCGTCGGGCATCGCAAACAGGGCGGCCGGGAACTGGCCCTTCAGGGCGAGATCGACGTTCTTGAGGGCGAACCCCGCGGCGAGGAGATCCGGGCCGAGGGTCGACGTCCATCCCCTTTGCGCATCCGACCATTGGCTCCACCAGGAAAAGTCAAAGCCGCGCATCATCGTGACCGCGGCCGGCTTCTCTTCGAGCTCGCGCGCCAGCGTACCCGCGAGCGGCAGGGCCAGCAGGAGCGCCGTGCCGAGGTTCACCGCGAGCAGGAAGACGCACAACCCCCAGTTGCGGCCCACTCGCCGCAGCCCGCCGACCAGCGCCGCCGCCGCGGTCCTCATCCGAGCATCGCCTGCATTTCCAGGAGGTGCTGGAACCAGAACATCCACCGCGCCGCCCATTTGGAGGCCGCGCGCCGCGCCTGGCCCTTCGCTTCCATCCAGCCGTTGTTCGACGGATCGACGTCGAGCGCGATGCGTCCCTCGGGATCCACCGCCGCCGCGACGACACGGGAAGGCCCGTGGTAGCGGAACCGCGTCCACCGGTACTGCCCGTCCCACTTCTCGCGCACCGAGCGTCCGTCGGCGAAGTCGACGCGGACCTCCACCGGCAAGCGAACGCCGCCGAGGCGTCGCACCGTGACCTCGGACTCGTACGGCCGCGCGTCGTCATCCGTAGCCGGGGCCGCGGTCGGCAGCACGGGACCGGAAGGCCCGTCCACGTAACCTTCGGTGATGCGGGCGCGCGGGTTCTTGACGCTGATCGCGTAGTCGCATTCCTCCGCCGAGTACCAGGTCTGGTCGAAGTACCAGGTCCAGTCGCGCCCCGTCACCTCGTTCACCGTGGCGATGAAGTCGGCGCTCGTCGGATGCGCGAAGCGGTACCGGCGCGCATAGGCGCGGAGGACCTTCGTCATCATCTCGTCGCCGAGGAGGCCCTCGAGGGTCTGCAGGCTGAGCGCGGGCTTGCCGTACGCGTTGACGCCGTAGGCCTCCGCGCTCGCGAAGTCCCAAGAGCGCCGGGCCATGACGTCGTCCCGGCCGTGCGCGCGGAGGCCGCTCACGCTGTCGCCGCTGCGGCCGGTTTCGACCCCCGGTGCCACCACCGGCCAGCCGCTGAGGCTCCGGCCGCGCAGGCCGAAGTAGCGCGTGCCGTACCCGCGCGGGCCGTAGGCCAACGCGTAGGCCTTGCGGTCGTGGTAGCGGTTGAAGCCTTCGTCGAGCCACGGCTCCTCGAACTCGTTGGTGCCGACGAGCCCGTACCAGAACTGATGGCCGGCCTCGTGCACGGTCACGCTCTCGGGGCTTCCGAGCGCGCGCGGCGCGAACACGCTGGCGCCGCCGGTGATGAGTGTCGGGTATTCCATCCCGCCGCAGGCCGATCCCCACGCCGGGTCGACCACGGTGAGCTGCGCGTACGGGTACGGCGCGGACCACGCTCCGTAGGCGCGCAGCGCGACGCGGGCGGCCTCGATGTACCGCTCGGCCAGGTCCTCGTGCTCCGGCTGCACGAGCAGGCGGATGTCCACCGGCGGGTAGCCGGCGGCCTCGAAGCGCCCCGTCTTCTCGACGAAGCGGCGGCTGGCCGTCCACGCGAAGTCGTGGACGTCGTCCTGGGTGAAGCGCAGCGTGCGCATTCCGTCCGCGCCGTCGTGCGTTTCGCGGAGCGCTCCCGTCGCCCCGACCAAGAATCCGGCGGGGACGGTGAGGGCCACGTCGTAGACGCCGTAGTCGGAGAAGAACTCCGTCGTGGGATGGAACTGATGCGCGTTCCAGGCTCCCTTCCAGAAGACGCCGATCTTCGGGAACCACTGGGCGATGAAGTGGAAGTCGTGGATCCATCCCGCGCGCCCGACGTCGCCATAGGGGACGAGCGAGCGCCACTCGACGTGGAAGAGCGCGGTCGCATCCGGCGCCACCGGGCTCGGCGTCGTCACCTCCATCACGGTGCGATCGTCGGGGTTGCCGTCGTCGGGCTGGACGTAGCGGACGGTGGGCATGAGGTCGGCCTCCGCCATGCCGCCGGAGCGGACCGCGATCCGCGTCACGTGCGTGTAGCCCCAGCGCCGGGGGTCGACACCGAAGGCGACGCGGCGGCCCTGTCCCCGCGCCGCGGTGGAGACGTTGTTGCGGAACGCGTTCCAGTAGAGGTGGAACGGAAAGGTCGACTGCGGGGCGCCGGTCGTGTTCCGCCATTCCAGGTCGAGGCGGCCTTCGATCGTGTGGTGTTCGGGATCGAGCCGGGCCTTGATCGTGTAGTTGGCGTTGCGGTCGGACCGCTCGCGAAGGGGCGGCAGGCTGGGATCGTCCACGAGGGGCGGGACGCTCATGGCCACGCTCGGCGGAGACGGGCTCTGGCGCGCCATCGCGGCGGGGATGGCGAGCGCCACGACCAGGAGGCCGAGGAGTGCGCGGCGTGGTTTCATGCGCAGCGGAGGATTCTACTCGCTAGTTCAGAACGACAGCGCGATCCCCGCCGTGGCCTGGAAGAACGTGGGGTTGAAGCGCACCGCCTCGAGGCGGGCCGTGATCTCGCGGACCAGCTCGTTCTGCAGCGGCGTCAAGGCCCCCGTCGCCTGCGGCTCGCCCCAATACAGGGTCTGGCGCTGGAAGCGGAAGTACCGCGCGTCGGCCAGCAGGCGAAGTCGCGCGCCGATGGGATGCTCGACCCCGGCGCCGCCGTTTCCGCCCCACCGCCCGTCTCCTTTTTCGGCGGGGAGCGCCTCCGCAGGGACGACGATCTCGCCGATCTCGACGACGGGGCCGCCGGCTCCGAGCGCGGCGCCGATCGGCTGGCGGATGGCGAATCGGATCGCGGGAAGATAGCTCACGCCGCCCGACGCGGTCACGCGCGTCCGGCCCGGCGAGCGCAGGCGGACGTTCAGGGAGAGCGGCCGCAGCCGCTCCAGGTCGCCCTGGCCCTCCGTGAACGCCAGCGCGGCATTCACGGTGCCGACGGGGGGAGGCAACGCCACCCGGACGCGGTAACGCACGCCACCCGTGCGCACGCTCACGTCCGCGGTATCGAGGCGGGCCTCGAGCCCGAGCACCTGGCGCGGGTGGTAGGCGAGGGCGGCGCCGATCGAGATCCCGCCCTGGCCATCCAGCCTGTACACGCCCTCGGGTGTGATGACGGCGTCCGCGGGGCCGCCGACGGCGCCGGGGTCGAACTCGAACGATTGCTGGTAGAAGGGGAAGGTCGGACCGCCATGGATGGCAGCCTGCCAGTCTGCGGCCACCGGCGCGGTGAGGCCGCACACGACGATCACCGCCCCGATCTCCGTCCGGAGGCTCATCGAACTACTGTGCCATCTCCGGCCGTTGGGCGGTGGCCTTCGGAAACCGCGGCTGTAGGATCCGCGCCCGGAAAGCGGCGGCGGTGATCCGGAATCCCGGTGAACCGCGCGTCTAGGTTAAGGGGGGTGTCATGGGGATTCGCCTGGGGACGCTTTCGGTTGGGGGGACGCTCGCCTGCGCGCTCGTCCTGGGGACGACCGCCATGGCCGCGGAAATCCGCGTCCTGGACGGAGGGGTGATCGACGCGTCGCCCGCGCGGCGGCTCGCCGCGATGGCGACCGCCCGGACGGCGACTCCGCTCCAGCTGGTTCCGCTCACGCAGAAGATCGACATCAACGGCGCCCCCTACAACTACAGCGGCCCGCTCTCCTTCGAATGGACGAGCGACACCGTAAGTGTCCTCGCCTACATGGAATCGCGCCCGGCCGACGGGCCGCTTTTCGCCGCGGTGGACGAGCGGCGGCCGGAGGACCCGGTGAACGACGGCGGCCCGTCGAACTCCTTCGTCCTGCCCGGCGCCGACATCCCGGTTCCCAACGGGACGTACGGATTCGAGATCGCGTCGACGTCTCCGGCCGCGGAGGTCATCCTCGTCCGACGCCGCGGTGCGCAGCCCACGTCGGGCGCGGTGGACGTCAACTTCTTCGACATCCAGGGCTCCGGCCTCGATCGGGCGGTTCTGCAGGAGGCCGCGAACCTCTTCGCGCAGGTCTTTGCCGAGGCCGGCATCCGGATGGGAACGCTGACCCTCATCACCGTCACCGGCGCGGACGACCTGCTGTCCGTGCCCGGAAGCACGGGGGCGGGCTCGCCGCTCCGTCAGGTGCCCGTGCTTTCCAACCTGGCCAGCAACCCGGCGGCCTGCAACGTCTTCTTCGTGCGCGAGCTGACCGCCGACGATTCCACGCTGTTCGGCATCTCGCTGGGGATCCCCGCCGCGCTCACCATTCCGGGCACCATCAGCTCCGGCGTCGTGGTGAGCGTGAGCGCGCACCAGACGGCGGGCGGCTTCGACACCCGCAACTTCGGCCAGACGATCACGCACGAGACCGGGCACAGCCTCGGCCTCCGGCACACGACCGAATCCGACGGGTCCACGCACGACCCGATTTCCGACACGCCGGAATGCGCCGGTTCGCCGACGAGTGCCGCGACCTGCCCGGACGGCCGGAACTTCATGTTCTGGTCCGGGCTGGATTTCGGCGTGAGCCGCGGCCAGGCGTACGTGATGTTGCGCTCCCCGGTGGTGCGGTAATGGATTCACGGAGGTTGGCCATGAAATCGACTCGTCTCATCGCACTCGGCGCCGCGCTCGCCTTCCACGCCGCCGGCGCCGCGTCCGCCGCTCCCGCGCGCCCCGAAGCGGTGCGTGCGGTCCTGCGGGCGCCCGAGCCGGCGCGCATGACGGCGGACGACTGGCGGCGCCTCGGCGATGACGTGGACGTTCAGCTCATCGGAGCGGCGGGTGACGCCAAGCTGGTGTTCGGCGCGCGCCAAAGGGCGATGACCGCGCTCGGAATGCTCGGCGGAACGCGGGCCCGGGTGTACCTGGACACCGTGCTCGTCACGCGGGACACGCCGGCCCCGCTGCTGTCGTCGGCCGTCCTGGCCTACGCGCGGGCGTTCGCGAAGGAGGACCCGGCGGGCGCGCAGCGGCTGGCTGCGGCGGTGCTCGCGCACCCCGACTGGCAGGCGCGGCGCGGAGCGGCGAAGGCCATGGGCATGATCGGCGGGGAGGCGGCGCGCGCGGCGCTCCGGGCGCAAGAATCGCGGGAGACCCACCCGGCGGTCCGGTACGCCATCGAGGGAGCGCTCCGGGAGCGATCCGTCAGCCGTTAGGTATTCCGGTCGCCGTCCCACGCCGCGGGGATGAGCCGCCGCCGATGGTTGGCGGGGTCCTTGGGCCACAGCGTGCAGGTGACGGTGCGGTGGTGCTGGTCCTCGTCCTCGCAGTAGGGACAGAAGACGCACGTCCGCGCCGCCGCGTCGTGGCCCGCCTGCCACTTGCGCGGCAGGTCGGGATCGGCGAGCAGGGCGCGGGCCATGCCGATCGCGTCCGCGTGCCCGTCCTGCAGGAGCCGCTCCGCCTGCTCGAAGACGAAAATCTTGCCCGAGGCGACGACCGGCGTCGTGAAGCCGGCGCCGCGCACGGCGGCCCGGATCCCCGCCGCCAGGTGCGCGTTCGTCCCCGGCGGATCGCCCTTCCGGCGGGGGATGCAGACCGATCCGCTGTTCCCCGTGTACGGATACATCGCCTCGCCGACCGGGGGCTGCTGCGCATCCTCGAACTTGCCGCCGCGGGAGACGGACAGGAAATCGAGGCCCGCGTGCGCGAGTCCGACCGCGACCTGCTGCGCGTCCTCGAGCGTGCTGCCGCCGATGCGGCCGTCCGCCATCCGCACGTCCTCGGAGCCGAGGAGCCGGCAGCCGACGAGAAAGTCGCGGCCGACCGCGCCCCGCACCTCCTCGATCACCTCCAGGGGCAGGCGCATGCGGTTGGCGAAGCTGCCGCCGTATTCGTCGGTGCGCGAGTTCAGGACGGAGAGGAACGACGCCATGGTGTACGCGTGCGCGAAGTGAAGCTCGACGCCGTCGAACCCGCTGTCGCGGGCGCGGCGCGCGGCGGCGGCGAACCAGCCCGGGAGGCCGCGGATCTCCTCGCGGTCGAGGTCCTCGACGGTCTGACGGTAGCCGAAGAGGAAATCGCGACGCTGGCGAGGATCCGGTAGATAGCCGTCGACACCGGCCTCGAACTCGGCGTCGGTCAGGGCGAGGACCTTTTCGGGGAGCGCGCGGCGGGCGACCATCCCCTGGAGGTACGCGCGGGTCGGCTTGCGCGTGGCGATCTTCAGGAAGTCGATGATCTGGGGAACGATCAGCGAATCCGTGACGCTGCGCATCTCGGCGACGAGGGCGGCGAGGCCGGGGACGTAGCGGTCGTGGCTCAAGCGGAGGAGCGGCCCGCTGGCGACGTCGCGGATGCCCGTCGCCTCCAGCACGATCATCCCGGGGCGCCCGCGCGCGTAGCGCATGTAGATGTCGTGCACGGCCGGCGTCACGAACCCGTCCGCGGTCCCGCGCCAGGTCACCATCGCCGGCAGCCAGATGCGATTGGGCAGCGCGCGGCCCGCGGTCCCGACGGGAAGGGGAGTGAAGAGCCGCGCCGCCGCGCGCGAGGGAAGGGTCACGCGGGAAGAATCAGTCGTCGTCGTCTTCGTCGTCGGGATGGCGGGGGATGGGGTCCTCGTCCAGCTCGTCCTCGATCCCGTACTCGGCCAGCCGATGCTGCAAGGCCAGGAACCCCGTACGGTCGGGAGAGCTGCCTTCACGGTAGGCGTGCAGGAACTCCTCGAGCCGGGTGACGCGGCGGGCGAGCTGTCCCACGGTCTCGATGCCGATGACGGCCTCGCCCTCTTCGAGCTGCTTGAAGGAGCGCGCGTCGCCGTAGGAGCCGAGCGCCTCGACCAGCCGCGTGCTCAGGCTGTCCGCGGACTCGACGATCTCGGCCAGGGTGAGGCTGTCCGCCACGAGGTTCAGGGCGTCCTGGATGTCGTCGTCGGTCCACTCCTTGCGCAGGTGATCCCACATGTCGGGCGCGAGGTCCCAGCCTTCCGGCCCCTGCTCCGCCGCGGCCGCGACCTCTCCGCACAAATCCGCGATGCGGCCCATCACGTCCTCCAGTCGATGTCCGGGGGCAGCTCCATGCGGAGCGACGCCGGATCGGGAAACCGCAGCCCGGCCGCGCGCACCGCGGGCCGGATGTCGTCCACGAAATCCTTCATGCACAGAGCGGAGTCGCGCTTCTTCAGGCCCTGCTCGATGGCGTACCGGTTGCCCGGCGTGCCGGGGCGGCCAAAGGAGAGCATGCCCAGGCGCAGCCACTTCTCGAAGAGGCCCTGCTTCACGTCGTCGAAGCGCCCGGACTGGCACTGCTCGACGACGATCTTCTCGCCGAGGCTCTGATGGCCCGCTTCTTCCTTTACGATCTTCTGGACGACGTCCCGGTACGGCTCGTACGAGCACTCCTCGTACTCCTTCAGCTGCCAGAAGCCGCCGCGGTCGTAGAGGAACTGCGCCATCGCCAGCTCGACCCAGCTCTCCGCGAAGGGGACCGGCTTGCCCGCCAGGCGCTCCGCGACGCGCGGCTCGACCTCGCTGCCCGTGAACGTCTTGTACATCTTCGAGACCGCTTCGTAGTGCTCCGCCTCCTCGCGGATGTGCCAGACCATGAAGCGCATCCACTTCTCGGGGACGAAGCGCAGGCCGTAGCCGAACATGTGCGCGGCGGCGAGCTCGCGGTAGGCCTGGCTCTCCATCATCTGGACGAGCATCTGGCGGTACTCGGGCGGCAGGTCGGTCATCGGCTCTCCTTCACCATCTGGCGGGCGATCACGAGCTTCTGGATCTCGCTCGTGCCCTCGTAGATCCGCAGCGCGCGCACCTCGCGGTAGAGGCGCTCGACGGTGGCGCCGCGCATGACTCCCTGGCCGCCGTGGATCTGCACTGCGCGGTCGACCACGCGCTGGGCCATCTCGGTGGCGAAGAGCTTGGCCATGGCGCCCTCGCGGGCGATCCGCTCCGCGCCCAGGTCTCTCGCCCACGCCGCGTGGCGGACGAGGAGGCGCGCGGCCTGCAGCTCGGTCTGCATGTCGGCGAGGGCCATCTGCACGCTTTGCAGCTCGGCCAGCGCGCTGCCGAACTGGCGGCGGGCCAGCGCCCAGCGGAGCGCCTCGTCGAGCGCGCGGGCGGCGAGGCCGCAGGCCGCGGCGCCGACGCTGGGGCGGAAGGCATCGAGCGTCTTCAAGACGAGCGAATAGCCGTGCCCTTCCTCGCCGAGGAGCACCGCCGGCGTCTCGGTGAACCGCAGCTCACCCAGCGGATGCGCGGCCATTGGCGCCAGGGGCTTCACCGAGATGCCGGGCGCGTCGGCGTCCACGAGGAACATGGAGAGCGCGCGGTGGCCTTCCGCTTCGGCGCCGCTCCGCGCGAGGACGGTGTACATCCCGGCGATGCCCGCGTTCGAGATGAAGGTCTTGAGCCCGGTGAGGCGCCAGAGCGCGCCGTCAGGCACGGCGCGGGTGCGTGCGGCGGCGAGGTCGGATCCCGCCTCCGGCTCGGTCACCGCGAAAGCGCACAGCACGTCCCCCGCGGCCACCGCCGGCAGCCAGCGGTCCTTCTGCACGTCGGTGCCGGCGCGGCTCACCGCGTAGGACCCGAGCCCCTGCATCGCGAAGGCGGTGTCGGCGAGGGACGAGAAGTACGCGAGCCCTTCGCGCACCGCGACCAGCGATCGCAGGTCCATGAAGCCGTGCGGGGGCGGCACCGCGGCGCCGAGGAGCCCGGCTTGTCCCAGCTTCTGCGCGATCTCCCGCGTGCGCTCGCCGGGACGCGCCTCGTCGTCGGCGGACGCCCGCAGGTGCTTGTCGCCGAAGGCGCGGGCGCGCTCGGCGAGGGCGCGGTGGCGGTCCTCGAGGAACGGATCGGCGGGTGCGGTGCCGGGGGCGATCACTCGGGCGCCCCGTCGAATCGGGACGGCCGGCGTTCGATGAAGGACGCGTGTCCCTCCTTGAAATCGGGGCGCTCCATGAGCCGCGCCTGTATCGACGCCTCCTGCGCCAGAGCGGCTTCGAGGTCCATGTGCAGCTCGGAGTCGAGCGCGCGCTTGGTCTCCATGAGCGCCTCCGCGGGCCCCCGCGCCAGGCGATCGGCGAGGGCGCCGGTCTCGAGGACGAGCCGATCGGCGGGCACGACGCGATGGTAGAGGCCGATGCGCTGCGCTTCGGCCGCGTCCGTGAACTCGCCCGTCATCAGCAACTCCGTGGCGCGCCCGAGGCCGATCACGCGCGGCAGCAGGAACGCCGCCCCCATGTCCGCGCCGGCCAGGCCGACCTTGACGAACAGGAAGGCGATGCGCGCCGTCTCCGAGGCCACCCGGAAGTCGCAGGCGAGCGCGATCGCCGCCCCCGCGCCGGCAACCGTGCCGTTCAGGGAGGCGATGACGGGCTGGGGTGCGGCGCGGATCGCGCGGATGAGATCGCAGGTCATGGTCGTGAACTCGAGGAGGGCCTCCGGATCGCGGGTCACGAGGTCGCCGATGATGTCCTTCACGTCTCCGCCGGTGCAGAACGCCTTACCGGTGCCGGTGATCACGGCGACGCGGACGGCCGGCCGGTTCCGGAGGCCGCGGAAGGTCTCGATGAGCTCGCGGTACACCTCGAAGGTGAGCGCGTTCAGCGCCGCCGGGCGGTCGAGCCGCAGCGTCGCCACGGCCCCGTTCTGTTCGTAGTGGAAGCTCCGCGGCCGAGGCGTCACGGCATTCGCGCGTCGAGCGCCTGGTTTAGGCGGCCGAGCAGGCCGCGGAGGGCGTCGAGGTCGCGGGGCGGCACAGCGGAAAGGAGCGCTGCGACGTCGCGGCGGTGGCGGGGGAGCGCGCGGGACATGACCTGCCGGCCGCGGGTGGTGAGGCGGATCCGCGCCGCGCGCCGATCGCCGGGGACGGGGCGCCGCTCGACGAGGCCCAGGCGCGCCAGACGCCCGACTATCCCCGAGACGTTGCCGGCGGTGACGAGGAGCGCCCGCGTCAGTGCGCTCGAGGTCATTCCGTCCGGATCGCGATCGAGCTGGGCGAGCACGTCGAACTGGGCCAGCGTCAGGTCTTCGGGGACGCGCCGACGGAGCTCCCGGAGCATCAATCCGTGCGCCTTCAGCAGGCGAACCCAGACCGCGAGAGCGGCGTGGCCGTCGATCGTGGCGCGGCGGCGCGGATGGGTCGCCCTCACAGGATCGCCGTGGCCTCGATCTCCACCTTCGCGTCGTCCTCGAGGAGGGCCTTGACCTCCACCAGGACCATGGCCGGATAGTGCGCGCCCATGCGCGCGCGATAGGCGAGGCCGACTTCCTTCTGCAAACGCCGGTATTCGCCCTTGTCGGTCACGTACATCACGAGACGGGCAATGGAATGCGGCCCGCCGCCCGCCTTCCACACCACGTCGAGCACGTTGTCGAGGGCCTGGGCGAACTGTGCCGCGAAGTCGCCCGGCACCATCTGCCCGTGGCGGTCCCAGCCGATCTGGCCGGCGACGAAGAGGACGTCGCCCGCGCCCTTCATGCCGTGGCTGTACCCGCGCGGCCGGGACAGCGAGTCGGGGTTGATCGCGGTCAGCCGGCCGGTCATACGACGGTCCCTCCGTCGACGCTCAACGCCTGCCCGTTGATTCCGGCCGCGGCGTCGCCGCAGAGAAAGAGGACGAGCGCCGCAACTTCGTCCACGGTGTAGAGGCGGTTCTGGGGGCTCGACTCCGCGAGCCGCCGTCGGACGTCCGCCTCCGCCACGCCCGTCTTGGCCACGATGCGGCGCACGGACTCGTCCGTCATCGGCGTGTCGACGTAGCCGGGGCAGACGGCGTTGACGGTGACCCCGTGGGCGGCGAACTCGAGGGCGGCCACCTTGGTGAGGCCGAGGACGCCGTGCTTGCTGGCCGCATAGGCGGCGATGTACGGCATGCCGGTCGTCCCCGCGATGGACGCGATGTTGACCACGCGGCCCCAGCCGGCGGCGGCCATGGCGGGCAGCGCTTCGCGCAGGCAGTGGAACGACCCGCCGAGATTGACGTCGATGGCCTGCCGCCACTGCTCGTCGGTGGTCTTCACGAGGGGCGCCGTGGGCGCGACTCCGGCGCCATTGATGAGGATGTCGACCGCCCCGACCTCGCGGAAGAGCGCGCGAACCGACTCCGGGTCGGCGACGTCGACGGTCGCCGCGACGCCGGGGGAGCCCATTTCGCGCGCCACGGCCTCCACTTCGGCGCGGGTCCGCGCGGCGACCGTCACGCGCGCTCCGGCGCGGGCCAGCGCGAGCGCCACCGCGCGGCCGATGCCCCGCCCGCCCCCCGTCACCAGCGCCCGCCGCCCCGCCAGTCCCGACATGCTTTACATGTAAACGATCTTCGACACCGCCGTCAAGCGCTCTGGGTGGGACGGCCGCTCCGGGGAGTCGCGCTCCGCGGAGCCGTATGGTCCGCGACGTTCGATACGCGCCACATTTTAACGCTCCGCTACGCGCGCTCCCCTCGCGGCCGTCTATCATCCGTTCCATGCCTTCGGCTCTCGTCCCTGTTCCTGTTCCCTGATGCCCCGGCAACCTTCCCTGCTCTCGCGCCTGGTTTTGAAGGCCTTCGGCGGCATCGAGCCCGCGATCGGCCGATATACTGCAGGCGGAGGCCCCACCATGCTGGAACCCGGAATGCAGGCGCCGGAGTTCGAGGTCCAGGACCACACGGGCAAGACCGTCCGCCTGTCCGACTTCAAGGGGAAGGACGTCGTCCTGTGGTTCTACCCGCGCGCGGACACCCCGGGTTGAACGGCCGAAGGTTGCGGGTTCCGCGACCGAATCGCGCAGTACGAGGACAAGGGCGTCCAGATCCTGGGCGCGAGCTTCGACGGCGTGGAGAAGAACGCGAAGTTCGCGCAGAAGTTCGAGTTCAATTTCCCCTTGCTCTGCGACGTGGACCGGAAGATCGGCGTGGCCTACGGCGCCGCCGCCGACGCAACCGCGGGATCGGCGAAGCGGATCAGCTACCTGATCGGCAAGGACGGCAAGATCCGGAAGGTCTACCCCAAGGTCAACGCGGCCGCTCATCCCGAGGAGATCCTGAAGGACCTCTGAGCTATGCTTCGCGCACTCTGACGATCCCCCTCCCTTGAGCGAAACGGTGATTTCGGACGCCGATGGTCACGGCCTCGTGCGCGGGTTGTCCCTCTTCGACGCCACGATGCTCATCGTGGGGAGCGTCATCGGCTCCGGCATCTTCGTCGCCCCGTCGATCATGGCCGGCTACATCCAGTCCCCCGGACTCCTCGTCGGCCTCTGGGTCCTCGGGGGCATCCTCACCCTCTTCGGCGCCCTCGCCTATGGCGAGCTCGCGGCGGCCATGCCGCGGGCCGGCGGGCAATACGTCTTCCTGAGCCGCGCGTTCGGCCCCCTGTGGGGGTTCCTCTACGGTTGGACGCTGCTCCTCGCCATCAACACCGGCTTCATCGCCGCGGTGGCGGTCGCCTTCGCCAAGTACTTCGGCGTCTTCTTCCCGAGCGTGGGCGAGGGCACGGTCTTCTTCACCCTCGGCGGGCGCACCTTCTCGAGCGCGCAGGCGGTGGCGCTCGTGGTTATCGCCGCCCTCACGTGGCTGAACATCACGGGGCTGCGCACCGGCGCGCGCGTCCAGAACCTGTTCACCGTGGCCAAGGTGGCGGCGGTCGCGGCGCTCGTGATCC
>JANMPI010000030.1:0-7906 GCA_031369785.1 Acidobacteriota bacterium
GATCGCCAACCTGTGCGACCGCGTCGGCGCCGACGTGAACGAGGTCCGGCGGGGGATCGGCACCGACTCGCGCATCGGCTCGTCCTTCCTTTTCCCGGGCATCGGATACGGCGGGTCGTGCTTCCCCAAGGACGTGAAGGCTCTGATGAAGATCGCGGGTGACGCCGGCTCGCCGCTCGGCGTGGTGGAGGCGGTCGACCGCGCCAACCAGGACCAGACGCGCATCCTCCTGCCGCGCATCGCGGCGCACCTGGGCGGCCTCGACGGCAAGGTGGTGGGCGTGTGGGGGCTCGCGTTCAAGCCCCGCACGGACGACCTGCGGGAGGCGCCCGCGCTCGCCATCATCCACGGGCTGCGCGAGGGCGGAGCGGCGGTCCGCGCCTACGACCCCAAGGCGATGCCCGCGGCGCGCGGCGTGCTCGATCCGGCGGTGACGCTGTGCGCCCGCAGCTACGACGCCGTGGTTGGCGCCGACGCGCTGGTGCTGGCGACGGAGTGGAACGAGTTCCGCGAGCCCGACTTCGCCCGGATCAAGGAGCTCATGCGCCGCCCCTCGATCTTCGACGGGCGCAACGTGTACAACCCCGCGATGCTCCGCGAGATGGGCTTCCACTACGAGGGGATCGGGCGACGGTGACGGTGCTGGTCACCGGTGGCGCGGGCTACATCGGCAGCCACGCCGTCCGCGAGCTGATCGAGGCCGGCCATGCCGTGACGGTGCTGGACGATCTCTCGAAGGGGCATCGTGCTGCGCTCCATCCCGGCGCGCGCTTCGTGCCGGGCGATCTCGGCGACGCGAGCGCTCTCGACGATGCGCTCGCAGGCGCCCAGGCGGTCATCCACTTCGCGGGCCTCCTGAGCGTCGCCGATTCGGTGGGGGATCCTTCCTCCTATTACCGGGCGAACGTCGTGAAGGGGATTGCTCTTCTCGAGGCGATGACCCGGGCCTCGGTTCCCCTCATCGTGTTCAGCTCCTCGTGCGCGACCTACGGGATGCCGGTCCGGACTCCGATGGCGGAGGACCATCCGCAAGATCCGATCAATCCCTACGGCGCCACCAAGCTCGTCTTCGAACGCGCGCTGGCCGACTACGCCGGCGCGGGCGCTTTCCGCGCCGTGGCGCTGCGCTACTTCAACGCCGCCGGCAGCCATCCCGACGGCACGCTGGGCGAGGATCACCGTCCCGAGGAGCACATCATCCCGCGGGCGATCCGGGCCGCGCTGGGCGGCGGCGAACCGCTCTTCATCCACGGCGACGATTACGAGACTCCGGACGGCACGTGCGTGCGCGACTACGTCCACGTGCAGGACCTCGCGCGCGCGCATGTCGCGGCGCTCGCCCCCGCCCGGGAGCCCTTCCGCGCCTTCAACCTGGGAACGGGCCAGGGCCATTCGGTGCGGGAGGTGATCGATTCCGTCGCCCGGGTGACGAAGTGCCCGGTCCCCGCGCAGGTCGGGCCCCGCCGGCGCGGCGATCCGCCGGTGCTGGTGGCGTCCGCGCAACGCGCGCGTGCCGAGCTCGGGTTCATGCCGCAGTGGCGCGAGATCGACGCCATCGTCGAGACCTCGGTGCGCTTCCTGCGAGACCACCCCGCCGGCTACGGGGCGCCCCGCTGATGCGGGGAAGGCCGACCCCGCTCACCGACCCGCTGCTCACGGTGGTGATGCCGATCTACAACGAGCGCGCGACGGTCGAGGAGATCATCGACCGCGTGCTCGCGGTGCCCTTGCGCATCGAGCTCATCGCGGTCGACGACGCCTCCACGGACGGCAGCCGCGACATCGTGCGCGAGATCGCCGCGCGCAAGGGCTTCAAGCACGTCCTCCAGGAGCGGAACCAGGGCAAGGGCGCGGCGGTGCGGCGCGGCATCGCGGAGGCGACGGGAGACATCATCGTCGTCCAGGACGCCGACCTCGAGTACAGCCCCGAGGAATACCCGGAGCTCCTCGACCTCATCGTGAAGGGCAAGGCGGACGCGGTCTTCGGCAGCCGCTTCATCGGCCGGCACCGCTGCTTTCTCTTCACGCACTACCTCGCCAACCTGTTCCTGAACCTCGTCACCAACGTGCTCTACAACACGACCATGACGGACATGGAGACGTGCTTCAAGGCGGTGCGCGCCGATCTCCTGAAGGACCTCGGCCTGCGCAGCAACCGCTTCGGCATCGAGCCCGAGATCACGGCCAAGCTCTTCAAGCGCGGTGCGCGGGTCTACGAGGTGCCGATCACGTACGAGGGCCGCGACTACGCGGAGGGGAAGAAGATCACCTGGCGCGACGGATTCCCGGCGCTCTGGACCCTCATCAAATACCGTTTCGTGGACTGACCCGCGTGATCGCGCCGGCCGCGCGCGGGTGGACAATGGGGGCCGCGCGATGAGCGAAGCCACCGACATCCTCCGGTCGTACGTGCGCCTCGTCGAGCGCCTGAGTGGCGCCGCTTCCGTCTCCCTCTACGTGCCGCCGGGATCGAGCGGCGAGCGCGAGATCCTCATTCACGAAGGGCGCCTCGGCCCGCTGCCCGAGCTCGCCGACGAGGCGGCGGCGGCGGATCTTCACCGGCGCTTCGGCGACGACCACGGCGAGCCGGAGGACGGCGCCATGCGCCTGCCCAGCCGCGACCCCGGCGGGGTCCTCTATCGCATTCCCCTCGGGTGGGTGGTTGCCAAGGACGACGGGGCAGCCCCCGAGCGCCGCAAGCGCGACGCCCGATCCCGCGTCGAGCCCGCGGCCTGGACGGGGCTGCGCTTCGAGCACGCGACGGCGGCGCGTCCGGCCGACGGCCTGCGGCAATTTCCGACCGCGTCCGACACCTTGACCGACGACCGCTGGTGGAAGAACTTCCTCGGGCTCGCGGCCGCCTTTGCCGCCCACGCGCGCTCCGTCTCGCGGACGTTGTTCGACCAGGTGACCGGCCTGCCGCAGCGTCCCGAATTCCAGGCCGAGCTCGACGTCGCGGTGGCGGAGGCGGCGGAGCGCCAGCGGAACGCGGTGCTCATCCTCCTCGGGCCGGAGAACTTCGGGTGGGTGAACGAGCGCCTCGACCGCCGCTCCGGTGACCTCGTGCTGGGCGAGATCGCGACCGCGCTCCGCGCGAGCCTCCGCAGCCGGGATCATGTCGCGCGCTACGGCGGCGCCACGTTCGCGGTCATCCTGTTCGACACCGGCCGCGACGTCGGCCGCACCGTCACCGAGAACCTGGTGCGACGGCTCGACGAGCAGCGCTACCACGGCGGCATCCTGCGCCTGGAGTTCGGCGCGGGGCTCGCGGTGATGGACGGAACGGACAATGTCGACGCGCAGGAGATGATCCGCCGCGCCGACCAGGCCCTCTCCGCGGCCCGCCGCGACGACGCCGGAGGGCGTGTGCGCGTCTGGGAGAAAGGGTCGGACGTCGAGAGCGCGGGCAGCCTCGACCGCCTGCAGGGCATTTTCACCGGAGACAAGATCAAGGACTACCGCAACATGCGGCTGCTCCTCGACTCCGTGTCGGTGGTCGCGTCTTCCGCGGACCCGCAGGAGCTGGCGCTGCGCTTCACCGCGCGGCTGTTCGAGACGCTGCAGGCGCGCCGTGTCGCGGTCGTCGAGAAGTCGGCCTCCGGCGCGTTCGTGGTCCTCGGGGGCTTCGAGCGCAGCCCGGGCGGCGCGCGCCGGTTCCAGATCACGCCCCGTGATCTGGAGACGCTGGAGCAGAGCGCCGAGGGCAAGCACTTCGTGGCCGCGGAAGAGGATCCGGCGGGGGATTCATCGCTCTACGCCCTGCCGCTCTTCCTCCAGGACCGCTGGCTGGGCGGCATCGTGGTCGAGATCGCGGTCGCCTTCGACGAATCCGATCGCCGATTCCTGGACGCGCTCGCCTCGGGGATGGCGGTGGCGCTCGACCGCGCGCGGCTCCTCGAGCGGGAGCGCGAGCGGCAGCGGGAGGAGAAGGAGCGGCTCGAAGCCGAGGTCACCGACCTGCGCCGCGTCGTCCACGGCTCCCGGATGGCGTACCGGTCGGTGGCGATGGAATCGCTCCTCGCCAGCGCGCGCAAGATCGCGCGCACCGACACCACCGTCCTCATCACGGGGGAGAGCGGCACGGGCAAGGAAATGTTCGCCCATACCCTCCATGAGCTGAGCGGGCGCAACGACCGGCCGTTGGTGGTGGTCGACTGCGGCGCGATCGCGCCGACCCTCATCGAGAGCGAGCTCTTCGGCCACGAGAAAGGCGCCTTCACCGGGGCCCACACCCGCAAGCCGGGGAAGCTGTCCCGCGCCGACGGGGGAACGGTCTTCCTGGACGAGGTGGGAGAGCTTCCCATCGACCTGCAGGCCAAGCTGCTGCGGTTCGTCCAGGAAAAGCAATTCACGCCCGTGGGCGGCGTCGAGGTGCGCAAGGTCGACGTCCGCATCGTGGCCGCGACCAACGTCGACCTGCGGGCGCGGGTGAGCGAAGGGGCCTTCCGCGAGGATCTCTTCCATCGCCTGAACGTCATCCGCCTCCACGTCCCGCCACTGCGCGAGCGCCAGGACGACATCGTCCACCTGGCCACGATCTTCCTGCAGCAGTTCGCCGCGCTCTACCGCCGGCCCGCTCATCACTTCACCGAGCGAGCGAAGACCGCGCTCGAGGCATATGCCTGGCCGGGGAACGTTCGCGAGCTGCAGAACCTCGTGATGACGTCGGTGCTGTTCTGCGACCGGCGCGAGGTCGACGTCGACGACTTGCAGGGATTCCAGGCTGCGCTCGCGCCCGGTGCCATGCCGGTGGCGGCACTCCCGGAAGCACCGTCGCCGAGCGCCGTTCCGCCGGGGCGCACGGCGCCGCCGCTCACGCCCTCCACCGCCGAAGCGGGGGGAGACCCGCGGACGCGCCTTCGCAGTGCGCTCGCGCGGGAGGTCGCGGCGGCGGTTGCCGCCGGCGCCGCCGGCCTCGTCCCGCTCGGAAAGTGGCTGGCCGAGGACCTCGTGCTCACCGCGGATCGCCTCGCGGGCGGCGGAGCGCGGCGCGGCGCCGATCTGCTCGGCCTCGCGGACACCACGTATCGGCGGCAGCTGCGAAGCGCGGCGGCGCGGCGGACGGCGGGAGTCGCGCCCCGTACGCCCACCTGGCCGGCGGTAGCCTCGACGCTCGAGGATTTCATCCAGGACCGACCGCGGGACGCGGACGCGTGTCAGCTCGCGGAGGGCGCGCTCCTCGCCGAGATCGATACGGCGGTCGGCGGCGACGTCCGAAGGGCCGCAGCGCTGCTCGGTGTCACCGAGCCGACTTTGCGCCGGCGGCGCGCCGACATCGCGCGCCAGTTTTAGAATTCGGCGCGCCGAATTTGTGGCTGAACGTGGTCGATTACCTGAATAGTGGCAACCCAATAGGTATCCGATACCTGTAAGTCTTTCATCCTAAGATTGTTATAAAGCCCCCTTACGCGTCCCGGACTGGCACTGACGTTGCTATGTACCACCGTCAGCGAGGAAGTGGAAAGGGCAATGAGCGATACATCAAAGAGACGGCGTTGGCGATCGGGGGCGGCGTGGGGGCTCGGACTGGCCCTCGCCCTGGCGCCGGCGACACCGACCCAGGCCGACAACCGTCCCGGCCACGACCGCAGCGCTCGTGCACGCGCCGCCTCCCGCGGACGGGGGACGTCCCAGATGGACATCCTCGTTCGTTTCCACCGCGCGCCCGGCGTCTCCGAGCGGGCGACGGTGCTGGCGCTGGGCGGCCAGACGCGGCGCGCGCTCCGGAACTCTTCGAAGTGGATGTCCTTGCGCATTCCCGCGCACCGCCTGGCGGCGCTCGCGGACAACCCGAACGTCGAGTACGTCGGCCTCGACGAGCCCGTCATGACGGAGATGGACGTTGCTCGCGAAGCGTCGAACGAGCCGATGGCGCCGGCGCCCGAAAGCGCCTTCAAGGGCACGGGCGTCACGATTGCCGTGGTCGACTCCGGGGTTTCGCTCCATCCCGACATCGCGACCCTTTCCGCCGTGATCGACTTCGTGGGTCAGCCGACGCCGCAGGCGGGGCCTCCCTCGGCGAGCGTCGACCCCAACGGCCACGGAACGCACGTGGCGGGGATCATGGTCGGCAACGGCAGCCGCTCCGCCGGCCGCATGGCCGGCGTCGCCCCCGAGGCCGGCCTCGTCTCCGTGCGGGTGCTCGACAGTCTCGGACGCGGTCTCACCTCCGACGTGCTGGCCGGGCTGCAGTGGATCGTCGCCAACAAGGACCAGTACGGGATCCGCGTGGTGAACATCTCCCTCGGCCATCCGATCTTCGAGCCCGCGGCGGTCGACCCGCTGGTGGAGGCGGTGGACGCGCTCTGGGACGCCGGCGTGGTCGTCGTCTGCTCCGCGGGCAACCGCGGCCGGGGCGGGCACGTCACGGTCACGAGCCCGTGCAACTCGCGCAAGGTGATCACCGTCGGTGCGACGAACACCAAGCACACCGGGCCGATCGAGGACGACAAGATCGCGACCTACTCCTCGCGCGGGCCGACCGCGTTCGACCTCGTGGCCAAGCCCGACCTGGTGGCCCCCGGCAACCGGATCGTCTCTCTGCGATCGCCGGGATCGGTCGACGACATGCTCCTGCCCGACCGGCGGGTTGCCGCGGATCCGCTCCACCCCGAAATCACCGACTACTTCGAGATGTCCGGGACGAGCATGGCCTCGCCGATCGTCGCCGCCACCGCCGCGCTCATGATCCAGCAGGACCCCACGCTCCAGCCCGCAAGCGTCAAGGTCCGCCTGATGATGTCCGCGCGCAAGGCGAAGTTCGGCGATCCGCTGGTGAGCGGCGCCGGCTACCTCGACATCCTCGGCGCCCTCCGCGCGACGTGGGTCGTGGCCGACGCCCTCTCGCCACGCGCCATCCCCGACGTCGACACCGGGAAAATCGCCTTCGAGAACACCGCCCAGCTCTGGAACAACGCCGATCTCTCGCTGCGCAGCCTTTGGGCAGGATCGGTTGCCTGGACGAACCCGGCCGCGTTCCTCGATCCCGTCCTCCAGACCGACGGCGAGACCTGGCCGACGGGCGGCGCGGGGCAGGGCGAGCTCTGGCCGGACAGCGAAGTCTGGCCGGAGGGCGAGATGTGGCCGGACTGCCCGGTCTGGACGCCGGCCGTGACCCTGCCCGAGCTCACCGGCCCGGTGATGACCGAAGCCCTGAGCACCGGCTTCCGCGATCCCTGATCCAATCCTGTTCATGAGAGCGGAACAATGAAATCCACCACGCGAACGTCGGCGATTCTCGGCCTTCTGGTCCTCGCCGCGGCGGCGATGGCGCCGCGCGACGCGACGGCGTTGGTGCGTCCGATCCGCTTCGAGCGCCTGTCGCTCGACGAAGGCCTGTCGCAGGCGGCGGTGATGGACGTGCTCCAGGACCGGCGCGGGTACGTGTGGATGGCCACCGAGGACGGGCTCAACCGCTACGACGGGAGCGCGTTCAAGGTGTACCGCCACGACGCGACCGACGCCGCGACGCTTCCCGACGGCTTCGTGTGGGACGTCGAGGAGGACGGCGCGGGCAGCGTGTGGGTGGCCACCCGCGGCGGCCTCGGCCGCTGGGACCGCGCCACCGACACGGTCGTGCGGCAGGACACGGGCGCCGCCCGCCACGTCCGCGTGCTCCGCTACCAGGCGCACGGAAACGCGCTCTGGATCGGCACCCGCGAGAACGGCCTGCTCCGCCTCGACCTCGCGAGTGGCGCCCTGCAGCCGTTCGCCCACGACGCGAAGGCGCCGGCGAGCCTGATCGACGATCGCGTCTACGCCCTGTACGTCGATGCGAAGGACCGCCTCTGGGTCGGAACCGATGGCGGACTCGACCTGCTGAGCACGGACGGAAAGGGCTTCACGCACTACGTCCCGAGCGACTCCGATCCGGCGAGCATCAGCGACGCGCGGATCCGCGCCATCC
>JANMPI010000221.1:0-22436 GCA_031369785.1 Acidobacteriota bacterium
GGCCGCGCGGCCGCGGGTGGAGGTGGCGTTCGTCCTCGACACCACCGGCAGCAGGGGAGGCCTCAGCGAGGGCGCGAAGCGGCGGATCTGGTCGATCGCGCGCCGTATCGGCGAAGGGCAGCCGCGCCCCGACCTGCGCATCGCACTGGTCGCGTATCGCGACATCGGAGACGCCTACGTGACCCAGGTCCATCCGTTCTCCGCGGACATGGACGCCGTCTATCAGTCGCTCGCCTCGTTCCGCGCGGAAGGCGGCGGCGACGGCCCCGAGCACGTATCGGCTGCTCTCCACGACGCGGTGGAGAAGCTGCCGTGGTCGCGCGGCGCGCTGAAGGTCATCTTCCTCGTCGGCGACGCCCCACCCCACGTCGACTACCAGGACGGCTTCGACTATCGCCGCCACGCCGCGGACGCCACGCGCCGCGGGATCGTCGTCGACGCGATCCAGTGTGGCGGGGACACCCAGACCGCCGCGGTGTGGCAGGAGATCGCCGCCGCCGGGCTCGGCCACTACGCGCAGATCGACGGCCAGGGCGGGATGAACGCGCAGGTGACGCCGTACGACGACGAGCTGGCGCGGCTCGGGACCGAGCTCTCCGGCACCGTCGTGCTCTCCGGCGACGCGCCGCAGCGCGCGGCGGGAGCGAAGACGATGGAAGCGCGGCAGGCCATGCCGGCCGCGGTCGCGGTCGAAGCCGCGGGCTATCTCGCCCGGGCCGATCGCCTGGCCGCGCAGGACCTCGTGGACCGCCCGGTCGCGGAGCAGCGGGCGGAGCTGAAGCACAACCGCGCGCCCGCCCTCGCCGGGAAGTCGGAAGCGGAGGCGCTCGGCCAGCTCGCGGCGCAAAAGGAGCGCCGCGTGCAGCTGAAGTCGAGGATCGAGACGCTGCAGAAAAAGCGCGAGGCCGCCCTCGCCGCGGGCGAGAAGGACGCCTTCGACACCGAGGTGGTGACGCAGCTCAAGGAAGAGGGCGCGAAGGTGGGGATCAAGTACTAGGCGCGGTGCGGTGATGCGGTGCGCCCGCCGATGGCTTGATGAAGATGCGGATCAGGAGGGCGGCGGCCGCCGAAGGCGGACGGCGCCCGGTGGGGGGTCTGGGGGGGAGCGAGGCACTGTCGTCGGTGATTGCCGCGCCGGCCAGCGATGGCGGCACGAGAACCCGATCAGCAGTGGCGGGCGTTCCCCCCCAGCTTGATAAGAAGGTCACCGCATCACCGCCGCCGCGGTGGCGCTAGTTCAGCAGCGCGCGAAGGCTGCGGGCGAGGGTCGGCTTCAGCTCGCGGCGGTCGACGACGATGTCCAGCATCCCGTGCTCGAGCAGGAACTCGGAGCGCTGGAATCCCTCGGGCAGCTTCTGGCGGATCGTCTGCTCGATGACGCGGGGCCCGGCGAACCCGATGAGCGCGCCCGGCTCGGCCACGTTCAGGTCGCCGAGCATGGCGAACGACGCGGTCACGCCGCCCGTGGTCGGATCGGTGAGCAGGCTGACGAAGGGCAATCGCGCGGCGTCGAGGCGGGCGAGGGCGGCGGAGATCTTGGCCATCTGCATGAGGGACAGCGTGCCCTCCATCATCCGCGCGCCGCCCGAGCACGACACCACGATGAGCGGCAGCTTCTCCGCGATCGCGCGCTCGACCGCGCGCGTCACCTTCTCGCCGACCACGACCCCCATCGACCCGCCGATGAAGCCGTACTCCATCACCGCGAACACGGTGCGGATCCCGTCCAGGCGCCCGACGGCGGAGATGACCGCGTCCAGGGAGTCCGTCTTCTTGAGCCCGTCCGCGAGGCGCGCCGCGTAGGGCTTGGTGTCCTTGAAGTCGAGCGGATCGCTGCTCGCGAGGTCGGTGTCGAACTCCTCCCAGATCGTGTCGCACAGGAGGGTCAGCCGCTCGCGCGCGGAGATGCGGAAGTGGAACGCGCACTTCGGGCAGACGCTCAGGTTCTTGAGCACCTCCTTGCGGTAGATGCTCTCCTTGCAAGCCCCGCACTTGACGTAGAGCCCCTCGGGGACACGGCTTTCCTGCTCGGTGGGTGGAAGCGCCTCGTGCTCACGGCGGAACCAGGCCAATGTCAGTCCGCCGAGGCGTCCTCGTCCTTCTCGAGGTCGTTCTCCACGCCCAGGATCTTGCACGTGCCGTCGTAGATCTGCTTCAGCGCGTTGGTCGCGGTCTGCAGCTCGGCCAGGCGCTCCTTCACCTTCGCGAGCTCCTCCTCCATCTTGCCGCTCTGCTCGTCGATCTCCTGGCGGGTCGTCTTGAGCACCGTCTGGTAGTACTCGGTCTGCTCCTTGGACAGTGCCATCGATGTCACCTCCGGGCGTGCGTCACTTGATGCCGAACCGTTTCAGAAGCTTCTGGATGCTCATCGCGTCCTTTGCCGACGTTTCCTTGGCCACGGGAGCGGGGGGCGGCGGCGATTCGTCGAACGCGGAGCCGGGATCGCCGTGGACCGACGAGGGGCGGTCGGCCGACCAGTCCGCGCTCAAAGCGCCACCGCGCTCGTTCTCGTCGAACAGCTGCTCGAGGAGGAGCGTCACGTCGCGCGGCGTCGTGGGCCGGCGCTCGTGCAGCACCCGCTCGAGGTCGCGCTGCATTTCTCCCGCGTCCTGGTAGCGGACCTCGGGATCGCGCTCGAGCGCCTTCATCGCGACGCGCTCCATCTTCTCGGGGATCTTCGGGTTGACCGTGGTCGGCGGGGCGACCCGGCACTCGCGCACCGTCTCCAGGATGCTCATCTCGGAAGTGCCGACGAACGGCTTCTGGCCGGTGAGCATCTCGTAGAAGACGATGCCGAGCGAGAAGACGTCGCTGCGGCGGTCCATCGGCTTGCCCCAGGCCTGCTCCGGGCTCATGTAGAGGAGCTTGCCGCGGAGCGCGCCCTTGTCGGTGATCGTCGCCTTGCTGGCCGCCTTGGCGATGCCGAAGTCGGTGAGCTTCACGTCCCCCTCGAAGGAGAGAAGGATGTTCTGCGGGCTCACGTCGCGGTGGACGAGGAGCATCGGCTGGCCGGACTCGTCGCGCTTCCGGTGCGCGTACTCGAGGGCGGCGCACACACGCGACACCACGAACGCGGCGAGGTCGAGGGAGATCGGCACGTTGCGCTCGCGCGCGCGCTTCATGATCGTGCGCAGGTCGCGGCCGTGCACGTACTCCATGGCGATGTAGTAGCTGCGCTCGATGCGGCCGAGGTCGAAGATCTGCACGATGTTCGGGTGCGTGAGGCCGGCCACCATCTTGGCCTCGTCGATGAACATGTCGACGAATTCCTTGTTGTCGGAGAGGTGGGAGAGGATGCGCTTGACCGCCACCACCTTCTCGAACCCCTCGACGCCGCTGCGCTTGGCGCGGAAGACCTCCGCCATGCCGCCGACCGCTACGCGCTCGAGCAGGCGGTAGGGCCCGTACAGGTCGGCGCGGGGGGCAGCGGCTTCCGCCGGCGGCTCCTCCATGGGTTCGAGGTCCGCCTCCGGGATCGCCATCGCCTCCTCGGCGAGCCCGGCGAGATCGATCCCGCCGCCCTCCGGGATCTGCGTCGCGCGGGGCGCGGCGGCCTGGAACTTCGTCGTCGTGCGGGCGGCGGGTTGGGGCAGCGCATCGCTCTCCGGCGCCGGCGCGGGAGGCGCCGGCCTGGTCGGCGGACGGCCCAGGCTCAGCAGGTCCTCGACCATCGAATCCATTCCGCGCGGAGCTCGGGCGCGCGCGGGCGGGTTTTCCGCCGGCGCCGCGGGCCGTGGGTTGGACGGCGCGGCGGCGCCCGGCTCCGAGAACGCATCGAGGAGAGCGGCGACGTCTTCGGGAAGGTCGCCGTCTCCACTCGGGCTGGAGAGGGGCGTCGGCCGCCGACCGGGTCCCGGGTCGCCAACCTTGACGCGGATCGGCGACTTCCGGGTGGCCGGGGGCGCGGTGGCCGGCGGGCGTACGGCGGCCCGGTCGCGCCCGGTATCGTCGAGCATGTCCCCGAAGATGTCCTCGGATGTCAGGAGGTCACCTTCCCCGGGAGGCCGGGCGGGCCCGCCCGTGTCGTCGTCGCGGCCGGAGGTCATGAGGCGATCGCTAGAGTGTTCCTGCCCGTAAATGTCGGGCTGAAAGCAGGATAGCGAGTAAGCGCCCGGCCGTCAACGACAGGGGCCAACGTCTGTGATCACCGTCCGCCGGGGATCAGTGGTTGTCGGAGACCGTCCGGTAGTCGGCGAGGAGGACGTCCTCGGGGGCGATCCCGCCCAGGCTTTGATGGCAGGTCAGCCAGGGGCCCTCCGCATCCTCCATCACGAGAGCGTAGGACGCGAGGCCGGCGGCCGGGAAGCGCCAGAGCCAATAGCCGCAGTCCTCGATCCGCGCGGTGCGGATGAAGACGAGCTGGTCGAGGCGCACGTGCCGGGCGCCCTCGGCATTGCTGCGCACGTAGCGCAGCAGCTCCTGGGGCGACACAGGGCAGGACGAGGGCGAATTCTCGGGAAGGTAGGGCAGCGGAACGGGCGCAACGGGCATGGCCTGGGCCATCGGTCCTCCGGTGAGAGTGGTGTTCGTTGCGCGAGAGCGTAGCGTCCGCCCGCGCCGCCTCAGGTCCGTCTTCGGCCCGGAGGGCGAAGGGTATAATCCGCACTCGCCCCTCCCATGGATCTCCCTTTCGATGCGGCCTACGTTCCGTACGTCATCGGGGCCATCGTCGCGTTGCTCCTCTACCAGCAGTTCGCGCATCGCCTGCGCCACCGTCGCCCCGGGGGCCAGAGCTCGGGCAGCCTCAGCCGCGACGTGCACCAGTACAAGAACGCAGGGAACTTCCTCGCCGCCGGGAAGCTCCTCGAGGACGCGGGCAAGCCGCAGGAGGCAGTGAACGCGTATCTCGAAGGGCGCGAGCACTACGCGGCCGCCGCCACCCTCGAGCGAATGCGGCAACTCGAGCGGGCGTCCGAGCTCTACCTGAAGGCGGGCGACTACAAGAAATCCGCGGCGGTGATGATCGCGGCGGGCAAGCCGGAGCGGGCGGCCGTCCTGTTCCTCGAGAAGGGAAACTCGCTCGAGGCGGCGCGCCTCTTCGGCGTGTCGGGGTCATGGGATCGCGCGGCCGAGCTCTACGCGCGGGCGGGATATCCGCTGCGCGCCGCGGAAGCCTTCGAGAAGAACGGCCAGTTCGCCAAGGCGGCGGAGGCCTTCGAGAAGCACTTCATGGAGAACGTCTCCTACGGGACGATCTACGCCGCGACGAGCGCGTCCCCGGATCAGAAGAGCGCGCTCTTCGCCGGCCGCAACTACGAAAAGGCCGGTGACCAGAAGGCGGCGCTGCAGATCTACACCCGCGGGAGCTTCTTCAAGGAAGCGGCCGCGGTCTCGATGGCGTCCGGCGCGTATGCGAGCGCGGGCGAGCTCTTCCTGCGCGCCGAAGAGCCGGCGGCGGCGGCGGACGCCTACGAGCGCGCGGGAGACCGCATCCGCGCCGCCAACCTGCGCGGCGAGATTGCTTTCAAGGACGGCCGGATGGCGGAAGCGGGGGCCGCGTTCCAAAGCGGCGAGGACTACCTGCGCGCGGCCGAGCTGTTCGAGTCCATCGGCATGCACGCGGAAGCCGCCGCCGCCTTCGAGGCCGGTGAAAGCCACTCCGCCGCCGGCGCGATCTACATCCGCGCCGGGCTGCCGGAGCGCGCGGCGCAGGCGTACGAGCGCGCGGGCGAGCTCGAGACGGCGGCTGGCCTCTACGAGGAAGCCGGCCAAAAGCCCCGCGCCATCGCCCTCTACGAGAAGGCGGGGATGACGTTCAGGAGCGGGCAGGCCGCGGCGCAGGCCGGCGAGCGCGACCACGCCATCGCGCTGCTGCAGCGCGTCGACCCGTCCGACGAGCATTACGTCGCGGCGGTGGTGCTCCTCGGCGAGCTGTTCGTCGCGTCGGGCCGGCCGGCGCTCGCCGTCGAGCGTCTGCAGAAGGCGATCGGTGGGGCCCCGGTGTCGGCCGCGAACCTCGATCTCCACTACTGGCTCGCCGCCGCGCACGAGAAGGACAGCCCGGCGGAAGCGATCGCGCTCTACAAGCGGATCCAGGCCGAGAGCCTGCAATTCCGCGACATCGGGGCCCGGCTGGCGTCGCTGGAGACGGCGCAGGCGGCCGCGGACCGTCCCGCGATGGACCGGCGCAAGTCGGTCCCGCCGCCGGCTCCGGTGGCCGCGCCGCCTGTCGCGCCTCCGCCACCTCCGGTGGTCGTCTCACCTCCGGTGATTGCAACCGAGCCCCCGGTGGTTGCCCCCGAGCCTCTGGTCACGCCCGCGCCGATCCCACCCGCGCCCGCGCGCCAGCGCTTCGTTCCCCGCGAGGAGATCGGACGCGGGCCGCTCGGCGTCGTGCTGCGCGCCGAGGACGCGACCGACGGCCGCAGCGTCGCGCTGCGCATCCTCCCCAGGGCACTTCTCTCTTCCGAGGAGCTCGCGAGCGCCGTGGCCGGCGATCTCCGCGCCGCGGCGAGCCTCTCGCACCCCAACGGCATCAAGGTCATCTCCCTCGCCGACCACGAAGGCCAGCCTTCGGTCATCACTGAATACGTCGCGGGCCGCAACTTCGCCGAGGTCATCCGCAAAGGCAACCGGACGACGCCGCCGCAGGCGCACAGCATCGCCTGCGTCCTCGCCCAGTATCTGGCCGCGGTGCATCGCGCGGGGATCGTCCACGGCTCGATCCAGCCGTCCAACATCATGGTGACGGGCGCCCTCGTGAAGGTCGCCGATCTCGGCCTCGGCCGGCTCGCCCTCCGCGTGCCCGCAGAGATGGACTACCGCTCTCCGGAGCGCGCCCTCGACGTGGGCGGCGACCTGTATGCGCTCGCCGCGGTCCTCTTCCATCTCATCACCGGCAAGCACCCGCGCACGCTTCCCCAAGGCGCGGCGATGCCGCTCCCCAGCAGCTTCGCGCCGGGCTTGCCGGAGGCCATGGATCGCCTGCTGATGCGCGCGCTCCATCCCCGGCCCGCGCTGCGCCTGGAGTCCGCGGACGCCTTCTTCGCCGAGCTCAAGGGGATGATGCGGCCGGCCTGAGGCGTGTGGTACCCTCGACCGCTCTAGGCTCGGGGGGCCCATGGCGGACGTCATTTTCACGAGCAACGAGCTCCGGGCCCGCGACGAGATGTTGGCCGACCGTCTCGAGAGTGAAATCCGGGAAGCGGCCGCGCAGTTCCACGATCCCCAACCCCTGCAATGTCGGATCCTCGTCGAAATGGGGTTCGAGCCGGCCTCGTCGCGCATCCGCATCCAGTTCGAGCGTCCCGGCTGGGTGAAGAGCTTCGGCCTCCCGGCCGAGGCGGCCCTCGCCGACGTCCGCCGCGCGGCGGGCGTGATCCTGCGCAATCAATAGAAGGCGCGCCGCGCATGCGCCGATGAGCGCCGCTCTCTCGGGCAGCGGCTACTCGGCGGGCTGGATGCGGTAGACCTCACCGTCGTCGAGATCGAGGATGTAGACCTCGCCATCGGCGTCGACGCCGAAGGAGCTGATGCTCCCGATGCCGCGCCCGAGCGCCGCCGTCCAGTCCCGCTGGTCGAGCGGCTGGCCGCCCACGAGACGGAACGACCGGATCATCGCGGTGCAGTAATCGCCGTAGAGATACGTGCCCTGATATCCCGGCATCCGGCATCCGCGATAGACGACGCCGCCCGTGATCGAGCATCCGTCGCTCCGCCCGTAGTCGAGCACGGGGAGCGTGAGACCCGCGGCCGGGCAGTCGGCGGCGGGCAGGAAGCAGCGCGTTCCTTCCATCACATTCCACCCGTAGTTCTCGCCGCCGCGGCGCGACGCGAGGCCCACGTCCACCTCTTCCCGCGCGTTCTGCCCGACGTCGCCGATGTAGAGGTCGCCCGTCGCGCGATCGAACGCAAACCGCCACGGGTTCCGGAGGCCGTAGGCCCAGATGTACGGCAGCGCGGCCGCGTTGCCCACGAACGGGTTGTCGGGCGGGATGGCGAAGGGCTGCCCCGCGGTCGTGCGGTCGACGTCGATGCGCAGCATCTTGCCGAGCGCCGTCTGCAGGCTCTGGCCGTTGCGGAGCGGGTCGCCTCCCGAGCCGCCGTCGCCGAGGCCGATGTAGAGCATCCCGTCGTTCCCGAAGGCGAGGCCGCCGCCGTTGTGATTAGCGAAGGGCTGGGTGACGAAGAGGATCTGCCGCTCGCTCGTTGCGTCGGCGACGTCCGCCGTCGGAGCGGCGTGGAACTCGGCGATGTGGGTGTGCCCGTCGAGGTCGGTGTAGTTCACGAAGAAGCGGCCGTTCTGCGCGTACGAGGGATGGAAGGCCAGGCCGAGCAGCCCCCGCTCGCCGCCGGAGCTGATGCGGCCCGAGACGTCGAGGAAGGGCGCGGGGAGCACCGCGCCGCCGCGCAGCACGCGGATCCGGCCGCCCTGCTCGACGACGAACAGCCGCGAGCGGTCGCCGGGAATCGATTGGAGGTCGACGGGGCGGCGGAGGCCGGACGCGATGCGCACGCTGGCGAGCGGCGGCGTTCCGGAGACGGGCGCCGCGGAGCACGCCGGCCCCGCGGACGGCGTAGGCAGCGGCGTGGGGTCCGTCGTCTCGCCGCCGCACGAGGACAGCGCGACGAGGACCGGGAGGGCGATGGCGAGAAGACTCGGCGTCACCGTCCCAGTATCGCCGGATCGGTCAGGCGCGGCGGGTCGCCTTGGCCAGGACCCAGAGCGGGCCGACGAGGAGATGCGCGACGTTCCGGAAGAAGGCGGGCGACCGGTGCTCGTACACGTAGTGGCCCACGAACTGCAGCACCCACGCCGCCGCGAACACGGCCAGGGCGGCCATCGGCGGGATCGAGCGGCCCACCCAGGCGCAGGCGATGGACGCGATCAGCATCATCAGCGCCAGCGAGACGTCGAGGGTCAGGTAGTACACGGTGGCGAGGACGATGAGCACCTCGGCCAGCGTCACCGTGAACCCGCCCACCGTCGCGAGCGGCACCTGCGCGAGGAGCGCGAAGACGGTGAGGACGATGAGCGGCACCGCGACGTAGTGGCAGGCCTGGTTCCCCGGAGTGGCGTGGAACGCGGCGTAGTCGGCGAAGTGCGCGCGCAGCTGGGGGGACATGGCGTGCTCCTTCAGGCCGCCGGGCCGGGCGGCGCGTGCAGGGCCGGCACCTCGCCGTCGAGAAAGCGGGGAAGCTCCTCGGCGGAGAACTGGAGGCCGGTGTAGAACGGGCCGAACTCGGCGTAGTGCGCGGACGCCTCGTCGAAGCGCATTTCGTAGATGAGCTTCTTGAAGACCACGGGGTCGTCGGCGAAGAGGTCGACGCCCCACTCCCAGTCGTCGAAGCCGATCGACCCCGAGATGATCTGGCTGACCGCGCCCGCGTAGCGGCGGCCGATCATCCCGTGGTCGCGCATCATCCGCGCGCGCTCCTCGAAGGTGACGGCGTACCAGTTCTTGTCTTCTCCCCGTCGCTTGTTCATCGGATAGAAGCAGACGTAGCGGCGCGGCGGCACGGCGAGGAAGAGCCGCCCTTCCACGCGGCGGCGCTGCTCGCCCATCTCCTCGTCGAAGGCGGACTCGTACTCCGCGGAGCCGGCCTCGAGGCCGCGGCCGCCGATGCGCCCGTGGATCTGGGCCGTCATCTCGTACATCCCGAGCTCGACGATGGAGACGTACGACGTGGTCTGCTCCAGGAATCCGGAGAGCGGGCCGCAGGCGATCTCGAGCTGCGCCTTCTGCAGCGCCTCGAAGCCACGGCGGAAGTGGACGTGCATGAGGTCGCCCTTGTGGCCCAGCAGCGTCGTGGCCGCGGTGGCGCCGTCGCGGCCGGTCATCGCCGCCAGCACCGCCGCCGCCCCCTCCGCCCGCGCCGTGCGCTCCGCAGCGCCGAGGGCGCTCCACTCCGGCCACCGGACACGGAACACCTGGTGGAGGACGGACCAGCCTTCGAGGGTCTCGGGGACGCGGGGGTCGTGCATGTCCGCCGATTCTAGCCCCCCCCGGAACTCGACCCGCCGGCCGGCCGTTCGCGGAGGTGACATGATTTGACCATCGCCGACGCGGTCCGGCTTGGCGGGATCTCCGCCGACCGGCAGAATGTATGGGTTTGCGCTCTCTTCCGGCCCTCATCATCATCGCCAGCCTTGCCGCCGCCTGCAGCGGCACCCAGGGCGCGCCCGCGCCGGCGCGGCGCCCCGGGGTTTCCGTGCGCGTCGCGCCCGTTGCCGTCCGCGACGTCGTGTACAGCATCCAGGCCGTGGGCTCGCTGGAAGCGGACGAGATCGTCCAGGTGACGGCCGAGGTCGAAGGCGCGGTGGCGGCGGTGATGTTCAACGAGGGGGCGCGGGTGTCGCCGCGCACGGTGCTGGCGCGCATCGACCCCGAGCGCTATCGGCTCGAGGCGCAGCGGGCCGAGGCCACCGTCCGGCGCGCGCAGGCGGACGCCCGCCGCGCCGAGGCCGACTACCAGCGGCGCGAGGAGCTGACGAAGGAGAACCTCGTCCCCGCGGAGGAGCTGAACCGCGCGCGGGCCGAGCGCGACCGCCTGGCCGCGGAGGCGTCGTCGATGCAGGCCTCGTGGAACATCGCCCTCCAGAGCATGCGGCGGTCGGAGGTGCGCGCGCCCGCGGGGGGCGTGATCAATACGAAGAAGGTCGAGAAGGGCCAGTGGGTGAAGCAGGGCGACGTGCTGGCCACGATCGTCGACATCAGCCGGCTGCGCCTGCGCTTCAAGGTCTCGGAAGGCGAATCGCTTCGGGCGGGGAAGGACCAGCCGATCTCGTTCCGCGTGACCGCGCTCGGCAACGCGCGCTTCCTTGGCCGCATCTATCACGTCGGCGAGGTCGCCGATCCGGCCACGCGGCAGGTCGAGGTCGTGGCCTGGGTCGCGAACCCCGGCGTGCTGAAGCCCGGCTTCTTCGCCGAGGTCGATCTCGCCTCGGAGACGCACAAGGCGGCCACCGTCGTCCCCGAGCGCGCGGTGCAGGCGAGCGAGCAGGGGTTCGTCGCCTACGCGGTGGAGGGCGGCAAGGCGCGCGTGCGCAAGGTGGCGATCGGCGTGCGTACCGGTGACGGCGCGGTGGAGATCCTCGGGGGGCTGAAGCCGGGAGAGATCGTGGTGGTGGAGGGGAACGACCGCGTGGCGGACGGAGTCCCGGTGACGGTCGCGGGGGCCGCCGCGGTGGGCGCGTCCGCGGGAGGGTCGCGATGAGCGACGAGGAAAAGGAAAAAGCAGCGCCGAGCGACGAATTCACTTCGGCGCGAGACGCGGGGGGCCTGGGGGGTGCGACGCAGCACCCCCCAGCTCGAGAGGACCCCAGGCTCATCGCCACCGGATCGACCCTGGCCGACATCTCCATCCGCAATCACGTGTTCGCGTGGATGCTGATGCTGGGCCTCATCGGCTTCGGGCTCATCTGCTTCCTCGGCTACGGCGGCGTCGTGAAGGGGCTAGGGGTCAGCCAGAACCCCGACGTCGACTTCCCGATCGTGAACGTGAGTCTCACCTACGAGGGCGCGTCGCCGGAGATCATGGAGTCGGACGTCGTGGACTTCATCGAGGACGCGGTGACGTCCATCGAAGGCGTGAAGCAGATCTCGTCCACGTCGCGCCTCGGCTCCGCCAGCATCACAATCGAGTTCGAGCTCTCGCGCAACATCGACGCCGCGCTGCAGGACGTGCAGACCAAGGTCGCGCAGGCGGCGCGCCGCCTGCCGCGCGAGATGGACCCGCCGATCATCACCAAGACCAACCCCGAGGACCAGCCGATCATGTGGCTGACCCTTTCCGGCACGCGGCCACCGACCTTCATGGCCGACTACGTTCGCAATGTGCTGCGGCCGCAGTTCCAGACCATCGAGGGCGTCGGCGAGGTGTTCATCGGGGGCTACCGCGAGCGCTCGGTGCGCGTGTGGTTCGACGCCCCGCGCCTCGAAGCGCAGGGACTGACCGTCCTCGAGGTGATCAACGCCATCGGCAACGAGCACCTCGAGGTGCCGGCGGGACGGATCGAGACGCCGCAGCGCGAGATGAACGTGCGCGCGGAGGGCGAGGCCATCGACGTCGAGGGCTTCCGCCGGCTCGTGGTCGCCTTCCGTCAGGGCACGCCGATCCGCCTGCGGGACGTGGCGGTGGTGGAGGACGGCCTCGAGGACCGCCGCCGGCTCGCCCGTTCCGACGGCGAGCCCGCGCTCGGGTTCGGCATCCGCAAGCTCCGCGGCGCGAACGCGGTCGAAGTCGGAGATCGCGTGCGCGAGAAGCTGGCGGAGGCGGCGCGCGACCTGCCCGAAGGCATGACGATGGGCGTGCGCTTCGACAGCACCGTGTTCGTGAAGCACGCGATCAACGAGATCCTCTTCACGCTGCTCCTGGCCGCGCTGCTGACCGGGCTCGTGTGCTGGATCTTTCTCGGCTCGTGGTCGACGACGCTGAACGTGCTGCTCGCCATACCCACGTCGATCCTGGGCACCTTCATCGTCATGTACTTCTTCGGCTTCACCCTGAACACCTTCACCGTGCTCGGCCTGACCCTCACCGTCGGCATCGTGGTCGACGACGCGATCATGGTGCTCGAGAACATCTACCGGCACCGCGAAGAGGGGATGGGGAAGATCCGCGCCGCTTCCGTGGGCGCGCGCGAGATCACCTTCGCCGCCGCCGCCGCCACCCTCGCCATCGTCGCGATCTTCCTGCCCGTGGCCTTCATGAAGGGAATCATCGGCAAGTTCTTCTTCCAGTTCGGGGTCACCATCGCCGTCGCCGTTCTCATCTCGCTCGTCGAAGCGCTCACCCTCGCGCCGATGCGCTGCTCGCGGTTCCTCGAGGTCGGCCATCGCGGCCGATTCGGACAGGCGGTGGACCGCACCTTCGACCGGCTGTCGGACCGGTACAAGCGCGCGCTGGTGCCGGCCATGCACCACCGGGGCTGGGTCCTCGCCGGCGCGACCATCTTCTTCATCCTGTCGCTGGGGATCATCAAGCTTCTGAACCAGGAGTTCGTCCCCGCCCAGGACAGCAGCCGCTTCTCCATCCGCTTCCAGACCCCGGTGGGGACGAGCCTCGACGTCACCGAGCAGGCGATGAAGAGCATCGAGGAGTTCCTCTCCTCGCGGGGCGAGGTGGAGAGCAACTTCAGCTTCATCGGCGGCTTCGGCGGCGGCGAGGTGAACACCGGCCAGATGATGCTGACCATGCGCGATCCCGATCAGCGGCCGGTGGACGAGAAGGCGGGCCATCGCCTGAGCCAGCAGGAATTCATGGACGTGACGCGGCGCGCGCTGGCCCAGATTCCCGGCGTGCGCACGGTCCTCGTCGACCCGTCGCAGCAGGGGTTCAGCGCCAGCCGCGGCGGCGGCTTCCCGATCGAGATCGCCATCCGCGGGCGCGACTGGGAGGAGCTGGCCCGGCGGTCGAAGCAGATCATGGAGGAGATGCGCCAGACCGGCACCATCACCGACGTCGACAGCGACTACCAGGTGGGCATGCCGGAAGTGCGCGTGATCCCCGATCGCAACAAGGCGGCGGACCTCGGGATCAGCATGGCGGAGATCGGGCAGACCATAAACGCGGCCATCGGCGGCGTGCGCGCAGGCAAGTTCAAGGAGGGCGGGCGGCGCTACGACATCCGGGCGCGGCTGCTCGGTCCGCAGCGCGAGCGGCCGGAGGACATCCAGCGCCTGTTCGTGCGCAGCGCCTCGGGGGCGCTGGTGCGTCTCGGCGACATCGTGAAGATCGAGCAGCAGCCGACGCTGCAGGCCATCACCCGCAAGGACCGCGAGCGCGCGATCACCATCTTCGCCAACGTGCAGAGCGGCGCGTCGCAGGCCGAGGTGCTGGACAAGGCGCTGCAGATCGCGAAGGGCGCCCTGCCCGAGGGTTATCGCGCGGTCCCGTCCGGCAGCAGCCAGGCCTTCAAGGAATCCTTCGCCTCCCTCGGCTTCGCTTTCGTGATGGGCCTGATCGTCGCCTACATGGTCCTGGCCACGCAGTTCAACGCCTTTACCCATCCCATCACCGTACTCCTGGCGCTGCCCTTCAGCGTGAGCGGCGCGCTGCTCGCGCTCTGGATATCCGGCCAGAGCCTGAACGTCTACAGCATGCTCGGGCTCATCCTCCTGATGGGAATCGCGAAGAAGAACTCGATCCTGCTCGTCGACTTCACCAACCAGATCCGGGAGAAGGGCGTGGAGAGGCACGCCGCGCTGCTCGAGGCCTGCCCGGTGCGGCTGCGCCCCATCCTCATGACGTCGACGGCGACCATCGCCGGCGCCATCCCGCCCGCCTTCGCCATCGGGCCCGGCGCGGAGCTGCAGCGGCCGATGGCGCTGGCGCTGGTCGGCGGCATGCTCGTGTCCACGCTGCTGACCCTGTTCGTCGTGCCCGCCGCGTACAGCCTGCTCGACGACCTCGTGGTGTGGAACGAGGGGCGGCGGGAGCGGGGCGCGAGCCTCCGCGACGAGCTGGCCGCTCTGCGCGCCCGCCGGATGGCCTGAGGTCTCGTCCGGACGGTCAGAACTCGAAATCGGATCGAGAACTTCTTGCCCGTCTACGACAGCTGTCGTAGCATGAGATATGGCGCCGCGATCGCTTCTCCCGGGTGGCGAGCTCGAATACATGATCCTGGCCACGCTGTACACGCTCGGGTCGGCCACCGCGCGTGAGATCCACGCGCATGCTTCGGGCCCCACCAGCCGTGTCTACACCACCACGGCCAAGGTGCTCGATCGCCTCTTTGCGAAGGGTCTGGTCAGCCGCAAGCGCCGAGAGCGGGTCTGGCTCTACCGGCCCCGCGTTCGACGGGCCGCAGTGGAGAAGCACCGAGCACGCCGGTTGGTGGGCCAGCTTCTCGGGTCCGATCCCCATCCTCCCCTGGCTGCTCTCGTGGACGCGGTGGCGCAGTACGACCCGCAGCTCCTCGACCAACTCGAAGCGGCCGTGGCCGCGCATCGGAGGTCGCGTCGTGGACCGTGAGATCGTCCTTGCTTGCCTCCTCGCGTTCGAGGCCGGCATAACCGCCCTTGCTGCCGGGTGGCTGCCCGCTTCGAGAGACGGGCAGGCGCGCGCGAGCGGTCGATACCTGGAGAGGCTCGCCTGGCGGCGACTGTGGCTTCCGCTCGTTCCGGCCGCGCTCGGAGGCGCGCTCCTCTTCGGATGGGCGCTCCGAGAGCCGAGCGAGGCCGAGGTCATCCCGGCATGGGTCTTCATGGTGGCCATCCCGGGCGCGTCGCTGAGCGCGCGTATGGCCGTGCGTGTGGTCCGAGCGCTCAGGCAGGCTGCTGGAGACCCACCGGCGGCCACGGTTGGTCTCTGGAATCCGCGGGTGATCGTCTCTCCGCGCCTTTTCGCTGTCCTCGACGTGGGCGCCTTGTCGGCGGTCCGCGCGCACGAGGGCGCGCACGCACGCCACCACGATCCGTTCCGCAGCCTGATCGCCCGGGCCGCTGCGGACCTCCAGTGGCCATGGCCGGCGGCAGCTGAGCGGCTGCGCGCCTGGAGTAACGCGCTGGAGCTGGCGCGCGACTATGTGGCGCGCGCGTCCGGCGCGGAGGGCGCCGACCTCGCGGCCGCGGTCGTAGCCGCAGCGCGGTTGGCCGTGGCCACGCCGGCCGCTGCGGTCGGCATCTCGCGCCAGGACGAGTTCCTTCGTGAGCGGGTGCAGCGTCTGTTGCTGCCGCTGCCTCCCGAGCCGCCGGCACCGCGTGGCTTCGGCGCCCTGTTCTTGACGGCCCTCACCGCGGCCGTCTTCCTGGGCGCCCAGCTCGGGGAAGCGGTGCTCGGGGCGGTCCTGGTCTCGGCGCGTTAGGCGCTCATGGACGGCATGCGGGTCGGTGACCGCAGTCTTCGCGCCCGCGCCACCCGTGGCAGCGCGAAGCGTCCGGCCTCGGTGCGCAGCAGCGCGACCCAGGCGGTGCCCCGATCCGTGGCGGCTCTGGCGACCGCCGTGGCCGTGCTGCTCGGAGGCGTGGGGTGTGTCCGCTATCGCGCCGCGCCCGTCATCGCGGGCATGGCTGCGGCGTCATTGGAGGACCGCCGCCTCGACGATCGAGGCCTCACCGCCTTCGCGGGCGCGAATCACGTGGAGGCCTGGCCTCCAGAGGAATGGGACCTCGACGCTCTCACCCTCGCCGCGTTCTACTTCCATCCCGACCTCGACGTGGCCCGCGCCCGATGGGCCGTGGCGCGCGCGGGGGTGATCACGGTGGGAGCGCGGCCGAATCCCACTCTCCACCTCGGTCCCGTCGAATACGTCACCCCCACCCACGAGTCCTCGCCGTGGATCTTCGGTTTCTCGCTGGACGTGCCGGTGGAGACGTTCGGGAAGCGCGGCTATCGGATCGCACAGGCGCGGGCAACCGGCGAGTCGGCGCGCCTCGGCATCGCCGCCGCAGCCTGGAAGGTGCGCAGCCGGCTGCGCGTCGCCCTCCTCGACCTCTGGGCTGCGGAAGCCCGCTCTGCTGTCGTGCAGCGCGAGCAGGCCCTCCGAGAAGAGATTCTCCAGATGCTCGATCGCCGTCTGGCACTGGGCGAGGCGGATCGTGCCGAGGCGACCCGCGAGCGGATCGCCGTCCTGCGGGTGCGGACCTCGCTTCGCGATTCCGAACGGCACATCGCGGAGGCGCGCGCGCACGTGGCGGGAGCTGTCGGGCTGCCTATAGAGGCGCTCGACGGCCGGAAGCTCTCGCGCGGGCGCTTCGATGTCCTGCCCCCGCCGGCTCTCCTCGGCGAGCCGACCCTGCGCCGAGCCGCGCTCGTCGGGCGGGCGGACGTCCGTGCAGGCCTGGCCGAGTACGAAGCCGCGGAGGCCGCTCTTCAGCTCGAAGTAGCGCGCCAGTACCCCGATCTGCAACTGGGTCCGGGATACTCGTGGGAGCAGGGCGCGAGCCATTTCGCGGTTGGACTCGGGATCGCGCTGCCGGTTCTCAGCCGAAACCGCGGCCCCATCGCCGAGGCCGAGGCGAAGCGAGCCGAAGTCGGGGCTCGGTTCACGGCGTTGCAGGCGCAGATCCTCGCCGAGGTGGATGCGGCAACGCAGCCGTATGAGGCCGCATCGCGCGCCAACCTCGCCGCGGAAGCCACCCTGACCTCGCAGCAGGAGGCCTCGGCCCAGACTGCCGCGCGTTTCCGGGCTGGCGAGACGGACCGGCTCGAGCTGCGCACCGCCGAGCTGGAGGTGGTGGCCGCGGAGCAGGCCTGGCTCGATGCCGTCCTTGCGCGACAGCAGGCGCTGTCGGCCCTCGAGGACGCGCTTCAGCGACCGCTCTTCGGCTCCCTGCAGCCGTTCCCCGAGCTGCAGCGGAGTCCGCGCGGCACTGGAGAGGAGAGCCCTTGATGTGGGTGACACGCCGCACCGTCCTGGTCTCCGGCAGCGTCGCCGTCATGCTCGCCCTGGGCGTCTGGGGGTTCCTGGGTGGCCGCAAGGAGGCGGCGCGCGAGAAGGAGCGTGAGCGGCCGGTCAAGCCGCCTCGGCACGTCACGGTGGAGAACGGAGCAGTGGTGGTCACGTTGGATGCCGCCACGGAGCAGCGCAGCGGGCTGGAGCTCGCGCCCTTGGCGGCCGGGCACGCCCGCGAGGACGTGCGCGGCTATGCCACCGTCGTGGACCTGAAGACACTCGCCCCCACGCGCAACGACTACGTCGCCGCGGCGGCGCAGGCCGAGAAGGCGCGGGCCACGGTCGAGGCCAGCCGGCGCGAGTACGAGCGCCTCCGCCTTCTGCATGCGGACGCGCAGAACGTCTCGACCAAGGCCCTGGAAGCGGCGCAGGCGACGTACCGCTCCGAGCAGGCGGGCGCCGAAGCGGCTTCCGCGGAGGCGCAGACGCTGGCCGCCGCCGCGCGGCAGGAATGGGGAGACGTCCTCGGGCGCTGGATGATCGAAGGCTCGCCCGCGTTCACTCGCCTGCTGAATCGTGAGGACGTGCTCGTGCAGATCACCCTCCCGCCCGAGATCTCCATGAACACCTTGCCGGAGCGCGCCTTCGTCCTCGCGGGCCAGAGCCGCGTCCCCGTGCGTCTCGTGTCGGTGGCGGCACGCACGGACCCGAAGATCCAGGGCCTGAGCGGCTTTTATGTCGCGCCCGGCTCCGCGCACCTGATCCCGGGCATGAGCCTCCCGGCCGCGCTCACCGCGGGGCCGGAGGTCGCGGGCGTCGTCGTCCCTGCCTCCGCGGTCGTCTACACGGAGGGCCGTGCCTGGATCTACGTCCAGGACGCACCCCATGCGTTCGTCCGCCGGGCCATCCAGACCGATATGGCGGTGACCGGGGACTCGTACCTCGCCCGAAGCGTTCCTCCCGGCACGAAAGTCGTCGTGCGGGGCGCCCAGCAGCTTCTCTCCGACGAGTACCGCGCCCAGATCCAGGTCGGCGAGGACGGCGGATGAGCGGCGGATTGCCCGGTGGTCCGCTCACCGCCATCGTCCGCTTCGCCATCCACTTCCGCGGGGTCGTGCTCGCCCTGGCCACGATGCTGCTCCTCTATGGGCTCTATGCGCTGAGCCATGCCCGCTATGACGTGTTCCCGGAGTTCGCCCCCCCTCTCGTCGTCATCCAGACGGAGGCTCCAGGCCTCGCTGCCGAGCAGGTCGAAGTGCTCGTGACCCAGCCGGTGGAGAACGCCGTGGGAGGAGTTCCCGGGATCCAGTCCCTGCGCTCGGCATCGATTCAGGGCCTGTCCGTGGTGACCGTGGCTTTCGATCCCTCGACCGACGTCTACCGCGACCGGCAGGTCGTCAGCGAACGGCTGGCTTCCGTGGCCGGCCAGCTCCCCACCGGGGTGCAGGCGCCAGGACTGACCCCGCTCACGTCGTCGACCAACATCGTGCTCATCGCCGGCCTCACCTCCGACACCCGGAGCCTCCTGGACATGCGCACGGAGGCGGACTGGACGCTCCGGCCGCGCCTCCTGCCGTGCCCGGGGTAGCGAAGGTGGCCGTTTTCGGGGGCGAGGTGAAACAGCTCCAGGTGCAGGTTCATCCCGAGCGGCTCGTCCGTTTCGATCTCGGTCTAAACGACGTCATCGCTGCCGCCAGCAAGGCCACCGGCGTCCGCGGCGCGGGTTTCGTGGAGACCGAGAATCAGCGCCTCGTCCTCTCGACCCAGGGGCAGTCGCTCACTCCCGAAGAGATCGCGCAGGCGGTACTCGCGTTCCACCAGGGCGCGGCCATCCGCCTCGCGAGCGTCGCCGACGTGCGCGCTGCGCCCGAGCCACCGATCGGGGCGAGCGCGGTGATGGGCAAGCCGGGCGTCCTCCTCGTGGTCTCCCAGCAGTACGGCGCGAATACCGTGGAGGTCACCCGCCGCGTGGAGGCGGCTCTCGCCGAAGCGCAAGGAGGCCTCCGCGCCGAAGGCATGACCTTGCACACGGACGTGTTCCGCCCCGCCACGTTCGTCGAGACCGCCACACGCAACGTGAGGAATGCGCTGCTCCTGGGCGCAGCGCTCGTGGTCCTGGTCCTGTTCGTGTTCCTCTACGACCTGCGCACGGCGGCCATCTCCTGCACCGCGATCCCGCTGTCCCTCCTCGCCGCCGTCATCGTCCTCGACCGCTTCGGCCTGACCCTGAACACCCTGACCCTCGGCGGCCTCGCCATCGCCATCGGGGAGGTGGTCGACGATGCCGTGATCGACGTCGAGAACATCGTCCGGCGCCTCCGGCTCTCCCGCGCAGAGGGAAGCGACACCCCGCCGTGGCGGGTGGTCCTCGAGGCGTCGCTCGAAGTGCGCAGTGCGGTCGTCTACGCCACCTTCGCCGTCATCCTGGTCTTCGTCCCCATCCTCACTCTGCCCGGCATCGCGGGACGGCTCTTCGCTCCTCTCGGCATCGCCTACATCCTCGCCGTCACGGCCTCCCTGCTCGTGGCCCTCACGGTGACGCCCGCTCTGGCGATGCTCGTCCTGGCCGGTCGTGATCTCCGCCACGCCGAGCCGCCGGTCATGCGCTGGAGCAAGGAACGGTACCGGGGCCTGCTGGAGCGGGTGGAAGCGCACCCGCGGCCCGTGCTCGCGATGGTGGGCGTGCTCGGGCTCGCGGCCGCCGCGGCCGTACCGTTCTTCGGCGCGACGTTCATCCCCGAGCTGCGCGAAGGACACTTCATCGTCCACATGTCCGCGGTGCCCGGCACGTCGTTGCAGGAGTCATTGCGCATCGGCGGCCGCGTCACCCAGGCCCTTCAGAAGGTCAACGGGGTGCGCCTCGTGGCCCAGCGGGTGGGGCGCGCGGAGAAGGCCGAAGACGTGTGGGGGACCCACTACAGCGAGATCGATGTCGACCTCCTGCCGCTCGGCGGCGAGGAGGGCGAGTTCGTGCAGGCTGACATCCGCAACGTCCTGTCCGGGTTCCCCGGGGTCAACTTCGCGGTCAAGACGTTCCTCACCGAGCGGGTGGAGGAGACGCTCTCGGGCTACACGGCTTCCGTGGTCGTGAATCTCTTCGGCAACGATCTCGACGCGCTCGACCGCACGGCGGCCGAAGTGGCGCGCACCCTGGGCGAGGTGCGCGGGGCCACGGAAGTACAGCTCCAGTCGCCGCCCGGCATGCCACAGCTCGGAGTGCGTCTGCGCAAGGAAGACGTCGCCCGCTGGGGCTTCGACCCACTGGAGGTCCTCGACGTCGTGCGGGCCGCCTATCAGGGCTCGACCGTGGGCCAGGTCTACGACGGCAATCGGGTCTTCGACGTCACCGTCATCCTGGAGCCGGCCACGCGCCGACGCGTCGAAGCACTGGGCGAGCTGCCCCTGCGCACACCCGAAGGCACTTACGTGCGCCTGCGCCAGATCGCGGACATCTACGAATCGGCCGGGCGATACCAGGTCCTACACCAGGGCGCGCGGCGCGTCCAGACCATCACGGCAAACGTGGCGGGGCGTGACGTGTCTTCATTCGTAACCGAAGCGCGGACGCGCCTGACGCAGGGTGTGAAGCTGCCGGAAGGCAGCTATCTGGAGTTCGCCGGCGCGGCCGAGGCGCAGCGGCAGTCGCGTCGTGACCTCCTCCTCCACTCACTGCTGGCCGGGGTCGGCATCGTGCTGCTCCTCTCGGTGGTGACCCGGAACGGGCGCAACCTCGGCCTCGTCCTGGTCAATCTCCCCTTCGCCCTGGTGGGGGGCGTGCTCGCGGTGTTCGCCACCGGGGGCGTCCTCTCCCTGGGGTCGCTCGTGGGCTTCGTGACGCTGTTCGGGATCACGCTGCGCAACTCGATCATGATGGTTTCGCACTACGAGCACCTGGTCGAGGTGGAGGGCCGCGCGTGGGGAGCCGAGACGGCCTTGCTGGGCGCGACCGACCGGCTCGTGCCGATCCTCATGACCTCGCTCGTGACCGCTCTCGGGCTCTTGCCCCTGGCTATCGGGATGCACGCGCCCGGCCGCGAGATCGAGGGGCCGATGGCGGTGGTGATCCTCGGGGGCCTCATCACCTCGATGGCTCTCAACCTGCTGGTCCTGCCCGCGCTGGCGTTCCGTTACGGACGTTTCGAGGCGACAGGGGAGCATGCCGTGGACGCACGACGGTGAGTGCCATGAGTTTCTGCGCCGGGTCCGTCTTAATGGCCCGCCGCCTCGACGAGGCCGGCGGCCACGATCGGGCGAAAGCGACTCCGAGACGCGTGGTCGTCGAGGGATGCGAACGTGTAGAGCCCGCCGACGCCGTCGCGGGTATCTTCCATCATCTGCCAACCGCCCGACCCGCGACCCCGTCCTGGCGCATTTGCTCCGCGCGCCGCCGCTCTGGGACAATGAACACATGAAACGCACGAATCCCGCGGCCGGCAAGCGTGGGCACGCGGATTTCGTGGGGCGCGCCAAGGCGCGGCGGATTCTCGAGCTCGCCGGCCTCGGCTTGTGGGAGGGAGATCTTTCCGCCCTACGCACGGATCGCCCCCGGCGGCGACGCCGGGCGTCCTAGTGCCATCCGCGCCGTTCGGATTCCTCCGGGTGGCCGCCGCCTGCCCGCCGGTGTCCGTCGCCGATCCCGCGAAAAACGCCGAGCACCTCCTCCGGTTCATCGCCTCCGCGCGCACGCAGGGCGCGCAGGTGCTCGTGCTCCCCGAGCTTTGCCTGACCGGCTACACCGCGGGCGATCTCTTCTTCAGCCTCACGACGCTCGTCGGCGGCGCGGAGCGCGCGCTGGCCAGGATCCTCGCCGAGACCAAGCGTGACGCGATGATCGTCGCCATCGGGATGCCGGTCTGCCACGAAGGGCGGCTGTTCAACGTCGCCGCGATGGTGCAGAACGGGCGCGTCCTCGGGGTGGTGCCGAAGACGTACCTCCCCGGCTACAAGGAGTATTACGAGGAGCGCTGGTTCGCCTCGTCCCGCGACGCGCTGGAAGGCGAGATCCGCCTCGCGGGGCAGCGCGTGCCCTTCGGGACCAACCTGCTCTTCACCGTGGAGGACGAGCCGGCGGCGACGATCGCGGTGGAGATCTGCGAGGACCTCTGGGCGCCCATCCCGCCCAGCAGCCATCACGCGGTGGCGGGCGCGACCGTCCTCC
>JANMPI010000098.1:0-4793 GCA_031369785.1 Acidobacteriota bacterium
TATCTCCAGAACCCCACGCGCCTCGTGATCGACGTGCGCGGCAAGGCGCTGCCCGTGATCGCGGCCGCACGGCCGGCCACCTTGCCCGCGGATCGGATCGAGCCGCCGGATTTCCCCCTTCCGACGCGGACGGCGCAGGTCCTCGATCCGGCCTCCCCGGCACCGGCGCCGATGCCGTCGCCGTCTCCCACTCCGCTGCCCAGTCCAAGGGCGTCGCCTTCGTCGGCGCCATCGGCTTCGCCGTCGCCGGCGTCGTCTCCTTCACCGGGCGCGAGCCCGCCTGCGCGGCTCGCGGCGTGGACGCGCTACGACGGAACGCCCGCGGTCTTTCCGTCGCCGTCGCCGTCGCCGACCCCGCCGGTCAGCGTCTCCGCGCCCTGGCCCTCGACGTCGCCGTCTCCCTCGGCAGCGCCGGTCAAGACCGCGCGCACGCGTGGAGGCCGCGGGCGGCGCGCCGAGCGCGATACGGCGGAGGCCGCAACACCCGCGATGCCGCCGGCCGTCAATCGCGCCGGCTCCTACAGCCTGGCCCGCCAGCTCGGTCTCGGCGCCCGCACGATCGTCATCGACGCCGGCCACGGCGGCCACGATCCGGGCAGCAGCGGGCGGAACGGCCTGCAGGAGAAGGATCTCGTCCTCGACGTCGCCTTGCGCCTCGAGAAGCTCGTCCGCTCCGAGCTCGGCGCGGAGGTGATCATGACCCGCGCCACGGACGTCTTCATCCCGCTCGAGGAGCGCACCGCGATCGCGAACTCCCGCGGCGCCGATCTCTTCCTCTCCATCCATGCCAACAGCAGCCGCAACTCGGGCGCGCGCGGCATCGAGACCTACTTCCTGAGCTTCGCCCAGGACTCCCACGCCGAGGCGGTGGCGGCGCGCGAGAACGCGGTCTCCGAGGCGACGATGAAGGACCTCCAGAACCTGGTGAAGGCGATCGCGCTCAACAGCAAGATCGACGAGAGCCGCGACTTCGCGGCCTCGGTGCAGGAAGCGATGATCGACGGCATCCAGGAGGTGGCGCCCGAGGTGCAGAACCGCGGCGTGCGCACCGCGCCCTTCTACGTGCTGATCGGGGCCAACATGCCGAGCGTCCTGGCCGAGATCTCCTTCGTGAGCAACCCGCAGGACGAAAGGCTGCTGCGGACGCCTGAGCACCGCGACCGTATCGCGGAGAGCCTCCTGGCCGGCGTGCGCGGGTATCTGGACGCGCTCAACCGGTCGCACGGGCGTCAGTTGACCGGTTCCCGGCCGGGGTCTACAGTCGTTTCAGGAGCCCAGAGATGATCCCGCGCGCGCTGGAGACGGTGACCTGGATCAAGGTCGAGAAGCCCGTATTCGACCTCGTCGGCGTGGTCCTCAACTCCCTCGGCCTCGCGTTCCTGTGCGCCATCATTTCCTTCTCCCTCGGCCTCGCCCTCGGCGCCTTCTTCGTGGTGCGCCGGCGCCGGCAGGCCGCGTCATGGTCGGAGGAGATCTCGCTGCACCTCGCCGGGCCCGAGCCGCCGCCCGCCTGACCCGCGCGGGCAAAGCCGCCCGGCCCCGGAGCCGCCGGCGGCCTTCCAAGGTCGCGCTGGTCTGCGCGGGGGGCGGCCTCACCGGCGCCCTCTACGAGATCGGCGCCCTGCGCGCCCTCGACGAGCTGGTCGACCGCCCGCTCGGTGACCTCGACCTCTACGTCGGGGTGAGTGGCGGGGCGCTCGTGTCGTCCCTGCTCGCGAGCGGCATCACGCCCTCGGAGATGTACGACGCCGTGACGTCGCCCTCGGGCGGACCGCTCGGCGTGCCCGATGCGCCGCTCTATCGGCTCGGGCTCGGGGATTTCTTGACCGCGTCCCGCCGCGCGCCCGCGCTTTTGCGCCGGGCCACGAAGGCGGCGCTGCGGGGGGAGACCAGCCGGCTCGCGGACATCCTGCTGTCGCTCTTCGAGCTGCTGCCGGCGGGCATCCTCGACAATTCCGGCCTCCAGGAATACGTCGAGGCGCTGATCCGCGCGCGTGGCGGCACGGATCGCTTCGACGACCTCCGTCGGCCGCTGCTGGTGGTGGCGGTCGATCTCGACGACGGAGAGGCGATCGCGTTCGGCGATCGCGCGCATCGCGACGTGACCGTGTCGCGCGCGGTGCAGGCCTCGACCGCGCTCCCGGGCCTCTATCGCCCGGTGCGCATCGGCGGCCGTGACTACATCGACGGGGGGGTGAAGAAGACCGCCCACATCCATCTCGCCATCGAGCAGGGCGCCGATCTCGTCCTCTGCGTGAACCCCATCGTCCCCATCCGGAACGACGCGGAGGGCGGCGCGCTCGGCGGGCACTTGAGCGCCCGCGGCATCACGTACGTGCTCGACCAGGCCCTGCGGATCATGCTGCACGGCCGCATGCAGTACGGTATGGAGCGCTACCGCCGCGAATACCCGGAGGTGGACATCCTGCTCCTGGAGCCGACCCGCGACGACCTGCGCATGTTCGGCTACCACATCATGCGGGACGGGGTCCGCCGCATCGTCGCCGAGCACGGGTATCAGTCGGTGATGACGCACTTCACGGCCGGCTACGCGGAGTATCGGAAGGTGCTGGCCCGCCACGGCATCGCGCTGCGCGACCCGCGCACGGTGTCGAAGCGCCGGAGGGCATCATGACCGTCCGTCGCCGCCGCCTGCCGCTCGTCCTCGGCGCCCTCGCGGCGGCGATCGTCCTCGCCGCCGTCGTCATCGTGGCCTTCTACTGGCGCTGGACGCGCGGCGCCCTGCCGCAAGTGGACGGCCGCGCGCGCCTCTCCGGCCTCACCGCGCCCGTGACGGTGCGCCGCGACGCGCTCGGCGTCCCCCACCTCGCCGGCGCGTCCATCCTCGACGTCACGCGCGCGCAAGGATACGTGACCGCGCAGGACCGCCTGTGGCAGATGGACCTCATGCGGCGCCGCGCGCTCGGCGAGCTGTCGGAGGCGTTCGGCGAAGGCGCGTTGCGCGCGGACAAGGAGATCCGCACCCTCGGCCTCGGCGAGGCGGCCCGCCGCACGCTGGCCCTCGTGCCTCCGCACCTGCGCGCGGAGCTCGATGCCTACGCCGCGGGTGTCAATGCCTACATCGACACCCATCGCGATGGGCTGCCCTTCGAGTTCCGCCTGCTCCGCTACGCGCCGCGCCGGTGGGAGCCGGCGGACACCGTCGCGGTGGGCAAGCTCCTGGCCATGGACCTCGCGCAAGGGTGGGACGGCGAAGCCTTTCGCGCCACCGTCGGCGACCGCCTGCCGCCGGACGTGCAGGAGGTCCTCTTCCCCACCCTGTTCGCCCAGGACCGCATCCTCTTCGGGCACGACGGTGCGTCCCCGCCGGCCGCGCGCGCCTCGGCGGCGCTCGAAGGCGACGTCGCGATCGGCAGCAACAACTGGGTGATCGCCGGCGCGCGCACCGCGAGCGGCCTGCCGCTGCTCGCCAACGATCCGCACCTCGGCCTCGGCATTCCCTCGATCTGGACCGCCGTGCACGTCACCGCGCCCGGACTCGACGTCGCCGGGGTGACGCTGCCTGGCGTCCCCGGCGTCATCCTCGGCCGCAACGCCGACATCGCCTGGGGCTGCACCAATGTTCATGACGACGGGGCCGATCTCTATGTCGAGGAGTTCGACCCCCGCGACCCCGACGTCTATCGCACGCCGGAGGGATGGCAGCGCGTCACCGTGCGGCGGGAGACCATCCGCGTGCGCGACGGCGCGCTGTCGGCGACGACCCACGCCGTCGAACATCCCGTGCGCCTCACGCGTCACGGCCCGCTGATCGAGGTCCGCGGCCGGCTGTACGCGCTGCGCTGGACGGCGCTGGAGGATGCGGTCGAGCTGCCCGCGTTCGCGGGCGTCGACCGGGCGCGCAACTGGGACGAGTTCAAGGAGGCGCTGCGGCAATACCCGGGGCCGGCGCAGAACTTCGCCTATGCCGATCGCGCCGGCCACATCGGCTGGTACTCCGCGGGGCGGGTTCCCATCCGGCGCGGGCAGGACGGATCCCGTCCCTACGCCGGCGCATCGCCGGACGGGGACTGGACCGGGTACGCGCCCTTCGAGGCGCTCCCCCACGTCCTCGACCCGCCGGCCGGCGTCATCGTCACCGCCAACAACCGCCTGGCCGGCACCGACTATCCGTATCGTGTGACGCGCGGCGGGGTCGGGCCCTGGCGCGCGGCCGCGCTCTACGAATCGCTCGACGCGCGCACGGGCTGGACGGCGGACGACGTCGCGCGGCTGCAGGGCGAGCGGCTGTCCATCCCGAATCGCGACCTCGCGCACGCGCTCCTCGAGGCGGCGGCGCGCCATCCCGGGGACGCGGGCTGGCAGGAGATCGCGGAGACGATGCGCGGATGGGACGGGCGCATGGAGGCCGGGAGCCGGCCTGCGGCGCTCGCCTCCGCGACGTTCCGCGCCCTCGGGGAGCGCGCGATCGGCGCCCGTCTGGGGCCGGTGCCCTTCGCGCGGGCGCTCAGCCGCCGGGTGGCCGCGATCCACAAGCTGATCCTCGAGCGGCCGGCGTCCTGGGTGCCCGCCGCGGACGGGGACTGGGACGGCCTCCTGCTCTCTTCGTGGCGCGCGGGAAGCGCGCAGGTCACGGAAGCGCTCGGGAGCGATCGCAGCCGCTGGACCTGGGGCGCGATGAACAGGATGGCCGTCCTGCACCCGCTGGCCGCCGCGTTCCGTCCGCTGGGCGCGCTGTTGAGCCCCCGCGCGGTGGAGAGCGGCGGATCGGCGACGACGCCGAACGTGCTGTCGACGACGTCGAGCGGCGGCGTCGAGGCGCCGTCGATGCG
>JANMPI010000099.1:0-2395 GCA_031369785.1 Acidobacteriota bacterium
TAGCGACATCGGTGCCATCGAATTGGGACGGTGGCACGCTTCGCACTTCGCTTGCAAGATCGGCGCGACGTCCTTGGTAAACGTCGGGGTTGCGATCGACTGAGCTGCCACTACTGAGCCTTCGAGACTCAAGAGGACACCCAAAGCCGCAGAGACGATCCGTGTGCTCGACAGCAGCCTTGTTTCCGCCACGTCCCACTCCCTTCCACGCCCTTGGATGATCCCGGCAGGCACCTGCCCGGCGATGGTCGTTGAAGCCTGCTTCGTGGAATTATATGGCACTCTTCACTAGACCCGCGTGTCCCGGGTGCCAAATTCGGTGTTGTGACTCTTTGATAATGTCCCCTCGCCGACTCAGTAGAAATGTCCCCCTAGACTTACGACCTCCGAGGAGGTTGTGGATTGGGACGGACAGCGATGAGCACGAAAGAGTTGAAGCGCGGGGGCGTGTTGGCCCGTGTGGCGGCAGGGACGCTGCGCTTGGGGTCGGCGGCGACGTTGATGGACGTGAGCTATCGCCAGGCGAAGCGGTTGTATCGGCGGTACCGGCGGGAAGGGGCCGCGGGCCTGACACATCGGAGCGCCGGGCGCGCGTCGAATCAGGCGACTGAGGGGAAGATTCGCGAGCGGGTGCTCGCGCTCGTCCGGGAGAAATACGGCGGTGGGGTCGACGAGCGCTTTGGGCCGACGCTGGCGGCCGAGCATCTGGCGAGTGAAGACAGGGTGACCGTCGATCACGAAACGTTGCGCCGGTGGATGCTCGTGGCGGGCCTGTGGAGCCGCGCGCGGAAGCGCGGCCCGCATCGGCGCCGCCGGGAGCGCAAGGCGCACTTCGGGGAGCTGGTCCAGATGGACGGCAGCTTTCACCCGTGGTTCGAAGATCGCGGGCCGCAGAGCTGTCTGCTGACGCTCGTCGATGACGCGACCGGCAAGACGCTGGGGCGGTTTGGAGCGCAGGAAACGATTTGGGCGGCGGTCGGCGTGCTACGGGCGTGGATTGCGCGCTATGGCGTGCCGCAGGCGCTCTACACCGACTGGAAAAACGTGTATGTGCGGCCCCCGAATGCGGAGGAACGCGTGACGGGGGCCGAACCGCTGACCCAATTTGGGCGCATGTGCGCGCAGTTGGGGATTCGGATCATCCCCGCGAGCTCGCCGCAGGCGAAGGGACGCATTGAGCGCAATCATGGCACCCAGCAGGATCGCCTGGTGAAGAAGCTGCGCCGGAAAGGCATAGCGGCGATCGAGCCGGCGAATGCCTTTCTCGAGACGGAGTACTGGGCGGACCACAATGCCCGCTTCGCGCAGGCGCCGGCGGCGTCCGACGACTTTCACGTGGCGCGACCGCGCGGGGTGCGGCTCGATACCGTGTTTCGGCTGGAAGAGGACCGCACCGTCTCCAATGACTGGGTCGTGCGCTACGACAACCGGTTCTTGCAGCTCGAGCGGCAGAGCGGTCATCCCCCGGCCCGCAGCACCGTCGTGGTCTGTGAAAGCGTGGATGGACAGCTCGAGATTCGGTATCGCGACCGCGTGATGCGTTGGACTGAGATCACGCCGAGCGCCGCGGCCCACGTCCGGTCGGCCCAGCCGACCGTGCGCCCGCCGAGCCACCCCGCGACTCGTGCACGTCGACGCTATCACCCGTCGGCTGATCACCCGTGGCAGAAACATCGCGACATCCCTGGGCCGCCGATTTGGCAGGTGCGCGACCGATGAAGAGCCTGTGGAAGCTGCCGGAGCCGTGGACGCGAAGAGCACGCGCCCACCGCTCCTTGGAAAAACTACAGAACAGTTTTCCACGAGCTCCCACAGGCCGATCCGGTTTCTCTCTTTAAAAAAGGGGACATTTCTATCGAGTTAAGAACGGGGACATTTCTATCGAGTCTTGACACTGGATATTGGCGTCGGTTGACACCTGCAATTCTTTCCTATAGCGTCCTCAACTTACAGCCGCGAGGTCACGTTCCACACGGAAAGTCATACCGGGACGGAGCTCGAAGCGAGGTGCCAATGAGATCGCCACTCGTTCTGCGTTGGGGCGTCGTCGCCCTGTGCGTCGTGGTCGCGGCAAGCGACCGGGGAATGTCTGCCCAAGGTTCAGCTCCGATCGCATCGGGCACCAAGGGCGACTGGCCTGTCCATAGTCTCGACCTGTTTAGTACCCGGTACGCCGCGCTCGAGGAAATCAACACCACGAACGTCGGCACGCTGGCACAGAAATGGTCGTTCGACGCGGGCAGCGCTCTCGGACAATTGACCCCTCTGGTCGTCGACGGCATCATGTATTTCAACTCGGGCTCGAAGGTGTTCGCCGTGAACGGGGCAACTGGCGAACGTCTGTGGACAACGGAAGTCCAGCCGGCGTTCGGACCGACCGGGCGCGGTCCGGCCT
>JANMPI010000125.1:0-6124 GCA_031369785.1 Acidobacteriota bacterium
CTGCACGCGGACGGCAACACCATCATCCTCGTCACCCACGAGCACGACATCGCGGAGCACGCGCACCGCGTGATCAAGATCCGCGACGGCCGGGTGGAGAGCGACGCCCGCAAGTGAAGCAGTGACGGCGTGACCGCGTAGCCATGCCGTTCCGCGAAGCCATCGGCATCGCCGTCGCGTCCCTGCGGTCGAACAAGCTGCGCTCGTTCCTGACCGTGCTCGGGATCCTGATCGGCGTGTCCTCCGTCATCGCCGTGGTCGCCATCACGGAGGGGCTCGACCGTTACATCGCGGAAAAGGTGCTCGAGCTCGGCAGCCAGAGCTTCTCGGTGCAGAAGTTCCCCGACATCATCACGAGCCGCGAGCAGTTCCTGGAGATGCAGAAGCGGCGCGACCTCACCATGGCCGACCTTTTGGCGGTGCGCGACGGATGCGCGTCCTGCTCGGAGGTCGGCGGGCTCGTCTTCACCCGGCGCGACGCGAAGTTCGGGCGCACCACCCAGCAAAGCATCCAGGTCATGGGAATGACCGAGAACATGAGCCGCATCGGCGCGGTGCGCGAGATCACCGAGGGGCGCAACCTCGTCGGGGAGGACATCGACAAGGGCCGCCCGGTGGCGGTGATCGGCGCCGACGTCGCGGACGCGTTCTTCCCGGCCGGCATGGAGCCGCTGGGCAAGGTCATCCAGATCGACAACCATCCCCTGCACGTCGTGGGCGTCGCGGAGAGGAAGGGCACCGTCTTCGGTCAGAGCCAGGACAACTTCGCCTGGATCCCCATCACGCACTTCCGCAAGCTCTACGGCACGCGGCAGTCGCTCATCATCCAGGCCCAGTCCGGATCGATGGACAAGTTCGACGAGGCGCAGGACCAGGCGCGGGTGGTGATGCGCGCGCGCCGCCACCTCGGCTTCGCCAAGCCCGACGACTTCAGCATCGAGACCGGCGAGAGCGTCCTCGAGCTGTGGGAGAGCGCCACGCGCGGGATCTACGTGGTGACGGTGGTGGTCACCGGGATCAGCCTCATCGTCGGCGGCGTCGTGGTCATGAACATCATGCTCGTCTCGGTGACGGAGCGGATCCGCGAGATCGGCGTCCGCAAGGCGCTGGGCGCGCGGCGGAAGGACATCATGCGGCAGTTCCTGGTGGAGTCGGTGATCCTGTCCCTGTTCGGCGGGGTCCTGGGCATCATCGGGGCCGCCATCTTTTCCGCCGGCCTCGCCGCCGTGCTGGGCAGCATCATGTCCACGACGTTCACCGCGCCCGTGCGGCTGTGGGCGGTGCTGGCGGCGGTCTTCGTGTCCACCGCGGTCGGGCTCGTCGCGGGCCTGTATCCCGCCGGCCGCGCCGCCGCTCTCGACCCCGTCACCGCGCTCCGCAACGAATGACCGCGCGTCCGCTCCTCCCTCGCGTCGCCGGCCTGCACGCCATCCGCGAGTCCATCGCCATGGGGCTGGGGGCGCTGAAGGCGTACAAGATGCGCGCCGCCCTCACCATCCTCGGCGTGGTCATGGGGATCATGACCGTCACCGGGATGAGCTCGATCGTGGCCGGGCTGAACGCGAACATGGCCGCGCAGATCGAGGGGTTCGGGTCGGGCGTCGTGTTCATCCGCCCCTTCGGCCCCGGCGAGAATCTCTCCGCCGAGGAGCGCCGGCGGCGCAAGGGACTGAACGAGACCGAGATCGCCGCCATCACCGAGCGCTGCCCGGCGGTGGCGGCGATCGCGCCGCTGGAGCTGGTGCGGGTCGAGAACATCAAGTACGGGCGCGAGAAGGTGCAGAACGCGCAGCTCGTGGGCACGACCGCGGCCTACGAGATCGTGCACGACGCCTTTGTCGAGCGCGGGCGCTTCCTGTCCTCGACCGACGTCAACCGCGCCTCGCGGGTCGCCGTCATCGGCACCGAGATCGCGGAGACGCTGTTTCCCTACGTCGACCCGGTGGACAAGGAGATCAGCCTCGACGGCTTCCACTTCCGCGTCATCGGGGTGATGGAGCGGAAGGGGAAGTTCCTGAACTTCAACCGCGACAACATGATCCTCATCCCGATGGGATCCTTCGCGCGCCGCGATCCCGTCTTCAACTTCCTGATCGCGGACGTGAAGGCGAAGTCGCCCGCCCTCATGGAGAAGGCCGTCGACGAGGTGCGTGAGACGCTGCGCCGGCAGCGCAAGCTGAAGTTCATGGCCAAGGACACGTTCATGATCTTCACCCAGGACACCCTGACCAACCTGTACAACCAGCTGACGGGCGGGATCTACGTCGTCATGATCGCGATCTCGTCAATCGGGCTGGTGGTCGGCGGCGTCGGGGTCATGAACATCATGCTGGTGTCGGTGACGGAGCGGACGCGCGAGATCGGGGTCCGGAAGGCGCTGGGCGCGCGGCGCAAGGACATCCTGTGGCAGTTCCTCACCGAGGCCATGACGCTCACCGGCGTCGGCGGGATCCTCGGCATCGTCATCGGCGCGCTGGTGGCGGCGGTGGTGAACGCGTTCTCACCCTTCCCGGCCGTCATCCAGCCGACGTGGGTGATGATCGCGTTCTTCACGTCGCTGGCGGTGGGGCTCGGCTTCGGGATCTGGCCGGCGGCGAAAGCGGCGCGGCTCGATCCCATCGAGGCGCTCCGGTATGAGTGAGGCCGTCGCCCCCGTCGCGGGCGATCGCGGGTTCCTGGCCCTTCTCCTCGACGTGTTCATCGTCCCCGGGGACGCGTTCCGCTTCATCGCACGGCGGCCCGACTACGTCCTCCCGCTCATCCTCGCCATCGGGATCGGAGTGGCCTTTAGCGCCATCTGGACGCAGAGGATGGATCCGTACCAGTTCATGAAGACGCAGATGGAGGAGTCGGGCGCGGCGGACCGCATCCCGGTCGAGAAGCGCGCCGAGGTGCTGCAGACGCAGGCGAAGATCTTCCGGGTCATGGCCTGGGTGGGGCCGCTCCTTTTCGCGCCCCTGGCCTATTGGGCGATGGCCGGGCTCTTCCTGTTCGTCTATCGGTTCTTCTACGCCGCGGAGATCACCTTCGCGCAGTCCATGGCCGTCTTCGCGTGGGCCATGGCCGCCTACGCCCTCGTCCTGAACCCGCTCATCCTTCTCGTCATGGCGCTGAAGGGGGAGTGGAGCGTCGACCCGAGCTCCGTCGTGCAGGCCAGCGCGGCCGCGCTCGCCGACAAGGCGGCGACGTCGCGTGCGCTTTATGCGCTGCTCCGCGGCCTCGACCTCTTCTCGTTCTGGCTGATGGCGCTGCTGTCGATCGGATACGGCGCGGTCATCGGCCGGCGCGCGCGGGCGGCGGCGTGGCCGGTGCTGATCCTCTGGGTGCTGCTGGTGGCCGCCAAGTGCGGGATGGCCGCCATTTTTTGAGTTAAGATGGCTTTTCTGCCGTAGCCGCCCGGTGCGCCCCTAGCTCAGCTGGATAGAGCAACAGACTACGAATCTGTAGGTCGCAAGTTCGAATCTTGCGGGGCGCACCATTTCTGTTCAGTCACTCACAGCCGCTCGAAAAGTGCCGGCCGATATCGCTGGTGAGCGTCTGGTGAGCGGGCGGCCCCGTTTGGACCCCCGCGGCCGAGACGGATTGCTCTTGGTGGCGCGCGTGCGTAGCGTTCCTTGCATGCCGCGCGCTGTCTTGCTGATTTTCGCTCTGGCCCTCGCTGGATGCGCGGTCAGTCCAGCGCGACCATGCATTCAGGAGACGACGGGCCGCAGACGGTAGCATCGGCTTCCCGCGTCAACCTTCCTCTCCAGGCTGCCGATCGACCGGCATCGCATGCGCCGAACACACCAGACGGCCGACAGCCGTAACCTCTGCGGGTAATCCGCATCCCGCCTCGTCGCATGTTGCCGCCGCAACGTTGCCGGTGTACGCGCTCTCTCAGCCGCAATTCGTAGTGCCTCTGCCGTACCGTCGCCGCCGAGCGGCTCGCCTTCCACTGGTACTTCTGGTGTGAGACGACGAACCACCGCCCATCCTCGCGCGGCAGGATCCGCCGGCCTTCGTGCTCTCGGTTGCGTGACTTCGGGTCTGGCGATGTGAGAACCGCGAAAGCGGCATGGGCGCGCTCATCGGTGATTCGCAGGAGAAAGCAACGCAAAGGAGCGGCCGAGGGAGCTGCTGCCAAGGTAGTCATCACGAATCCTCGAGGTAATTCAGCGTAGGTGCTTGCGCGAGCGCCTCCGCCGGCGCGAGGGCGAGCCCCGCGAGGATCAGCGCGCCGACGAACGACGCGCGCGCGTGACGACCATCGGTCACTTCGCGGGCGTGGGCGCGGGCATGCTGGTGTTCCACATGTCGCGGTAAAGCTTCCAGCGTCCGCCTTCTCGCATCCAGACCACGATGTACTTGCCGCTGTCGAGAGCCTTCCCGTCCGCGCCGTTCATGTCGTACTTGCCCGTTTCCGCGGCCACGTTGCCCCGTACCGTCACATCCAGCGTCGTCAGCTTGGCGCTCTTGATGCCGGCATCCATCACCCCCTGCCAGAACTTCTGGATGTCCGGCGCCCCGGAAACGAAGTCGCCGTTCGGCGGAACGAGCTGGCCGCCCGCGGCGTACATCGCGGCCAGGCCCGCCGCGTCTCCCTTGGCCAGCAGCGCGGCGAACTTGCCGTTGGCCTCCTCGATCTGGGCCCGAGGGCCCGCCGGGGCGGCGCTCCCGGAGCCGGCGGCCAGCAGCGCGGCCGCCAGGACGAATGCGGCCGCCATCCAGCGTGTCATCTTGCGCACGATTCACCTCCTCGTAGGTTGACCGCAGCCTCACCGCGGCCCGAACACGCGGGATCATAGTCGCATTGGCAGACTGCCGCGCGTTCGCAAGGGCACATTGCGGCGGTCACGTGGTGAGCGATTGCCGCCCCTGCTAGGATTCGCGACCTATCACCGCAGCCGCGCCATGATCTTCGCAGTCAGCGTTACGGTGACCTCTGTGCCGTCGTCCAGGATCGCGCGAACCTCTCGGCCCGCTGCGAGCGCCTCAAGCGGGAACGTCGCCTTCACCCCGTGGTCTTGAAGGTCGCGCTGTACGCGTTCTGCCAGACGTGCTCCGTCGCCTCGATCCTTGTGGGCTGAAGGATCACCATCGCCGCCCGCGCCTCGCGCTCGAACCGGTCCATCTCGTCGCGCCAAACCCGTTGCGCGGCCTGCGCGGCGACTTCCCTGGGGTCCGGGAGGGAGTACCCCGCCTTCCGCCGTTCCTTCTCGCGCTTCAGGATCTCCTCGTACGTCGGCTGTGGCGGAGGGGGGGGTTGGGGAGGAGGAGTCGGCTGCGGGCCCGGTGGCGGTATCGCGATCACGAGGTGCTTGAAGCTCCGGTCCTTGTCGCGTGCAGAGATCGTCGCGACGGGATCGAGGCGAGAGCGGTCGACGTCCGCCTCGGAGAACGGGAGATAGCGGTCCATCGCGTCTCGCGCCTGCAGGGCGACCCGCAGGAACGGAGTCTCGATGATGATCGAGCCTCCCTCGAACAGGTATGGCAGGACGATCTGCGTCGAGGTGCTGCTCTTCGCGGTGGCGATCGCAGTCGGGACGAGGTCGGCGCCGGCGAGTTGCGCGGTCAGTGCGGCGGCGATCAGCGGAACGGTCAGCATCCTGGAACACCCTCTATTGACGATGTATACGTCGCCTGACCTTTTAATGACAAGTCAGCCGCCCCGCCAGCCCTGCCCAATATTGAGACGGCGACCAACGCTTCCCGAAGAGGTTTCGGCATCCCGGTTCCTTGCAAGTCTTGCCATGTGGCCGTGTTGACCAAGGCAAGTGCCGTGCAACCAGCGCGTTGATCCTGCCTACGAATCTGTAGGTCGCAAGTTCGAATCTTGCGGGGCGCACCAACTTCCTCTTCGCGCTCGTTGGGAATACGGTGCGCTACTCGCGGGCGGGTACGCCGTGTTGCGCGGCGAGAAGGCTCCCGACGACGCACTGGCCCGCGAGCTGGGCGCGATGCGGCTGCTCTCCGTCAGCGCGCGCGCCGGTAGTGCATGGCCACCGCGCCGCTGCGGAGCGGCTTCGCCGAGACCAGCTCGAGCCGTCGCGTGCTGGGCAGCCCGCTCTGGTACAGGGTCGGGCCGTGGCCGGCGATCCTGGGGTGGACGAGGAACTTGTACTCGTCGATCAGATCCAGCCGG
>JANMPI010000146.1:0-1836 GCA_031369785.1 Acidobacteriota bacterium
CGGCCGCTTCGAAGAGGCGGAGGCCGCCTTCCAGCGCGCTCTCGCGATCTCGCCCGGCTTCTACACCGCGTGGGAAGGCATCGCCAAGGCGCGCGCGATGCGCGGCGACTGGGCGGGCAGCTACACCGCGATCGACAAGGCTCGCGCCGCCGCCACCCGTCCGAACGATCGCATGGGGCTCGGCTTCGACCAGGCGTGGACTCTCTTCGCCGAAGGCAAGAAGGCCGACGCATTGAAGGTGGCCGACAAGACGGCCGCGGACGCGCAGGCGGGGAAGTTCACTGCCGCCTACGCGCTCATCGCACTCGACGGCGCGGCGCGCATGACCGCGTCCGGCCAGCCCGCGGATGCGCTCAAGCAGATCGCGGTGGCCCTCGACCGCGGTGAGAAGGCGAAGCTTGCCGGCGGCCCGATGAACAACCTCCGGCGCGGCGCGCTGTACGAGCGCATCGACGCCGAGTCGCGCCTCGGCCGTGCCGCGGACGCGAAGAGCACGCTCGCGCTCGTCGAGGCCGACGCCGCGAAGTCCCCCGACAATGCGCAGCTGCAGTCGATCGCGAGCTTCGCCCGCGGGTCCGAAGCGATGGCACGCAGCGACGCCAAGGCGGCGGCTGGATTCTTCGCGCGCTGCCTCGAGGACGACACGTACTGCGGACTGCGATTGCTGCAGGCGCAGGAAAAGGCCGGCGACACCGCGGGCGCCGCGGCCACGCGCGAACGTCTACGCACGGCGAACCGGCGTGATGGGCGTTATCTGTACGTCCGGAGTCAGGTCCAGAAGTAGGTCTTTCGGCGCGCGCCCGACCCTCGGGCGCGCGTCTCTCCCCGGCTTCCGCTGCCGGCTGCGCGACATTCTCTAGCGCAGGGCGATCAGCAATGGCGGTGTTCACCGTCGTCGAGGGCTGGCGGTGATGTTGACGCGCGCGGGGCCGGGGGATACGTTCCACCGCACGAGGTGAGAATGATCTTCGGCAAGAGGCTTTCCGAGTACGTGGCGTTCGAGAAGGGCGTTCTGGCGCTGATCGCGATCGTCGGCATCCTGCGCCTGGTTTTGTCGCTGGCCGGCGTCGCGGACTCGACCACCAAGTGGCTGAGCGTGACCGTCGTCGGCATCGCGGCGACCATCTACCTCGGGATCGTCGTGCACACGAAGGGCTTCGGCGCCTACCGCCAGCTGCTCCCGCTGCTCGTGCTCCAGGGGATCGTGGCCAATGCGATCGTGATCACCGGGATCCTGATCTCCGCTGCGACCGGCAAGCCGAACATCTTCACCGCCAACGAGTACGGCGGGAACATGAGCGTGCCGCTCCACATCGGCGGCCACATGCTCGTGGGCACGATCGTCGGGCCGCTCATCGGGTGGGCGGTAGCGTCCCTCGTCATGTTCATCACCAAGCGCGTGACACCGGCGCGGCCCGTGGTGGCGGCGGCCTAGAACCCCGGCGGGCGCTCGTCGGCGACGGCGGCCGCCCGCTCCATCGCGATCCCCACGCGGCCGAGCAGTCCTTCGTCGAACAGCCGGCCGATGAGCGTGACGCCGTGCGGGACGCGCCGCCTGGGCGAGAACGTCGGCATCGGGTGCGCGGGATCCGGCGCCCAGTCGCTGCGCGCCTGGCCCACCTCGACGAAGCCGGTGCGCAGGGTCAGCGACGGGTGGCCGGTCTGATTGGAGATGGTGAGCATCTCGTCGCGCAGCGACGGCACGAGGAGCAGGTCGACGCGGTCGAAGATGCGCGCCATCTCGCCCGCGACCCTCCTCCGCATCCGATCCGCCTGCACGAAGTCGACGGCGGAGAGGAACCGTGACTGCCGGAAGATGTTCGGCCACGCGTCCGG
>JANMPI010000153.1:0-7721 GCA_031369785.1 Acidobacteriota bacterium
ATGCGCATCTTCATCAAGCCACCGGCGTCCCGCGGCCCTACTGGACGTACCCGAGCGCCTTCAGCTTTTCGATTGCCTCCGGGGTGAGCTGCGCGTTGCGCGCGGCGTCGGTGAACCGGGGCGCAGTGGCTTCCGTGCGCGCGTACGCCTCGCGCAGCGCCGCGACCTCGGCGGGGTGCTGCGCGCTCACGTCGTGCCGCTCGGCGAAGTCGGCCTCGAGGTCGTACAGCTCGGGGCGGCCGGGAACGCGATCGATCAGCTTCCACTTGCCGAGGACGACCGCCTTCCACTGATGCTTCTCGTCGAACTCCATGAGGTGGGCGAGGAGCGGCCGCTCGCCGCGCGTCCAACGGCCTTCGCGGAGCAGCGGCAGGAGGCTCCAACCGACGTTCCGCGGGTCGGGAGGCAGGCCGGCGATCTCGCGCAGCGTCGGCAGCACGTCGACGTGGCCGACCGGGGTCGCGATGCGCGCGGCGGGAAAGGCCGCCGCGGAGGAGAACACGAGCAGGGGAACGCGCAGGAGCTCGTTGTAGAGGCTGTTCGCGTGGCCGACGAGGCCGTGATCGTGGAAGCCTTCGCCGTGATCGCTGGTGACGATCACGATGGTATTGGTGTCCCAGTGGAATTGCTCGAAGAGCCCCTGGACCTTGGCGTCCTGCAGGCGGATCTCGCTGTCGTACGCGGCCATGAAATCGCGCCGCGGGTTCGGCATCAGCCCGTCCTTCAGGAACCCGTCGAACCCCTGCTGCGGGAGGTACGGCTCGTGCGCGTCCATGTAGTGGAGGTAGAGGAAGTACGGCTTGCCGCTCGCAAGCTCCGAGCGCCATTCCTTCACCTGGCGGTTGACGGCGCTCGCCGAGGCGTCCGATCCGCCCTGGAACCGGTCGAACCCGGCGTCGAAGCCGCCGAGCGCCGACGCGCTCACGTTGTCGGACACCGCGAAGGTCGCGTAGCCCGCCTTCTTCATCGCCTCCGCGATCGTTTCCGCGTCTTCGGGCACGCGGCTGAATCGGAACTGGCTCTCGCGCATCCGCCGGATGTTCCAGATGACGCCGTGCTGGAACGGGTAGAGGGACGTGAAGAGCGACGCCGTCGCCGGCGACGTCCATCCCGACGCGGAGAACGCGCGATCGAAGACGACGCCGCGCGCGGCGAGCGAGGTGAGGAAGGGCGCGGTGTCGCGGGGATAGCCGTAGAACGGCAGATGGTCGGCGCGCACCGCGTCGAGAAGGACGATCACGACGTTCGGAGGGCGGACCGGTGGCGCGGCGGCGCGCGCGCAGCCGGCGAAGGCAATCGCAACGGCCGCGAGCAGAGCACGGTTCACGGGACGGAAATGGTCGCATACCTTGACGCCCCGCGAACGGCTGACATATTCTCCGCTCTCACCCTGTGACGCAGATCTTCCACCACAGCACGAACACCGTCTCCAGGGTCAGCATCTTCGGCGCCGCGTTCCTCGCTGCGGCCGCGTTGTGGCTGGTGCTGCAGATGAGCCGCTCGCCTTACGCGACCGGCGAGGGCGTGGTGCGGAGCCAGCCGATCCCGTTCAGCCATCAGCACCACGTCGGCGGCATCGGGATCGACTGCCGCTACTGCCATACGACGGTGGAAATCTCGGCGAGCGCCGGCATGCCTCCGACGAAGACGTGCATGAACTGCCATTCGCAGATCTGGAGCACGAGTGCTGTGCTCGAGCCGGTGCGGGAGAGCTTCCGCAGCGACCGCTCGATCGAATGGAACCGCGTCCACGATCTCCCCGACTTCGCGTACTTCGCGCACGCGTCCCACGTGAATAAGGGGATCGGCTGCTCGACCTGCCACGGCCGCGTCGACCGCATGCCGCTCATGGCCCAGGCCGCGTCGCTGCAGATGGAGTGGTGCCTCGACTGCCACCGCAACCCCGCGAAGTACGTGCGCCCGCAGGACCAGGTGTTCAACATCGCGTGGGAGCCGGGGCCCGACCACGACGGCGCTCGCCTCGTGCAGGAGTACCACCTGAAGCCGAGCACGAGCTGCTCCACCTGCCACCGATGAGCGACGAGACCGCCGATCTCACCGGGCTCCGCCGGCGCATGGATGGCCAGGCGGGCCGCCGCTACTGGCAGAGCCTCGACGAGCTCGCGGAGACGCCGGAGTTCCTCGCCTTTCTCCATCGCGAATTCCCGGAGAACGCGTCCGAGTTCGAAGACCCGGCCGGGCGCCGCCAGTTCCTGAAGATCATGGGCGCCTCGCTCGCCCTGGCCGGCCTCGCCGGATGCACGCGCCAGCCCGAGGAGAAGATCGTGCCGTTCGTGCGTGCGCCGGAGGACATGATCCCCGGCCGCCCGCTCTACTTCGCGACCGCGCTCATCGATGGCGGATACGCGCAGGGCGTGCTCGTCGAGAGCCACATGGGCCGGCCCACGAAGATCGAGGGCAACCCCGAGCACCCCGCGAGCCTCGGCGCGACGGACGCGCGCAGCCAGGCCGACATCCTGAACCTCTACGACCCCGACCGCGCGCGCACCCTCACCTATCTGGGCGACATCCGCGTGTGGGACGACTTCGTCTCCGCGCTCCGCGGCGCGCTCGACGCGCAGCGGCCCCAGGGGGGCGCGGGGCTGCGCATCCTCACCGAGACGATCACGTCCCCGAGCCTGGCCGCGCAGATCGCCGCGATCCTGAAGGACTTTCCCGCCGCCAAGTGGCACCAGTGGAACGCCGACGGCGCGCACGGCGCGCGCGCGGGGGCGCTGCTCGCCTTTGGCCGTCCCACCGACACGCGCTACGACTTCGGCCGCGCCAATGTCGTCCTGCTTCTGGATGCCGATTTCGCGAGCACGGGCCCCGGCCGCGTCCGCTACATCCGCGACCACGCCGCCACGCGCACGCTCTCCGGCGGCCGCAACACCATGTCGCGCCTCTACGCCGTGGAATGCACGCCGGGGCTCATGGGCAGCCAGGCCGATCACCGCCTCCGGCTGAAGCCCTCGCAAATGGAAGAGTTCACGCGCGCCCTCGATGGTGCGCTGGCCGGCGGCGCCGCCGCCGGGCCGTGGTCGGCGTGGATCGGGCCCGTGGTCGCCGACCTGCAGGCGAACCGCGGCGCGTCGATCGTGATGGCCGGCGAGTACCAGCCGCCCGCGGTCCACGCGCTGGCCCATGCCATCAACGCGCGTCTCGGGAACGAAGGCGCCACCGTCTTCCACTCCGCACCGGCGGAAGCGACGCCCATCGACCAGATCGCGTCGATCCGCGACCTCGCCTACGACATGGATCGCGGCGCGGTGAGCCTGCTCGTGGTGCTCGGCGGCAACCCCGCGTTCACGGCCCCGTCCGACCTCGACTTCGCGCGGAAGATGGACCGGGTGCCGCTGCGCGTCTACCACGGCCTTTACGAGGACGAGACCGCGGAGCGCTGCCACTGGAACGTGCCGCGCGCGCATTCGCTGGAGGCCTGGGGCGACGCGCGCGCGTACGACGGCACCGTCACCATCCAGCAGCCGCTGATCGCGCCCCTTTATCCCGGGTGCAAGTCGCCGCAGGAAGTGCTGGCCGCCTTCTCCGCGCGCCCTTCGGTGCAGGGCCACGACGTGGTGCGTGACTACTGGCGCGCGTCGGGCCGCCTCGGCGTCGACGTCGAGCGGGGATGGCGCCGCGCCCTTCATGACGGTGTCGTCGCCGGCTCGGCGTCACCGGCCGTGGCCGCCGGCGCCTCCGCCGCGCCGCCGCCCGCGCCCGCGGCGCCCGCGACGGGCGGGATGGAGATCGTCTTTCGCCCCGATCCGACGATCGGCGACGGCCGCCACGCCAACAACGGCTGGCTCCAGGAGTTGCCCAAGCCCCTCACCAAGCTGACCTGGGACAACACCGCGCAGATGAGCCCGGTCACCGCGCGGCGGCTCGGCATCTCCATGGAGCGCACGGCGCGCGGCGTGACGACGGACGTCGTCGAGCTGCGCTACCGCGGCCGTGCCGTCAAGGCGCCGGCGTGGATCCTGCCCGGGCAGCCCGAGGATACGGTGACCGTCCACTTCGGCTATGGCCGCCGCCGCACCGGGCGCGTGGGCGCCGGAACCGGATTCGATGCGTATGCCCTGCGGACGAGCGACGCGCCGTGGTCGGGCGCCGGCCTCGAGGTCGTGAAGACGGGCGAGCGCTACACCCTCGCCTGCACGCAGGACCACTGGAGCATGGAGCACCGCGACGTCGTGCGCGCGGCCCCTCTCCCCGAGTACCTGGCCGCCCCGGATTACGCGCGGAAGCGCGCGCCCGATCCGCCCCGCGAGCTCACGATGTACCCCAACTACCGATACGAGGGGCACGCGTGGGGGATGTCGATCGACCTGAACGCGTGCGTCGGCTGCAATGCCTGCGTGGTCGCGTGCCAGGCCGAGAACAACATCCCCGTCGTCGGCAAGCAGCAGGTGGCGATGAGCCGCGAGATGCACTGGCTGCGCATCGACCGCTACTACGCGGGCGGGGAGAGTGATCCGGACACGTACCACCAGCCGATGATGTGCGTGCATTGCGAGAACGCCCCTTGCGAGGTCGTGTGCCCGGTGGCGGCGACCGTCCACAGCGACGAGGGGCTGAACGACATGGTCTACAACCGCTGCGTCGGCACGCGGTACTGCTCCAACAACTGCCCGTACAAGGTGCGACGCTTCAACTTCTTCCTCTATTCCGACTTCGAGACCACGAGCTACAAGCTGATGCGCAACCCGGACGTCACGGTGCGGAGCCGGGGCGTCATGGAGAAGTGCACGTACTGCGTGCAGCGGATCAACCAGGCCAAGATGGAAGCGACCGCGGCCGGGCGCGGCCTGCGTGACGGCGACATCGTCACCGCCTGCCAGGCCGCGTGCCCCGCGCAGGCGATCGTCTTCGGCGACATCAATGACAAGGAAAGCCGGGTCGCGAAGCTGAAGGCGGAGCCGCGGGCCTACGGCGTCCTGGCCGAGCTCAACACCCGCCCGCGCACGACGTACCTGTCCGCGGTCCGCAATCCCAATGCGGCGATGCCGCCGCCCGCCGCCGGCGAGCCCATCGACGAGACGAAGCCCCTCGAAGCAGGCCACGCGTGACCACGACTCCCGAGCCGCATCCGGATCTCGCGCGCGCGAGCCGCGAGGAGGAGCTCCGCGACCGCGAGGTCCCGGTCATCGAGCCCGGCCACGACTTCGCCTCCGTCACCGAGAAGATCAGCGCGCTCGTCCTCACCCGCAAGACCCCGCGCACCTGGTGGATCGGCTTCGGGATCGGCTTCCTGCTCCTGCAGCTGATGCTGGTCGCGATCGCGAACCTGCTCTTCCGGGGGATCGGCGTGTGGGGCCCCAACGTGCCCGTCGGCTGGGGCATGGACATCATCAACTTCGTCTGGTGGATCGGGATCGGCCACGCGGGGACGCTGATCTCCGCCATCCTCCTGCTGCTGCGCCAGGACTGGCGCACGTCCATCAACCGTTTCGCGGAGGCGATGACGCTCTTCGCGGTGGCCTGCGCGGCCTTCTACCCCGTCTTCCACACCGGCCGTCCGTGGCTCGCCATCTACTGGCTCTTCCCGTACCCGAACACGATGGGCCTCTGGCCCAACTTCCGGAGCCCGCTCATCTGGGACGTGTTCGCGGTGTCGACCTACGCCACGGTGTCGGCGCTCTTCTGGTTCATCGGCCTCATTCCCGACTTCGCGACGCTCCGCGACCGCGCGCGCAACAAGCGCTCGGCCGTCGTCTACGGGATGCTGGCCATGGGCTGGCGCGGATCGGCCAAGCACTGGCACAACTACGAGACCGCGTACCTGCTCCTCGCCGGCCTCGCGACGCCGCTCGTCGTGTCCGTGCACACGGTGGTGAGCTTCGACTTCGCGGTGGGGATCGTCCCCGGGTGGCACGCCACGATCTTCCCGCCGTACTTCGTGGCCGGCGCCATCTACGCCGGCTTCGCCATGGTCCTGACGCTCTGCATCCCGCTGCGGAAGTTCTACGGGCTCGAGGACTTCATCACCATGCGCCACCTCGAGAACATGGCCAAGGTCATGCTCGCCACCGGCCTCATCGTGGCCTACGGCTACATGATGGAAGCCTTCATGGCCTGGTACAGCGCGAACCCCTACGAGAAGTTCATGATCCTGAACCGCATGACCGGCCCCTACCGGCACATGTACTGGGCGCTCATCCTCTGCAACGTGATCGCCCCGAATACGCTCTGGATCAAGAACCTCCGCACGAACGTCCCCTACCTCTTCCTCATGTCGTTCGTGGTCAGCGTCGGGATGTGGCTGGAGCGGTACGTCATCATCGTGACCAGCCTGCACCGCGACTTCCTGCCCTCGTCGTGGGGGATGTACCGCGGGACGATGTACGACTGGTCGGCCTTCATCGGGACGATCGGGCTGTTCGTCACGCTGCTCTTCCTCTTCATCCGCTTCCTGCCCGTGATCTCGATCTTCGAGATGCGGACGATCCTGCCCGCGGCCGAGCTGCCGGAGCCGACGGCGCCCCGCGCGGCGGAGGGCCATCCGTGACGCGCCCTCCGATCTACGGGTTGATGGCCGAGTTCGCCGATCCCGCGTCGGTGGTCGAGGCCGCGCGACGCGTGCGCGCGGCGGGATACCGGAACGTGGACGCCTTTTCGCCCTATCCCATCGAGGAGCTCTCGGAAGCGCTGGAGTTCCATCGCTCGAAGCTGCCGTTGCTGGTCCTGATCGGCGGCGCCTGCGGCCTCGCCGGCGGCTACGGTCTTCAGTACTGGACCTCCGTCATCGACTATCCGTTGAACGTCGGCGGCCGGCCCTTCCACAGCTGGGTGGCCTTCATCCCGCCGACCTTCGAGACCACGATCCTGCTCGCCGCCCTCACCGCGGTGCTCGGGATGCTCGCGCTCAACGGCCTGCCCGAGCCGTACCATCCGGTGTTCAACGTGCCGCGCTTCGCCCTCGCCAGCAAGGACCGCTTCTTCCTCTGCATCGAGGCGGTGGACCCGAAGTTCGACCACGACGAGACCTGGCGGTTCCTCATCAGCCTCGGCCCCCGGGCCGTCAGCGACGTGGATCACTGATGCTGAGTCCATCGCGGGCGCGCAGGTCAGCGCTTTCCCGCGCTCCCCAGCAGTTTGACTTCAAGACTTCATCGAGCTGGGGGGTGCTGCGGCACACCCCCCAGACCCCCCGCTCGTCGCGCCGAAGTGAATTCGTCGCTCCTTGCCGCTTGTTCCGCACAATTAGCCTCTGTGTCTCGGTGTCTCTGTGGCTTTTTACGTCTGGTTGCCGGCAGGACATGCACGATGCCCCGCGCTACGAGGCTTACGAGAAGAGCGACTTCTTCGGCGACGCGCGGTCGATGCGGCCGCAGGTCGCGGACACCGTGGCGCGCGGCCAGCTGCGCGAAGATGCCGCGCTCTTCACCGGCAAGGTCGGCGCCGCGCTCGTGACGCGCATCCCGCTGCCCATCACCGGCCAGCTCGTGCACCGCGGACGCCAGCGGTTCGAGATCTACTGCTCGCCCTGCCACGGCCGGGCCGGGCGGGGGGACGGGATGGTCGTGCGCCGCGGCTATCGCACGCCGCCCTCGCTTCACCTCGACCGCCTGCGCGCGCAGCCCGACGGCTACTTCTACGACGTGATCACCAGCGGATTCGGCGTGATGCCCGACTACGCGGCGCAGATCCCCGTCCCCGACCGATGGGCCATCGTCGCCTACATCCGCGCTCTCCAGCTGAGCCAGCACGCGCCGATGGCC
>JANMPI010000155.1:0-10969 GCA_031369785.1 Acidobacteriota bacterium
ACCTTCATCGGAGGATTATAGTTAACCGATGCCGCCGCCGATCCTGGTGGCCGGGCTCGACGCCCGCAGCCTGCTCCTCGAAGTTCCGCTCCTCGTCCGTGAGGGACACGCCGTGGAGTCGCGCCCGACCGCGCGGGCGCTCTTCCTCGACATCGTCCGCACCGGCGCGAAGCTGGTGGCGCTCGGCCTCGACATCCCGGACCTCACCACCGCGGAGACGATCCGCCGCATCCGCTCGTCGTCCCTCACCCGCGACGTCTCCGTGCTCGTCCTCCTCCCCGCCTCCACGTCTCCGGAGACGGAGGAGGAGGCCAGGGACGCGGGCGCCAATGCCGTGCTCCGCCGGCCGCTCGACCCGGTGGTGGTGGAGGCGTGGGCGGCGAAGCTGCTGGCCGTCACCCATCGCGTCGACGCTCGCGTGCCCGTTCAGGCGCAGGTGGTCGGTTCCTCCCGCTCGCCCTCGTCCCCGCACTTCCTGGGCGTGACGCGCAACGTGAGCGCGAACGGGATGCTGCTGGCGAGCCCGGTCCGCCTCGACTCCGGACTCGATCTCGACCTCGAGTTCGTGGTCCCCGGAATTCCCGCGCGGCTGCGCGGGCTCGGGCGCGTCGTCCGCGAGGCGGGAGAGGTCGCGTGGCCGTACGTCGGCTACGGCGTCGAGTTCCTCTTCATGCCGCCGGAGAGCCGCGCCGCGCTGCTGCTCGTCGTCTCCGGGCTCGCGCAATCGTCGGCGCCGGAAGCGGAGCCGGACGGGAGCCACGGGATTCACTCGACGCTGCGCCGCGACGAATGGGTGTACGAGATCCGCCGCCCGGTGCGCCGGCTCTCGGCCTGGCAGGCGGAGATCCGGCGGGCGCCGCGCGGGGAATGGCGCCCCGGAGTCGCCGGGCCGTTCTTCGTCGTGGAGGCGACGTCGCCGGAGAGCGCGGTGCGCGAGGCCCGCGCGTTCGTGTCGAAGCAGGGCTAGGCGCCGTCCGCCTTCGGCGACCGCCGCCCTCCTCGCGTCTCGGTGCTCTTGCCGGTGCGCGACGCCGCCGGCACGCTCGCCGCCTGCCTCGACTCGCTGCGCGCGCAGACCTTTGGCGACTTCGAGGTGATCGCCGTCGACGACGCCTCCCGCGATGCGAGCGCGACGATGCTGTCCGCGGCGGCGGCGGAGGACCCGCGCGTGCACGTCCTCGCCGGCGGGCACGGGCTCGTCGCGTCGCTGAACGCGGCCGCGCGGGCGGCGCGCGGCGACCTGCTCGCGCGCATGGACGCCGACGACGTCGCGCTCCCGGAACGGCTGGCGCGACAGGTGGCCGCGCTCGCGTCCGAGCCCGCCGTCGACATCCTCGGCTGCCGCGTCTCCGTCCTCGACCACGGGGGCCGCGACAACGAAGGGATGAAGGCCTACGTCCGCTGGTCGAACACCCTGGTCACCCACGAGGCGATGGCGGACGACATCCTCGTGGAATCGCCGCTCGTCCATCCCTCGGTGATGATGCGGGCGGCGGCCCTCCGCGCGCTCTCCGGCTATCGCGGCTTCGACGGGCCGGAGGATTACGACCTCTGGCTGCGCGCGCTCGCCGCGGGACTGCGCTTCGGCAAGGTCCCCGAGGTGCTGGTGCAGTGGCGCGACACGCCGTCGCGGCTGTCGCGGGCCGACCCGCGCTACGCCGCGGAGCGTTTCTTCGCGCTGAAGGTGGAGCACCTCGTGGCGCGCCTCCGCGCCGGCGAGGCGGTCGTCCTCTGGGGCGCGGGACCGATCGGCAAGGCGTGGGCGCGGGCGCTGGCCGCGCGCGGCCACGTCATCCGCGCGTTCGTGGAGGTGGACCCGCGCAAGATCGGCCAGACCGTTCACGGGGCGCCGGTGGTGACGGTGGCGGCCGCGGGCGGTCATCGCGACTGCGCTCACCTCGCCGCGGTGGGCCGGCCCGACGCCCGTGCGCGCATTCGTGACGCCGCGGCGCGCCTGGGCATCGACCGTCTCGTCGCCGTGGCGTGAGATATTCGTCCCCATGCTCGCCCTCTGGTTGGCGCTCGCCGCTCCGCAGGCGTCGCCCCCTCCTCCTCCTCCTCCCTCGCGCATCGAGCGCCTCGCCCGCGTCGCGGCGCTCGAGGACCGTCGCACGCTCGGCGGCGACGAGCTCATCGCGCTGCTGCGCGATCCGGATCGCGGGATCCGGCGCCGCGCCGCCCTCGCCGCTGGCCGCATCGGGTCGCCCGCGGCGGTAGCGCCCCTCGCGGTGGGGCTCGCCGATCCCGAGGTCGAGGTGAGGCAGATGACGGCCTTTGCCCTCGGCCTCATCGGCGATCGCGCGGCGGTGGCCGCGCTCCTCGGCGCATTGCGCGACCCGGAGGCGGTGGTGCGCGCGCGTGCGGCGGAGGCCCTGGGGTCGATCGGCGATCCGCGGGCCGGCGCCGCCATCGCGCAGCTGATCGTGGCGGCCGCGCCGCACGATGCGGCGATCGTGACCGTGCGCGGCGACGATCCCGGCAGCGCGTCCGATCCCTGGCTGGAAGCGCGCCTCGGCCTCTTCGCCCTCGTGCGCCTGAAGGACGTGAAGGCGGCGGAGACGGCGCTCCTCGCCAGCGGGCGGCCGCGGTTCGACTGGTGGGCGGCGACGTGGGCCGCGATGCGCCTCGAAGCGCCGAGCCTGCGGCCCGTCCTGCTGGCCGCTGTGCGATCGACGGATCCGCTCTCGCGGGCCTGGGGGGCGCGCGGGCTGGGCGCGCTCGAGGATCCGGCGGATGCGGACGCGGTGCTGCCCCTGTTGCGCGACCGCGACGAGGGCGTCGTGGTGAACGCGCTCCGCGCGGTGGCGCTCCTCGGGGATCCGCGCGCCGTCCCGACCGTCGCGGCCCACGTCGGATCGACGAGCCCGGCCATCCGCGGCGAGGCGCTGCGCGCGCTGGCGGCGCTGCCGCCGGACCGCACGCTCCGCGAGCGCATCGTGAACGAGCTGGCCAGCGATCAGCCCGCGGTGCGCGCGGCGGCGCTCCTCGCCCTCGCCAAGGTGGACCGCGACGACTTCGCGCTCGTCCTGTCGAGCCTCGATCCCGATCCATCTCCGTTCGTGCGCGCGGGCCTCGCGGGGGCGCTGGCGGAAGTGAACAACGACGCGAGCGCGGCGATCCTCTCCGGGATGCTCCGGGACCAGGACCCGGGCGTGCTGGTCGCGGTCCTGGAGGCGATCCGCAAGGCGCGCGGCGCCGACGCCGCGGAAACGCTGCGCCGCCATCTCGAGCATCCTGACTTCGCGGTGCGGTCGGCCGCCGTCGAAGGGCTGGCCGCGCTCAAGACGCCCGGCCTTGGCGGCCTGCTCGCGCCCGTTTACTCACGCGCGCTCGGCGAGCCCGACATCGACGTGCGCGCCGCGGTCGTGGACGCGCTGGCCGCGGGGACCGACGAGCGCTCCCGGGCGACGCTGCGCCAGGCGGCGGCGAGCGATCCTTCGCGCGTCGTGCGCGCGCGAGCGGCGGCGGCACTGGCGGCGCAGAAGCTGCCGGCCCCCGATCCCGGCGAGGCGGAAATCGACCGCCCGCCGCTCGACTATCGCGAGGCGCTCGCTCCGTACGACCCGTCCCCGGACGTCCCGCTCTTCACGCCCCGGGCGATCCTGCACACGAAGCAGGGCAAGATCGAGATCCACCTGAACGTGATCGAAGCGCCGCAGAACGTCGCGTCCTTCATCGACCTGGCCCGCCGCGGGTTCTACAACGGCCTCACTTTCCATCGCGTGGTCCCGCACTTCGTGATCCAGGGCGGCGACCCGCGCGGCGACGGCAACGGCGGTCCCGGCTACACGCTGCGCGGCGAGATCGGCGAGCGCCCCTACGGCCGGGGGACGGTGGGGATGGCCTTGAGCGGCAAGGACACCGGCGGCAGCCAGTTCTTCATCACCCACACGCCGACGCCGCACCTCGACGGGCGCTACACGGTGATCGGCTGGGTGGCGGCGGGCATGGACGTGGTGGACAAGATCCGCCAGGGGGACGTGATCGAGCGCGTGGAGATCTGGACCGGCCGGTGACGGCGCCCTCCGCGCCGCGCTACCGCCTGCTCGCCCTCGACATCGACGGCACACTGCTGCGCAGCGACAAGACCATCTCGCCGCGAACCCTGGCCGCGATCCTGGCCGCGCGGAACCGCGGCGTGCGCGTGGTGCTGGTCACCGGCCGGCGCCATCCCGCGGCGCGGAAGATCGCGGCCATGCTCGGCTTCGCCATCGACCTCGTGCTGCACAACGGCGCGATCATCATCGAGAACGGCGAGGTCCTGCGCTGCCTCCCGCTGCCCCGTGCCCTGGCGCTCCGTGCGGTCGCGGTGGGACGCGCCCTGGCCGCCGACCCCGTGCTCCACTGCGGCCACCGCGGCGAGGGGCGGCTGATGATCGAGGGCATCGAGCCCTCGAACACGCTGCTCGTCTACTACCTCGACCGCTCGCACCCGGACGTCACCTCGGTCGACGTGCTCGACGACGCCCTCGACGAGGATCCGATCCAGGTGATGTTCGGCGGCGCCCTCGACTCCATGTCCGTGCTCCGCGCGCGGCTCGAGGACGAGCTCGGAGGAGAGGTGCGGATCGATCGCACGGTGTATCCCGAAAGCGGCGTGCAGATCCTGGACGTGCTGCGGGCCGGCGTCGGCAAGGCGGAGGCACTTCGCTTCCTCCAGGATCGCTGGGGCGTTCCCGCGCAGGCGACGCTCGCCATCGGCGACAACTGGAACGACCAGGAGATGCTGGCCGCGGCGGGGCTCGGCCTCGTCATGGGCAACGCCGACCCCGAGATGCTGCGCCTCGGGCTCGGCGTGCTGCCGACCAACGACGAGGACGGCGTCGCGGTGGCGATCGAGCGCGAGATCTTGAAGTAGCTACTAAAAAAGAAAGGGGGTGATCGCTCACCCCCCAAAACGGCCGACCGGCGGCTTCTACTTCTTCTTCTTGGGAGCCGCCTTTTTGGTCGCCTTCTTGGTCTTCACTGGTGAATCCCCCCTCTCAAAAACATGAAAGGAAAAGCAGGAGGGGTGAAATGGTCCACCCCCCCCAGCCCTGGGGCGCTTACTTCTTCTTCTTGGAGCCGCCCTTCTTGGCTGCCTTCTTCTTCGCTGCCATAGTGAAAATCACCCCTTTCGGTCCAGGTATGGACGGGAATTCCTCTCGTCAACATCTTCGGTGATGAGAGGCTTGACATACTAGGCGTAGCGTAGGGACCGTCCGCAGGCTTGTCAAGCCTTTTTTTGCACCGGTGTGACCCATACCGCAGACGTCGAACGCCTTAGGTTGTGGAAAGCGCTGTTGAAATCCCTCGCCGGGGCGGAAAACGGACCCCAACCGGACGGGGTGAAAAAGGGGCCTTGCTTCCCGCCTCCGCACGGCGCCTCAGGTCCGCCCGTCGATAGGCGTCCTGCAATACCTTCTTGTATTGTTGGACGGCCTCCGCCCGGCGGCCCTCGAGATCGTCCGCTTCCGCCTCCAGCAGCCATTCCCAGGCCCGCAGCCACGGCGTTTCCGCGACCTGCCGCGCATCGGCGCGAGGCCACGACGCCCGCGCGCCCGCCGCGTCGCCGCGCCCCAGGCGGTCCTCGACGAGGGTGAGCGCCGCTTCCATCGATTGCGGCCAGAGGCGCAGCGCTTCGCCGGCGAACGCGATCGCCTCCGTCGCGCGGTTCCCATCGCGGCGCCGCCGCGCATTGCCGAGCGCCGCGAGCGCGCGAACACGCTCCGGCGGAAGCGGCGAAGACACGGCGTCACGCGCCCATTCACGCCACTCGCCTTCCGTCCCCGCCGCCGCCGACTGGTAGTGGGGAAGTGCTTCCGCGCGATCGCCCGCCCGCTCCAGGCTCAGGCCGAGAAGGAAACGCGCGCGCGTCAATCCACCGGGATTGCCGGGCAGGCCGTTCGCCACCACCGCGAGCAGGAACGGCCGTGCCTCCTCCGGGCGCAGATCGGAAACGAGCGCGTGGCCCATCTCCAGGCGGGCGAGCGCGGGCACCCACGGTCCCTTGTAGTTCTCCTCGCCGCGCGCGGACCGGGCGAGGATGGCGCGGCCCGCCGCCACCGCCTCCCCGTAAGCGCCGAGGCGCGCGCGCAGGTGCTCGAGCGTCTTCAGGGCCCACAGCGGATGCGTCGGGTACTCCTTTCGCAAGGAATCGAGCGCGTCCATCGCGCGCTCGGGCCGGTCCTCGTAGAAGGCGTGGATCTCGTAGAGCTGCACACGCGCCTCGGTGCGATGGAAAGCCGACCGCGCTCCCGCGTCTTCGATCGAGGCCAGCCCGCGCCGGCGATCGCCCCCCGGCATGCGGGCGAGGAAGCGCACCACCTTGGCCGCGCGCGGCAGCACGTCCGCGTAGTAGTCGTAGAGGCCGAGGCCGAAGAGCGCGTCGTGATGCTGCGGGTCGAGCTCGCGGACGCGCGCGAGGTCCTCCCGCATCTGCACCGCCTCCCGCGCCGCGTCACGGCGATGCTCGCGAAACATGTGGAATCGGCTGAGCGCGCCGTGCGCCGCGCCGCGGGCGAAGAGCGCCGCCACGTCGGTGGGAGCGCCGTCCAGGATGGCGTCGGCGCGGCCGATCGCGTCCGTCGCCGCCGCGACGACTTCGCGATCGAGCGTGTCGAGTTCCGCGCGCTCCTCCACTTTCCAGCAAAGGGCGAGCGCGAGCGCGTACGCCGCCAGCGGATCCGCCGGACGCGCCGCGGACAAAGCACGCAGTCGCCCGAGCGCGGCATCGACGTGGCCCTGGTAGACGAGCTCCAGCGCGGCGGGAATTTCCGGAGCCGGGGAAGGCGCCGCCGCGATCGCCGCCGTGAGGACGGCGGCCCGCATCATCAGCTGTAGTCGGTCTTGAGCGACGCCCTCTCACGCTGGCGCTCGAGGCCGAGCTGGACGAGACGCTCCAGCAGGTCCTCGTACGCGATGCCGGTGGCGCCCCACAGCTTGGGAAACATGCTGATCGAGGTAAAGCCGGGGATGGTGTTGATCTCGTTCACGACCAGCTTCCCCGTCGCCTTCTCCATGAGGAAGTCGACGCGCGCGGAGCCGGAGGCGTCCACGGAGCGGAAGACGTCCACCGCGACCCGGCGGACCTCCTCGGTGGCGGCGGCGTCGAGCGGCGCGGGGATCTCGAGCACGGTCTTGCTGTCCGCGGAGTACTTGGAGTCGTAGTCGTAGAACTCGCGGTCGGGGATGATCTCGCCGGGGATCGACGCCTTGGCGTCGTCGTTCCCGAGGACGGCGATCTCGATCTCGCGCGCCCCGGGCACCGCGGCCTCGACCACCACCTTCCGGTCGTAGGCGAAGGCGACGTCGAGGGCGGCACCGAGCGCGCCCGCCGTCTTCACCTTGCTGACCCCGACGCTCGATCCGAGGTTCGCGGGCTTCACGAACACCGGCAAGCCGAGGGGTTCGACGAGGGCGGCGGCGTTGCTGCGATCGCGGGCGAGGAGAACGCGATACGGCGCCTGGGGCAGGTTCGCGGCGGCGAAGAGCGCCTTCATCAGGACCTTGTCCATGGCGCCCGCGGAAGCGGCGGTGCCGGAGCCGACGAAGGGAACGCCCGCCAGCTCCAGCAATCCCTGGATCGTGCCGTCCTCCCCGTACGTGCCGTGGAGGACGGGGAAGTAGACGTCCGGCCGGGCCGCGACCTGGGCGTCGTCGAGCCGGCGCAGCGCGCCCTTGTCCTCCGGGCTCGGCACCACGAAGACGGGGACGCCGCCGGTCGGCATCACCGCCGGGCCTTCCTTCTGAAGCCACCATCGCCCGCCGTGATCGATGAGCACGGGCAGCACGTCGAAACGGGACGAAAGCCCCTGCGCCACCGACTCCGCCGAGCGTACGGAGACCTCGTGCTCACCGGAGCGGCCGCCGAACAGGAGCGCGATCTTCAAGCGCGTGGCCATGAAATCAGTGTACGGGAAGCTTTGTGATCGCCGGGGGATTGTGATGAATTAGCGCCGCATGTTCTCGTTCGCGGTCGAGGCGCGGTCCGGCCGCGCGCGGGCAGGCGCCCTCACGACACCCCACGGGGTCGTGGAAACGCCGGCCTTCATGCCGGTCGGCACCGCGGCGGCCGTGAAGGCGGTGACGCGCCGCGACCTCACCGAGGCCGGCGCGCAGATCATCCTCGCCAACACGTATCACCTGATGCTCCGCCCCGGCGACGCGCTCATCGCCGAGCTCGGCGGCCTGCACGGATTCACGGGCTGGACCGGGCCGTACCTGACCGACAGCGGCGGCTACCAGGTCTTCAGCCTCGCCAGGCTGCGCCACCTGACCGAGGAGGGGGTCCGCTTCCAGAGCCACCTCGACGGATCGCCGTACATGCTGTCGCCGGAGCGCTCGATGGAAATTCAGATGAACCTCGGCGCCGACATCGCCATGGCCTTCGACGAGTGCCCGCCGTACCCCGCGCCGCGGGAGGCGGTGGAGGCGGCGACCGCGCGCACCACGCGCTGGGCGGCGCGCAGCCGGGACGCGCACACCCGCGAGAGCCAGTGGCTCTTCGGCATCGTGCAGGGCGGCGTCCACCTCGACCTGCGGGAGCGAAGCGCCGGAGAGATCACGGCGGTGGGGTTCCCCGGCTATGCGATCGGCGGGCTCTCGGTGGGGGAGCCGAAGGACGAGATGATCCGCGTCCTCGACCATCTCGATCCCATCCTCCCCGAAGAGAAGCCGCGCTACCTCATGGGCGTGGGCACGCCGCAGGACCTCATCGAAGGCGTGGCCCGCGGCGTCGACATGTTCGATTGCGTGCTGCCCACACGGAACGCGCGGAACGGCCAGCTCTTCACCTCACGCGGCAAGGTCTCGATCCGCAACGCGCGCTACCGGGCCGATCCCGCGCCGCCGGACCCGGACTGCGGGTGCTACACCTGCCGCACGGCGAGCCGCGCCTACCTGCGCCACCTGCACATGGCGGGAGAGATGTCGGCGGCTGTGCTCATGACCATCCACAACCTGTCCTTCTACCTTGACACCCTCCGGAAGCTGAGGCAGAGTATCCGTTTGCGTCGATTCGAGGAGTGCCGGGCCGAGACGCTGTCCAGGCTTTCGGACCCCCCTCAAGAAATCAATTAAGAACAAGACTTTGCCCACGAACAAGACTGCCTTCGAGACGAACAAATTATGATGCTCGATCCCCGCGTGCTCCTCGCCCTGGGCGGCCCGTCCGCGGGCGGAGAGCCGCCCGCCTTCGCCAGCCTCACGATGATGGCCCTCATCTTCGGCATCTTCTATTTCGTCCTCATCATGCCGATGAAGGGGAAGCAGAAGAAGCTCGAGGAGCTCGTGAAGAGCCTGAAGAGCGGCGACAAGGTGATCCTGAACCCCGGCATCTTCGCGACCATCGTGGCCGTCGAGGAGGATGCGTTTCACGTCAAGGTCGACGAGAAGACAAAGCTCAAGGTCTTGAAGACCGCGGTGGCGGGGCTCCAGTCCCCGCTCCCGGAAATGGAGAAGAAGTAAGGATGCCGCCCGCCTTGCAGAACCCCTTCACCCTCTGGTTCGTCCTTTCCGCCGCCCTCGCCGCCCTCGTGTACTTCACGGTGCGCAAGGAGCTCCGCGTGCGGGCGACCCTCTACGGCGCGTTCCTGCTCGCCTGCGTCGTGGCGGTCTGGCCGCTCGGCGAGAAGATCAAGCTCGGCCTCGACCTGAAGGGCGGGATCCATCTCGTCCTGCAGGTGATGACCGACGACGCCCTGGTCGCGACCGTCGACGACGCCGTGCAGAGCGCGCGCGGCCAGGGGGCCGCGAAGGGGATCACCTTCGCCGGCGCCCAGCGCGTCGATGCGAAGTCGTTCTCGGTGGACGGCGTCGAGCCCGCGCGGGTCAAGGACATGCGCGACCTGCTGCGCGATTACTTCCGGCCGCCGGACTGGGACGTGAAGGAGCCCGGGGAGGGCCGCTTCCTGGTCCTGATGACCGACGCCAACGTGCGCGCGACCAAGGACCGGACGGTGAAGGAAGCGATCCGCACCCTGGAGCGCCGCGTGAACCAGCTCGGCGTGGCGGAGCCGGTGATCGCCGAGCACGGCTCGAATCACGACCAGATCCTCGTGCAGCTTCCCGGCGTCACCGACGTCGAGCAGGCCAAGCGTGTCATCAAGAGCACGGCCCAGCTCTCGCTGAAGATCGTCGAAGATTCCGCGCCGAGCCTCGAGACGCTGCTCGCCAAGCACGACGGCAAGGTGCCCGCGAACATGGAGGTCGTCCCCGGGCGGGGTGAAGAGGCGGGCACGAGCGTCTTCTACCTCGTGAAGCGCGAGGCGATCATCACCGGCCGCGACCTGAAGAACGCCCGCGGCGGCGTGGACGAGAACAACCAGCCGGACGTGCAGTTCTCGCTGAACGCCTCTGGCGCGGACAAGTTCAAGCGCGAGACCGGGCGGAACATCGGCAAGCAGCTCGCGGTCATCCTGGACAACCAGGTGGCTTCCGCGCCGGTCATCCAGTCCCAGATCGGCTCCGAGGGGCGCATCAGCGGCCACTTCACCACCGAGGAGACGGACGAGCTCTCCAAGGTGCTCCGCGCGGGCGCCCTGCCGGCGACCCTCCGCTACCTCCAGCAGCTCACCGTCGGCGCGTCGCTCGGCAAGGACTCGATCCGCCAGGGCGTGCTGGCCGCCGCCGCCGCGATGGCCTTCATCACGATCTTCATGCTCGCCTACTACCGCCTGTCGGGCGTGAACGCCGTCGTCGCCCTCGCCGCCAACGTCCTCATCCTTCTCGGCGCGATGGCCTACAGCGGCGCGACCCTCACCCTGCCCGGGATCGCCGGCATCATCCTGACCGTCGGGGTCGGGGTCGACACCAACGTGCTGGTGTTCGAGCGGATCCGCGAGGAGCTACGGAACGGCAAGACCGTGCGGGCGGCGATCCAGAACGGCTTCGACCGCGTCTGGATCACGATCCTCGACCCCGACCCCGACGGTCAGGATGATGCCGGCGATCCCGGGCAGGGTGAGGGTCGCGCCGCTGTAGGCCATCG
>JANMPI010000216.1:0-6542 GCA_031369785.1 Acidobacteriota bacterium
CTCGTGTCTTGCTTATCGGGCACGTGACCCTTCCTCTCTGACGGCTTCCGGTGAGTGGTATGTAGGACGCCCATTGTGGCCAAAGGCGAATGATCGGTCCAACGACTTATTCAGGTTACAATGATCGAATCCTTCCATGGAACGTCCAGCCCTTCCGACGCTGCGCCAGCTCGCGTACCTGGTCGAGCTGTCCGGACGCCTGAACTTCCGGGTCGCCGCCGAGGCGCAGTTCGTCACCCAGTCTACGATCTCCGCGGGGATCAAGGAGCTCGAGGCCGTGCTAGGCGTGCAGCTCGTCGAGCGGGACAATCGCAACGTCCGGCTCACCGCGATCGGCGAGGACGTCGTCGCGCGTGCGAAGGAGCTGCTGGCCGCGGCCACGGACCTCGCGGAGGCGGCCCGCTCCGCGACGCGCCCCTTGTCCGGGCCGCTGCGCCTTGGCGTCATCCCCACCATCGCGCCCTACCTGCTGCCGCGCGTGCTTCCCGCGCTGCGGCGCGCGCACGGTGATCTGAAGCTCTACCTGCGCGAAGACCTCACGAGGGTCCTGCTCGAGCGGCTGCGCGCGGGCAGCCTGGACGCCGCGCTGATCGCGCTCCCCTTCGACACCGGCGACCTGTACGTACGCAAGCTGTTCCGGGACGAGTTCGCGCTCGTGACGCGCGAAGCCGGGCGCGCGGGCGCGCACAAGGAGGTCGCGCTGCGGCAGATCGATCCCGGCGACTTGCTGCTGTTGGAGGAGGGGCACTGCCTGCGCGACCACGCCATCGCGGCGTGTGGTCCCCGCCGCGGCCCCTGGGAATCGCGGGTCGAGGCCACGAGCCTGACCACGCTCATCCTCATGGTGGAAGGCGGACTGGGCGTGACCCTGCTGCCCGGCATCACGCTCGAAGCAGGCATCTTGAAGGGCACTCGGCTCGTGGCTCGCCCCTTATCGCCGCCGGCGCCGGCGCGCACCCTGGCGCTCGTGGCCCGGCGCACCTCTCCGCGCCGCCCCGACGTGGATCTGCTCGCGGATTTCCTCGTCGAGCAGAGGCGGAGCGGCGCTCCGTGATGGGGCGAATGATAGGGGCACGTCCCGTTCGCCGAAACGAGCAGCGACGCCAGGGTCGGCGACCGGCGATGAAGGCGAGAGTCCGGGCCTGAGCTAGACGCCCAGGAAGTCCTGCATCTGCTGCAGCGCCGCGTCGAGCGCCCGCTGAAAGGGCCTGTCGCGCGGCCGGAGGCCGATAAACCCGAGCTCGTGCTGCAGCCGGCCATCAACCACCTTGATGTTGGCCCAGCCCAGCACCTGCTCGCCCCAGAGCATCGGCATCGCGTAATGGCCCATGCGGCGCTTGTGCGCCGGCACATACGCCTCGAGCTTGTATTCCCAGCCCCAGAACAGCTGGAAGCGCCGGCGGTCCCAGACCACGGGGTCGAAGGGCGTGAGAAAGCGCAGCCTGTCGTCGACTCGCGCAACCGCGGGCTTCTCGCGGAGCGGCCAGAACCACGGCACGCCATCGACGTCGGCATTGGCGTAGCGTGATCTCGCGTCGAGCTGCACCTTCCGCACCTCGGCGGCTAGATACGGCACTCCCGAGCGCAGCAGTCCGCACAGATAGCCGAGGCTCGCCGCGGGCAGCGGCGCGTAGAGATGGACAACCATGTCCACCAGGCGGCCGGCGCGCGCGAGCCGGGTCTCGGCGCTGTCGTCCTGCGGCCGAGGCTCGATCGCTTCATAAACCCGCGTGCCCGCCTCGCGCCGCGCGACGCGCAGCAGCCCGCGATAGTGCAGGCCTTGGAGCAGGTGCGTGCTGGCATTGAGGTCGCCGCCCCACCGCTTGATGCGGCCATGGTCGAAGTGTGCCTGCAGGTCCCGGGGATGGGTGCGACCACGCTCGCGCACAAACGCCAGCACCTCGCCGGCGGCCGCCTGCATACGGCCCTCCCACGCGCGCGGCATCCCGGGTGGACGGAGTAGGGCCGCCGTGTCCCGTCGCACGAAACCGTAGTTGATGAAGAAGGCCTCTTCGATCGCCAGGCGGGGGTAGCGGCGCTCCAGCTCGCCGGCGCGATAGCCCGCGACGCGGTGGGCGAGGATCAGGTCCTGAGCGCGAGCGGGCGCGCGCATCGGGTCGGCCTGGACGAAGCCCAGCCGCGCGATGGCCCGCGGCAGGCTCGTGGCCTTGAACAGGCTGCGCGCGATCGCGTAGCGGCGAAGCTGATCGAGAGTGGGGGATGGCACAAGCGAGCCGAATCTTCGAACGAGACCGGGCTTGAAACCAGCCGGGGTGTCGATTGGCTTCACGGTGACGGTTTTGGCAAACTCGCTGCCATGACGCAGGGGGCGCCTCCGGCGTGCGTGACGTATTCGCCGCTGCTTCCGCTCGCGTTGCTCCTCTTCAGCGGCCTGTACTTGTTCGCGCTGCCGTATCTCTCGCGGGGGGCAAGGTGAAGACGAAGGCGAAGTCCTCCGGCGATTGGCGCGAAGAAACCCTGGCGCGCATGCGGGCGCTGATCCTGGAAGCGGACCCCGAGATGGCCGAGGAGCGGAAGTGGAAGAAGCCGTCCAACGGGATGGTGGGGGTTCCCGTGTGGTCTCACGATGGAATCGTCTGCACCGGGGAGACGTACACGAAGGCGGTGAAGCTCACGTTCGCGCAGGGCGCGAGCGTCCCGGACCCCAAGCGCCTGTTCAACTCCAGCCTCGAAGGCGGCACGCGAAGGGCGCTCGACATCCACGAAGGGGAGACGGTGGACGCGGCCGCGTTCAAGGCGCTCGTGAAGGCCGCCGTCGCCCGGAATCGCGCGGCGAAGAAACGCTAGAAGAGGTCGCCGCAAGCGCGGCGCGGACGCCCTGGGCCAGAGACTCCGCCGGCCCGATGCCCCAATAGTGCAGGAAGAGGATCCGCGGCTGCTCGCCCGCCATGTGCTGATGGATGGCCACGACGTTGATACCCGATCTGCGGAGGGCCTTCAGTACCCCCTGGAGCTCGGACTCGAGCATGGCGAAGTCTCCATCCACGACGGCGCGATCATCCGAGCCGGCAAATGCGGCCCACGTGTTCACGCCCATGGCCTTGCCGACCTCGTGGCCGTGCATGCGCGCCGTCCGCCCGATGGTGACCTTGTAGACTCCCGCGCCGAGGTCGCCCTTCTGCCCGAGTGCCGCATCGATTCGGGCCGTGGTGAGCGTGCCCTGCGTCGGCTCGATGGAAGGTCCCGGCACTTCAGCCGTGCCTCCGCTCGTCTCCTTGATCTTCGCAAACACCTTGCCCACCGCGGAGGCGAGGGCGTCCTCCGCGCCCATGCCGCCGATGTGCATGAACATGACCTTCGGCGAGTCCCCCAAGAAGTGGTTGTGGAGCGCGGTGACCTCGAGGCCGTTGTCGAGCGCCACGCTCATGACCGGATTCACCTGGTCTTCGAGCAGGACGAGGTCGCCCATCACCATCGAGTGCCCGGTGCCGGCCGCCTGGAAGGCCGCCCACGAAGTCAGGCCGAGTGGAGGAGTGACGTGGACGCCGCCCACGGTCACGGTCAGATCGCTCCGCGGGGCGGAAACCTTGAAGACGCCCTCCTTCGCGTCGAGGACGCCCTTGGCGCCGGTCCGCTCCTCGATGCGAGCGGTGTCGAGATTCGCGGCCAGCGCCATTGCCGCCAGCGTGCCCAGCATCGTAGTGATCATGGGCCATTGTCCGTCACCGCGGCGGTCCCGGCGAAGCGCGCAGCTCCTGCAGCAGCCGCGCGGTCCGAGCGACGAGATCCTGGCGGGCCTCGGCGTAATTCGTGGAGACCGGCGGAACGCCATCCCAGCGCACCAGGCGTCCTTTCGCGCTGGCACCAACCGGCCCGAGGTCCACGCCGATGGCGATGACACGCGATGCCGAAGCGATGTCCGCTTCCGTGAGGGCCTGGGGCCGGAACGAGCCGACGTCGAACCCATCGCCGCGAAGCGCCTGAACGACCACGGGCGGAACCGACGGATCCGGAGCCGTCCCGCGGGAGACCGCTCGAGCGGCGACCCCCTGTTCCATCGCCATCCGTTCGAAGAGGGAGGCGGCCACCACACTCTTCGCGGACCCGTGCTCGCAGACGAAAACGACGGTCGGCATCTCCGTACCTCCTCTCATCAGGAGAATTCCCAGCACGCCGGCCGCCGCGATGAGGACCGGCTCCGGGACCCGCTTCGTTCGCAACAGGATGAGAAAGGTCGCCACGGCAATCGCGACCGTGGTGACGTCGACGAGCGCGCGCCGCCCGAGCACGAACGCCGCCCCGGCGATCGCGCCGGTCGCGGCCGCCGTCACGCCTTCGACGAACGCCTTCAGGTCGAGGTTGCTGGACAGGCGCCGGAAGTGCGGGGCGGGAATGACGGTGAAGAGGTAACAGGGCAGGAACGTGGCCACGGCGGCCACCGCGGCCCCCGCGAAGCCGGCGACGAGGTATCCGATGAACCCCACCGTGATGACGACCGGCCCGGGAGTGATCATGGCCACCGCGACGGCGTCGAGGAACTGCCGCTCGGTCAGCCAGTGGAACTGCTGGACCACGCCGGAATGCAGGAAGGGCACGATCGCGAGCCCGCTGCCGAACACGAAAGCCCCCGCCTCCGCGAAGTACCAGCCGATACGCCACAGTGTCGCGTCCGACGCCGGACCCGCGAGGCCGGTGAGAAGGCCCGGAGGGAGCATGCCCACGGCCAGCATCAACCGCGCTGAACGCTGCGGCGCGGCGCGGGCGACGACGCTCACCACGCCTGCTCCCACGAATATCCAGACGACCTCCGACTCCGTCCAGGCCGTGACCGTTGCGGCAATCGCGAACAGCGCCCACCGCAGCCGGTCCGTTCCGAGGGTGAGCCGAGTCAGCCTGGCCGCGCTGCGCACGATGATCGCGATGACGGCGGCGCCGATGCCGTAGAACGCGCCCTGCATCCATGGGAGTCCGCCGAACCTGACGTAACCGACACCGATGGCGATCACCATCAGGAAAGACGGGAGCACGAAGGCGAGTCCGACGAGGGCCGCCATCACCGCTCCGCCCCTCGCCCAGCCGAGGTAGATCGCGAGCTGGGCGGCCAGCGGTCCCGGGGCCAGCTGTGCCAGCGCGAGCCCCTCGCGGTACTCGCCGGTCGTGAACCAGCCACGATGCTCGACGAGGTCTCGCTGCATGTACCCGACCAGCGCGACCGGACCGCCGAAACCGGTGGTGCCCAGCCCGAGGAAGTAGCGGAGGAGCGCCCCGGGCGTGAACGGCTTCACTTCTTCCTCCGGAAATACTCGTAGAGGCCTTCGAAGACGGCGGCGCCGTCTTCGACGCGGGCAAGGTCGTCGCCGGACGGTCGGTGAAGACGCCGTGCTTCGATTGCCCGTGGTTCGCGTCCAGGGCGCGCATGCCGCCGACTGGACATGCTCGCGGACTTCCTCTTCGAGCAGAAGCGGAGCACTCGCTGAAACGTCAACCGAGTCGTCGTTCGCCAATCACAATCGCGTTCTCATGTTTCCACCTCTCTCACTGTGCATCTCCGGCCGGACCGGCGCGATAGCCCATCCCGTTGATCGTGGAGACGATGTCTCAGCCGAGAACTTCGCCGGCACGACCCGCACGTTCCACCGCCCTCTCACGCTAGGATTCGGCCATGCAATCGCGCGAGCGACTACCGCGCATCAGCCTGAAGCCGCGCAGCGACTCGGGATGTAGTACAGGCGCGCTTGGACGCTCGTCCAGACGATGAACCGCTGCTCCCGGGAACCGCTCGTAAACGCACTCTATCGATGAACAAGGCCAGGAGCTCGATGCGACCCGCGGTCACGCGTGTTGGCGTCTCGTGCATGGTGGCGGCGTGTCTCGCCGCATCACCCCGGCCGACTTCTGCCCAGGCGGGATTCGCGGAGCTGACCGGCGAAGTCCGGAGCGAGGACGGCACAATGGTTCCCGACTGCAAGGTTACCGCCACCGAGCTCGCGACCAACCAGGCGATCAGCGTCACCACGGGTCATCAGGGCCTCTTCACCCTGTTTCACCTGCGACCGGGTTTCTACCGTATCGAAGCGGGGACTGCCGGATTCCGGCCGTCGGTACGCGAGGGGGTTCAGCTTGTCACGGGTGAGCGCGTTCGCATCGACTTCACGCTCGCCATCGGGACCTTCACGGAGGCAGCAACTGTCACCGCTGACGCGCCGCTGCTGCAGACCGAGTCGAGCAGCCTGGGAGAGGTGATCCCGAACCGCAGCGTCCTCCAGTTGCCCCTGAACGGCCGCGGCTTCCTGCCGCTGATCGCGCTCGTGCCGGGTGTGGCGCTGCCGCCCGGCGCCGCATTCCCGCGCCTCGGCGGAGGACGGCCGCGGGTGAACGAGTATCTCTACGACGGTATCTCCGTGCTGCAGCCGGAGCCAGGGACGGTCCCGTATTTTCCTGTCATCGATGCCATCCAGGAATTCCAGGTCATCACCAACGCGCCGCCCGCTGAATTTGGACGATTCAACGGGGGTGTCATCAACCTGAGCACGAAGGCGGGGACGAACGAGATCCACGGGGCGGCCTTCGAGTTCCTGCGG
>JANMPI010000220.1:0-9445 GCA_031369785.1 Acidobacteriota bacterium
GCGAAGATGATCCCTTTCGACCTCAAGATGACGCTGGACAAGGCGCTCGCCGAAGCGCCCGCGCTCCAGGAGGCGTACCAGAATGACCCGAAGGTCAAGGAGCTGATCGACATCTCGCGCCGGCTGGAGGGCACGACACGCCACGCCTCCACCCACGCGGCGGGCGTCGTGATCGCGCCGCGCCCGCTCACCGAGTACCTGCCCCTCGCGTCCTTCAAGGGGAGCGCCGACACCGTCACCACGCAGTTCGACATGCACGGCGTGGAGCGCATCGGCCTCCTGAAGATGGACTTCCTCGGGCTGCGCACGCTCACCCTGATCGACGACTGCGTGAAGATGATCGCGGCGCAGACGGGCGCGAGGCTCGATCCCGCGCTCCTGCCCCTCGACGACGCGAAGACCTACGAGCTGTTCACCGCCGGCCGTACCAGCGGCCTGTTCCAGTTCGAGTCGGACGGGATGCGCGACATCCTGAAGCGCTTCAAGCCCGACCGTCTCGAGCACCTGACCGCGCTCAACGCCCTCTATCGTCCCGGGCCGATGCAGATGATCGACGACGTCATCAAGCGCCGGCACGGGCAGACGAAGGTGACGTACGACCATCCGCTGCTGGAGCCGATCCTGGGCGGGACCTACGGCGTCATGGTGTACCAGGAGCAGGTCATGCAGATCGCCTCCGCCCTCGCCGGCTACACCCTCGGCGAGGCGGACATCCTCCGGAAGGCGATGGGGAAGAAGAAGGCCGACGTCATGGCTACCCAGAAGGACAAGTTCCAGAAGGGCTGCGTCGAGCGCGGCGTGCCGGAGAAGAAGGCCAGCAAGATCTGGGACCACATGGAGCAGTTCGCCGGGTACGGCTTCAACAAGTCGCACTCCGCGGCCTACGCCTGGCTGGCCTACCAGACCGCGTACCTGAAGGCGAACCATCCCGCGTACTTCATGGCCGCCCTCCTGACCTCGGAGCGCGCGAACACGGACCGCATGGTGAGCTACATCGGCGAATGCCGCGCGATGAGCATCGAGGTGCTGCCTCCGGACGTGAACGAGTCCGACATCTATTTCACGGTGGTCAGACGACAGGTAACAGCAGCGAGCGAAGCCGAATTCACTTCGGCGGAGGGAGCGGGGGGGCTCGGGGGGGCGCGGCTCAGCGCCCCCCCGCTCACTAACGACGGGATCCGGTTCGGGCTGGCCGCAATCAAGAACGTCGGCGAGGGGGCCGTCGAGGCCGTGCTGGCCATGCGGCGCAAGGCCGCCGGTTTCCGATCGCTCTTCGAGTTCTGCGAGCGCGTCGATCTGCGCGCCGTCAACCGCCGCGTGGTCGAGTCTTTCATCAAGAGCGGCTGCTTCGACAGCCTCGATCGCCGGCGCGCGGCACTGATGAACGCCATCGACCGCGCCATGGAGGTCGGGCAGAAGCGCCAGCGGGACCGCGATGACGGGCAGTCCAGCCTCATGGGCCTCCTCGGCGGCGGCGCGGACGCGGAGCCGGATGCGGCCAGCGAGCGGGTGCGCGACCTCGCCGACTGGCCGGAAGGAGAGCGCCTCGGCTACGAGAAGGAATCGCTCGGCTTCTTCATCACCGGCCATCCCCTCGAGCGCTTCACCGCCGAGCTCGCGCAGATGGCGACCGCCACCACGGGCAAGCTGCCGGAGATGGACGAGCGCGAGGTCACGGTCGGCGGCATCGTGGTCGGCCTGCGCCTGATCAAGACCAAGAAGGGCGACCGGATGGCGAGCTTCACCCTCGAGGATCTGGAGGGCGCGGCCGAGGTGCTCGTCTTCCCCGAGACCTATAAGAAGGTGGCGACCCGGCTGGCCGACGACGTGGTCGTCCTCGTGAAGGGGCGCGCCGAAGTGGTGGACGAAGGAAAGTGCCGTCTCCTCGCCACCGACGTGATGCCGCTGGACCAGGCGCGGATGGCGGAGGCGCGCTTCGTGACCATCCGCGTCCCCCTGACGACGTGGGATCGCGCGAAGGGCGAGCGCCTGCGCGACATCCTCGGGTCGCACCGCGGCGAGTGCCCGGTCACCCTGGAGATGGTCCGTCCCGGCGGCGAGTCGGTGGCCGTCGCCCCCAGCGCGTACTTCCGGGTGCGCGCCGATCAGACGCTGCGCGCCGAGGTCGAGGGGCTGCTCGGCCCCGGATCCGTCGTCCTCGCCCGCACCAACGGAGCGGCCTGATCTCCTAGTCCGGCTTTGTGTTCCGGGCAGCTTTGTGGTTTTCTCTCGACAGCCCCCCATGACCCCCGACCTCGACTACACGAAGCTCACGCCCTGGCAGAAGACCCAGGTGGCGCGCCATCCCAACCGCCCCTACATGCTCGATTACGTCTCCGCCCTTTTCACGGAGTTCGTGGAGGTCCATGGCGACCGGCGCTACGGCGACGATCCGGCCCTGGTGACGGGGTTCGCCCTCTACAAGGACCGTCCCGTGGTCGTCGTCGGCCACCAGAAGGGCCGCGACACCAAGCAGAAGATCTACCGGAACTTCGGGATGCCCAAGCCGGAGGGCTACCGCAAGGCGCTCCGGGTGATGAAGCTGGCGGAGAAGTTCGGCCGGCCCATCTTGAGCTTCGTCGATACTCCCGGCGCCTACCCGGGCCTCGACGCCGAGGAGCGCGGCCAGGCGGAGGCGATCGCGTACAGCCTGCGCGAGATGTCGGCCCTGCGGACCCCCATCATCGTCAACGTGACCGGGGAGGGGGGCAGCGGCGGCGCGCTCGCCATCGCCGTCGGCGACCGCGTGAACATGCTCAAGCACGCCGTCTATTCGGTGATCTCCCCGGAAGGGTGCGCGTCCATCCTGTGGCGCGACGCCGCGCGGGCGGAGGAGGCGGCGACGGCGATGAAGATCACGGCCCTCGACCTCGAACGGTTCGGGCTCATCGACGCCATCGTCCCCGAGCCGCCGGGGGGCGCCCACAGCGACTGGGACGCGATCTTCCGCGCCGTGGACGAGGTCCTGACGCGCCAGCTGGGCGAGCTGTCCGCGCTGTCGCTCGACGCCCTCGTCGCCGCCCGGTACGGAAAGTTCCGCGGCATGGGCCGGCTCGGCCGTGAGTTCGTGAGCACGACCTCGCCGGAGTGACCGTCCGCGTCGTAGGGATCGTGGGTGGCGGGACGATGGGGCAGGGTATCGCCATCGCCTGCGCGGCCTCCGGCCTCGACGTCCTGCTGCACGACCGCTCCCCCGAGCTGACGGCCGCCGCGCTCGAATGCATCGCGGAGACGCTCGGCCGCGACATCGCCAAGTGGCGGCGCACCGACTCCGAGAAGCGCGCGATCCTGGCCCGTGTCCGCGCGGTGGACGCGATGTCCGCGCTGGAGGCGGCGCAGATGATCGTCGAGGCGGTGCCGGAGGACATCGGGCTGAAGACGGCCGTTTTCCAGGAGCTCGACCGCATCTGCCCGCCGGAAGACATCCTCGCCACCAACACCTCGGCGCTCTCCGTGACGGAGATTGCGGCCCGCACCGCGCGGCCGGAGCGCGTCATCGGCCTGCATTTCCTGGCCCCCGTCCCCACCGTCCCCCTCGTCGAGGTGGTGCGCGGCCTGGCCACCTCGGACGCGACGTTCGCGGCCGCCATGGCCTTCGTGAAGCTGATCGGCAAGACGGGCGTCGAGGTCTTCGAGTACCCGGGCTACGTCACCACCCGCGTGATCCTGCCCTTCCTGAACGAGGCGATGTACGTGGTGATGGAGGGTGTCGCTTCCGCCGACGCCGTCGACACGTCGATGCGGCTCGGCTACGGGTTCCCGATCGGGCCGCTGGCCCTCGCCGATCGCATGGGCCTCGACGAGGTCATGCGCTGGATGCAGCACCTCTTCGACGAGCTGGGGGACGTGAAGTACCGGCCGTGCCCGCTGCTCCGCAAGATGATCCGCGGCGGCAAGCTCGGCGTGAAGTCGCGGAGCGGCTTCTTCGAGTATGACGAGGACGGGGAGCCCCGCCGTCCTTCCGCCACCTCGGCCTGAGGCGCTTCCCAGCGCCGCGCGTAGTAGGATGCGCCGTCGGAAAGGGGAGACCTGAAATGAACGTCGATGTTTTCGCCGCCTTTACCATCGCGGCGCTCGTCGTCGGGAACGCACAGCCGTCTCACGCGGGGGCCGCGTCCGGGCCAAACGCACAAAACGCCGTGGCACCGTCGGCGGAGGTCGCCGGTGATCGCAGCGACACCTACGGCTCCGCAGACACCTCGTACGTCCTCGGCGCCTGGGATTTCGACCCGTTCAACAGCACGTCGACCTTCGACGGCCTGTTGGGCACGGGAGATCGTTTCTCCACCAGCGCCGGCGGCCTCTTCCAGGCCCCGCTACACCTCCCGAACGGCGCCGTGATCACGCGCATGGAGATCCAGGGCTGCGACGCGAACGCCGGCGCGGAGATGGTCGCCACCCTCCGCTCCAACACGACGATCAACGGGACGCAGTCGGAGATCGAGCACGGCTTCGTTGTCACGCCGGGAACGCCAACGCCGGCATGCGGCTTCTTCTCCGCGAACCTCTCGCCTCCGGTCACGGTGACCAACCAGACGCGGACCTATTACATGTTTGTCTCCATGGGCCCCGCGACGGACAGCACGCTCCGGTTCTCGGCGGTGCGGCTGTTCTACCACCTCCAGGTCAGCGCCGCCCCCGCCACCGCCAGGTTCCCGAACGACGTCCCCACCACGCATCCCTTTTTCCGGTTCGTCGAGGCGATGGCGGCGTCGGGGCTGACCGGCGGCTGCGCCGCGGGCTCGTTCTGTCCCGATCAGCCGGTGACGCGCGGACAGCTGTCCGTGTTCCTCGCCGTCGCCTTGGGCCTGCACTTCCCGAACTGAGGCCGGGGAAAGCGAAATCCGTAGCTGGCGCACCGCTCCCCGTCGACGTGGAGCGGCTGCGCCGGCAGTTCCCGGCTCTCACCGATGACGACGTCGACGCCTACGTGACCGTCACGCGCCGGATCATGGCCGCCTCCGCGGCCGACCGTCCGGGGATCACGCGCGAGACGCTGGCGCGCGCGCGGGCCGCGCGCCCCGACGCGCCCCCCGACGACGAGGACCGCCTCGCATTGCGTTACCTCGCCGCGGTCACGAAGATGCAGGGCCGCTGACCCCCCTCCCGTAGAATGACGTCTGATGAACGTGCTCGTCCTCAACTGCGGAAGCTCGTCCGTCCGCTTCCAACTCGTGCAGACCGATCCCGCGAGCGCAGGCGCGGGCACCGACCGCGCGCTGGCCCGGGGCCACGTCGAGAACATTGGGGGGCCGGCCATCCTCAAGTACGAGGCGGCGGACGGCCGCGTGCTCCGGGAGAGCGACGAGATCCTCGAGCATCAGGTCGCCGTCGAGCACGTGATCGGCCTGCTCTCGCGTCCCGACGTGGGCGTGGTCAAGGAGGCGGGCGAGATCGACGCCGTCGGCCATCGCGTCGTCCACGGCGGCGAGCGGTTCAAGGCCTCGGTGCGGATCGACGACGGTGTGATCGAGGGAATCGAGGAGTGCTTCGATCTCGCGCCGCTGCACAATCCGCCGAACGTCAAGGGCTATCGCGCCGCCCGCGCGCTGCTCGGCGACGGCGTCCCCCAGGTCGCGGTCTTCGATACCGCGTTCCATCAGAGCATGCCCGCGACCGCGTACCTCTACGGCCTCCCCTACGTCCTCTACGAGCGCCACGGCATCCGGCGCTACGGGTTCCATGGCACGTCGCATCGCTTCGTCGCCGCGCGCCTGGCCGCCCGCCTCGGCCGCTCGCTCGACGATCCCTCGCTGCGCCTCATCACCTGCCACCTCGGCAACGGGTGCTCGGTGGCGGCGATCAAGGGCGGGCAGTCGATGGACACGTCGATGGGATTCACGCCGCTCGAAGGGCTGGTCATGGGCAGCCGCAGCGGCGACCTCGATCCCGCGATCCTCCTCCACGTGATGCGCAAGGAAGAGCTCGGGTCGTGGGAGATGAACGCGCTGCTCAACAAGCACAGCGGGCTCATCGGAATCTCTGGCGTCAGCAACGACATGCGCACCCTGCTGGACGCCGAGGACGGCGGCAACGCCCGCGCGAAGCAGGCGATCGACATCTTCTGCTACCGCCTGATGAAGTACATCGCGTCCTACATGGTCGTCCTCGGCGGGGCGGATGGGATTGCGTTCGCGGGCGGCATCGGCGAGAACGCGCCCGCCATCCGCCGCCGCACGCTGGCCCCGCTGGACGGCCTCGGCGTCCGTCTGGACGGCCCGCGCAACGACACCCTGCGCGGAGAGGAAGGCGAGATCACCACGCCCGCCTCGAGCCCGCGCGCCTTCGTCATCCCCACCAACGAGGAGCTGCTGATCGCCCGGGACACGATGCGCCTGGTTTCCGGCCTGCCGCCCTCATGACTCCGAGAACGACGCGGTATATCCGCGGCGGGCTCCTGGTCGGAATGGCGGTGCTGGCGGCGGTGGTGACCCGCAGCCTCAGCCAGTCCTCGCGGGCCCCGCGCCCGGTCATCGACTCGTCACCCCGCGCCGGGGAGTCGCCGACGACGGCGACGCGCATGGAGGGATTCACCCATTTCCGCATGGAGATGGGGGAGACGAAGTTCTCGGTGAAGGCGAAGTCGTACACCGGAAAGGAAGGCGAGGAGATGCACCTCCAGGGGGTCGAGGTGCAGTTCGCCTACATGGCCAAGGGGAAGCCGGGCACGAGCACCATCACCGCCGACGAGTCGATCTACACCCCGACCCTGCAGAAGGCGATTTTCACCGGGAACGTGCACGTGGTCACCGACGACGGGTTCATCCTCGACACGCCGTCTCTCGTCTATCGCGGGGACAAGAACCTCTCGCGGACGGAGGACCCGGTGCGCTTCCAGCGCAAGGACCTGGCGGGGACGGCGACGGGTGTCGTCTACGACGCCGCGGCGCGGAAGCTGGAGCTCCTGGCCGACGTCGTCCTGCACCTGACCGACCCCGACAACCCGCCGATGGACATCAAGAGCGCGCGCGCGGTCTTCGAGCGCCAGGAAGGGCTGCTGAAGTTCATTGATAGCGTGGAGGTCGTTCAGGGCGGCGATCGCCTCACGGCCGGGCGCTTCCTGGTGAACATCGCCGACGACACGCAGGCCGTCTACCGCGCGCAGGCCGCCGACGACTTCAACCTGTGGATGGGCGGCGGCACGCTCGTCCCCGGGCTCGTGCCGTCCACCGTGGGGCGCGGCCCGCGCCACCTCGCGGGCAAGAAGCTCGACCTCTGGTTCCGCCCCGACCGCACGCTGCAGGAAGCGACCGCCGGCCCCGATGCCGTGCTCACGATCATGCCCGGGAAGGGCGACCCGCCGGAGAAGCGCGTCCTGAAGGCCCGCTTCCTGTCCTTCGCCTTCGACGAGAAGGGCAAGCTATCGGAGCTGCGCGGGCAGAAGGACTCGTCCTTCGTGGCCGCGCCGATCCCGCCTTCGAAGCTGATCGGCCGCACGCTCACCTGCCAGGGCTTCATCGCCCGCGTGGAGCCGGCGACGGGCGAGCCCACTTTGATCGAGTTCTCGAAGGACGTCGTGTTCGTCCAGGGCACGCAGCGCGCGACGTCGGACACCGCGTACTACGAGGGGCCGAAGTCCGCCCTCTCGCTGCAGGACGGACCGACCCTCACCGATTCCGCGCAGGGCAGCAAGCTCACCGCCAAGGTGATCGAGATCGGGACCCGGACCGGCGACGTGCAGGCGCACGACGACGTGCGCCACGTCCTCGACAAGCCGGGCGCCGCGGGCGGCCTCTTCGGCGGAACGGGAGGGACGACCCTTCTGGCGTCGGATCGATTCGAGTACATGTCGGCGACCAAGGTCGCGAGCTATCGGCAATCCGCGATCCTGCGCACGGGGAAGGACGAGATCCGCGCCGACGAAATCCGGATCCAGGAGCAGGCGGGCGGCAAGCGGCGCCTCGACGCCGCGGGATCGGTCATTTCGCGGTCGCACCCGGTGGCGGAGAAGGGCGCGGGCAAGGCGCCGGCCACGGTGGAGGGGCGCGCGAAGGAGATGACCTACGAGGAGGCGAGGAACGAGATCGTCTACACCGGCGACGTGGTCATCAAGCAGGGCGATATCCAGACCACGAGCCCCAAGGCGACCCTGAAGCTGATCGCGGGCGGGAACGCCATCGACACCCTGGTGGCGGGCGAGCCGGTGGAGGTGCAGCAGGGCGTCCGCCGTGCGACGGGGACCCGGGCGACCTACACTCCCGGGACGGAGACGATGCTGCTGGTGGGGGAGAAGGTGGTCCTGAAGGATCCGACGCAGGAGCTGTCCGGACGATCGCTGACCTTCCACGTCGGCGATGCGCGGATCCTCGTCGACGGCCGCGACCAGGTCCGGACCGAGCTGATCATCCGCCAGGACAAGCCGAAGCAGTGACCCTGCTGCGCGCGGAAGCGCTGACCAAGACCTACGGCCGGCGCGTCGTCGTCCAGCACGTCGACCTGCAGATCGAGACCGGCGAGGTCGTGGGCCTCCTGGGCCCCAACGGCGCCGGCAAGACCACGACCTTCTACATGGTGGTCGGCCTCGCGCGGCCGGACAGCGGCCACGTGCACCTGGGCGACGAGGACATCACGGCGCTTCCCATGTACCTCCGCGCCCGCAAGGGGATCGGGTACCTGCCGCAGGAGGCGAGCGTGTTCCGGCGCCTGACCACCGAGCAGAACGTGCTCGCCATCCTGGAGAGCCACGGCCTCGACGCTCCCGAGCGGCGCGCGCGGGCGCGCGAGCTCCTCGAAGAGCTCGGCATCCAGGGAATGGCGCGCCAGCCCGCCTACACGCTGTCGGGAGGGGAGCGCCGCCGGCTCGAGATCTGCCGCGCCCTCGCGACCGAGCCGCAGTTCATCCTGCTGGACGAGCCGTTCGCGGGCATCGATCCCATCGCGGTGATCGACATCCAGGCCATCATCGGGCACCTGAAGGCGCGCGGCATTGGCGTCCTGATCACGGATCACAACGTCCGCGAGACCTTGAAGCTGACGGACCGCGCTTATGTGATCTACGATGGTCAAGTTCTGACACAAGGTAAGCCGCAGGTAATCATAAACAACGAAGACGTCCGACGGGTCTATCTGGGTGATAGCTTCGTTTAGGGGTGCCGGTGTAATCCTCAGCCGGGAACACGCTTAATCGGCGTCAATCTTAAGAAAGCACTCAACCGCCCAGCGGGTCGACCTACCCAGGGACAAGAAGCGGGCCGGGTGAGCAAGACATTGACTACGGGGATCTGACAATCATGGCGCTCTCAGCCCGGCTAGAGCTTCGTCAAAGCCAGCAGTTGGTGATGACACCGCAACTGCAGCAAGCCATCAAGCTGCTGCAGCTGTCGAATCTCGAGCTATCGCACTTCGTCGAGGCCGAAATCGAGCGCAATCCCTTGCTCGAGCATGGCGCTGCAGAAGGTGGCGCGACCCCGGCCGAGGTCGAAGCCAGCGCCACCGGAGACACGAC
>JANMPI010000247.1:0-2480 GCA_031369785.1 Acidobacteriota bacterium
GGGCCGCGTGCGCTGGGAAGGGATCGCGCCTTTGGGGACGCGCATCGAGGTGATGAGCCGCAGCGGCAACACCTCGACCCCGGACGCGACGTGGACCCCATGGTCGAAGCCCTACCTGCGTCCCGAAGGCGAGCCGGTGGCCAGCGAGCGCGCGCGCTTCCTGCAGCTGAAGGTCACGCTCGCCGGCGACGGGGGCCAGACGCCGGTGCTCGATACGCTCACCGCGGCCTACCTGCAGCGCAACCTGCGGCCGCAGATCCAGAGCGTCACCGTCCACCCTCCCGGCGAGATCTTCCAGAAGCCGATCTCGATCAGCGGCGACATGGACATCCTCGGACTGGACGGACCGCTCTCCATCGACCCGCGCCCGCCGTCCCCGTCCGCACGCGCGAGCGCAGCGTCCCCCACCGCGTTCAGCCGGAAGATGTACCAGAAGGGCATCCAGACCTTCTCCTGGAAGGCGGATGACCCCAACTCCGACACGCTCGCCTTCGAGGTCGCGTACCGCCGCATCGGCGACACGCGCTTCCGCGTGCTCAACAAGGGCGTGACCGAGCCCGTGCTGGCCTGGGACACGTCCACGGTGCCCAACGGACGCTACGTCATTCGCGTCACGGGCACCGACGCGCCGAGCAACCCCGAGGCGCTCGCGCTCACCGGCGACAAGGAGAGCGCGCCCTTCGACGTGGACAACACGCCGCCGAGCGTGGTCGTCACCCTGGCCGCGGGATCGCCGGCGCGGATCCAGGTCACGGTGCGCGACGACAGCAGCCAGGTGCGGCGAGCGGAGTATTCCGTCGACGGCGGCCGCTGGCAGGAGGTCTATCCGCGGGACGGGATCAACGACGCGCTCGAGGAGACGTACGACATTCCCGCGCTCGACCTGACCGGCCCCCGCCCGCACATCGTCGTCGTGCGCGCGTCGGACCTGCTGGGCAATCTCGCCACCGGCCGCGTCGAGGTGCCGTAGCCGCACCGATGCCCCCCGCGCGCGTCCTGCTCGTCCGTGCGGGAGCGCTCGGCGACATCCTCCTCCTGAGGCGGGCCATCGCCGCGCTGCAGGCCACGGGGCGGACGGTCGGGCTTCTCGCTCCGTCGCATCCGGCGTCGGCGCTTCTGGGCGCGGGACCGGGGGACGTGCTCGAGGCCCTGCCGTGGGAATCGGCCGCCTTTGCCGGACTGCTCAGTGACGACGGCCTCGCGAAGGGCGCCGCCGCCGATGCGCTCCGCCGCTACGACACCGCCGTCGTCTACTCGCGCCGCGGCGAGCTCGTGCGCGCGGTCGCCCGCCTGGTCCCGACCGTCGTCGCCCACGATCCGGCGCCGCCCGCGGACGGCCCGCACGCCGCGGCGTGGCTTGCGTCGTGCCTGCCGCGGCTGGGCATTGCGGTCGGAGAGGACGCCGTTCCCCCGCTCGTTCCTTCCGCCGACGATCGAGCGCGCGCCGCCGGTATCGCGACCGCGCTGCCCCCGCGGTTCCTCGCCCTCCACCCCGGGAGCGGATCGCCGGCGAAGAACTGGCCCGCCGCGCGGTTCGCGGAGCTGGCACGAGCCGCCGGCGGAGCGGGCTGGCTCCTCGTGCGCGGTCCCGCCGACGACGACGCGGCGGGCGCGCTGGAATCCCTCCCCGGCGCCCACATCGCTCACGACCTGCCCCTGCGCGTGCTGGCCGCGCTCATCGCGCGGGCCGGAGCCTACGTCGGCAACGACTCCGGCGTCACGCATCTGGCCGCGGCGAGCGGCGCGCCGACGATCGCGCTTTTCGGGCCGACGGATCCCGGCGTCTGGGCTCCCATCGGTCCGCGCGTCGAGATCCTCCGTGGCGAACGGATGGACGAGATCGCCGTCGACGCCGTCGCCGCCGCCGTCGCGCGCGCTCGTGCCCTGTAACGGTTGAACCGATACCGCGGAGACGTCGCTACGTCGTTCTCCCGCGCTCACTCGTTGCGCGCGAACGATGACCGCCTCGATCGTTGATCCTGACGCCCCGTGGATGCGTCGCTATTCGTTACTCAGCCGTCGGCTCGTCGATGGTCAACCGACGTGTCCGTCCCCCGTTTGTCGCACGTCCGCACTCACCCGAAATCTGTCCTGGGACAGATCGCGAAAGAAATCGCGCGCTCGAAAATAAATCCTAGCGAACTCGCCACGGGCACCTGGTCGGACGCCCGTGCCGCGTGCGGAAGAGGCCGTGACGCTTCCGCAATTGGCCGGACACGCGTCTCCCGCGCTCGCTCATTGCGCGCGAACGATTAGCGCCTCGATCGTTGATCCTGATGCCCGTGGAGGCGTCCGAAAACCGGGTGCAGACGTGCGTGCTACTACTCGCTCATGACGATCACGAACAGGCTGGACGCCGCCGCCGCACTCTCGGACGATGACTTGCTCGTCCGCCTCCAACACCTCGCGACGGGCTGTCGCGCAGCGACCGCGGAGCTCATCGCCCACCTCGCCGAGCTCGCGCGCCGCAAGAACAACCG
>JANMPI010000331.1:0-3301 GCA_031369785.1 Acidobacteriota bacterium
TGCGGCGTTCGAGGCTCGCCAGCAGCCCCGAGCGTCCGGATGGCGAAGGGCTGGGCACGGCGGGCGCCGGCCGGTCGGCCAGCGCCTCCCGCCAGGCGAGCGGCACGCCGCGGGGGACGGCGATCTTGGCCAGCCTCCCGCTTCCGTTGGCGGGATGCGTGCCCTTTGATCCGCGGGCCAGCGACGTTTCGAGGGAAGCGACGACTTCGTGCCACGCGGGCTTCATGGAGGGACCCAGGGCCTTTCCGGTCGCGCACGCACGACCGCGAAGGCTCCTGGCGGCCCGGCGAACCCCCCGTCGGGGGCCCCGTAGCTCTGCGCCACCGGCTTGCGCCGGGTTTGCTCTGAGGCAGGAGCGGTTGAACGACCCTCGGACAATGCGGGAATGCAGCCGGGATTGCTGTGACCACCGTCACTAGGAGGGCGGCGTGAGCGCGAAGCGCGAGCGGCGCCCGGTGGGGGGTCTGGGGGGGAGCGAGGCACTGTCGTCGGTGGTCGCCGACGTTCCCCCCCAGCTTAAAAAAGCAAGGAATAGAATCAACGTATGCCTGCCCTGTCGAAGCGCGCCATCGCGATGCCCGCGTCACCCATCCGCAAGCTGATGCCCCTCGCCGAGGAGGCGAAGAAGCGCGGCACCCGCGTCTACCACCTGAACATCGGCCAGCCCGACATCGAGACGCCGGAGGTGATGCGGCGGCGCCTGCGCGAGCTCACCGACACTGTGTACGCGTACACGCCGTCCGGCGGCACCCCGGAGTACCTGGCGACGCTGCAGCAGTACTACCGCGGCATCGGGATCGAGCTCTCGCTCGGCGAGATCATCGCGACGACCGGCGGCAGCGAGGCGATCCTCTTCGCGATGATGGCCTGCGGCAACGAGGGCGACGACGCGCTGGTGGTCGAACCGTTCTACACGAACTACTCCGCGTTCGCGACGATGGCCGGCCTGCGCCTCGTGCCGCTCACGAGCCGCGGCGAGGACGGCTTCCATCTGCCGCCCCGCGCGGAGTGGGAGAAGGCCGTCACGCCGCGGACGCGGATGGTCATCCTCTGCAACCCGAACAATCCGACCGGCACCGTCTACACCCCCGAGGAGCTGGCGATGGTGGCCGGCTTCTGCAAGGACCGCGGCCTCTTCCTGATCTCCGACGAGGTCTACCGCGAGTTCGTGTACGACGGCCGCACGTCGAAGAGCGCGCTCACCATCCCGGGCATGAACGAGCACGTGATCGTGGTCGACAGCCTGTCGAAGCGCTACAGCGCCTGCGGCGTGCGCCTCGGCTGTCTGGTGACTCGCAACGCCGACGTGCACCAGGCCGCGATGAAGATGGCACAGGGCCGCCTGTCCGCGCCCGGCCTCGCGCAGATCGTCGCCGCCGGCGCCCGCGATCTCGGCCCCGAGTACGCGAAGGGCGTCGTCGTCGAGTACCAGAAGCGGCGCGACATCCTGTTCGAAGGGCTGTCCGCGATTCCCGGCGTCTTCCTGCGCAAGCCGGAGGGCGCCTTCTACTTCGTCGCGCGGCTCCCCGTGGTCGACAGCGAGGACTTCGCGGCCTGGCTGCTCACCGACTACCAGAAGGACGGGGCGACCGTGATGGTTGCGCCGGCGCCGGGCTTCTACGCCACGCCGGGCCTGGGCGGGGACGAGGTGCGCATCGCCTACGTGCTCAAGGGCGCCGACCTCGAGGCTTCGATCGCGATCCTCGCCGACGCATTGAAGGCGTACGCGCGTGTGCGCGGCCTCGACCACGCCGCGGCCGCCGAGGAGAACGCGCCGGAGCCGGTGCCCGACTTTCACCTGCCGGCCGAGAGCTGACCGTCGCGCGCCGGGGCGTCGCCTAGATGCCCGATCCGATCCGCGTCACCCCGGCCGTCGTCGTCCCCGCGGCCGCCCTCGCCGTCGCCTTCACCCGCTCGTCGGGGCCCGGCGGTCAGAACGTCAACAAGGTCGCGTCCAAGGTCGAACTGCGCGTGGACCTGGGGCGCATCGAGGGGTTGCGCGACGACGCGCGCGAGCGGCTCCTTACCCTGACCGCGTCACGACGCGATGCCGCGGGCTGGCTGCTCGTGACCAGCCAGCGCACTCGCGACCAGCACCGAAATCTCGAGGACGCGCGCGCGAAGGTGAAGGACCTGGTGGCCCGCGCGCTGCCGGCGCCCCGCAAGCGGCGCGCCACGCGCGCCACCAGGGGCTCGATCGAAGCGCGCCTCCGCGGCAAGAAGCGCGACGCGGCGGTCAAGAAGCTGCGGACGAGCGTCGGCGACGACTAGCGCCGCCGCCGGGCCGAAAGCCGCGCGATCGACTCTGACTGCGCCGCGATACTCTGCGCGCGGGCGGCGGTCGCGCATCGGCGCAGTCCAGCGCACGGTCCGCGCGTGAGCGTGGTCGATTACACTGGAGTGCAGTCGGGGGAGGTGGAGGAATCGATGGGGATCCGGTCGTCGGGGCTCGCAGTGATGGCGGTCACAGTGGCGCTCGCCATCGGGGCGTGCGGCAAGGACGCACCCACCGCGCCGTCGCTGTTCCGCGCGGAAGACGTCCGGGTCGGCGAGGGGGTTGCCGCCGTCGCGGGCGACAGCCTGACCGTGCACTACATCGGCCGTTTCGACGACGGGGTCGTGTTCGACAACTCGTACGATCGCAACCAGCCGTTCACGTTCCGCCTCGGCGCCGGCAGCGTCATCCAGGGCTGGGACCAGGGCATGGTCGGAATGCGCGTGGGCGGACTGCGCCGGCTGACCATCCCCCCCGCGCTCGCCTACGGCAGCCAGGGGCGGAGCGGCATCCCCCCGAACTCGACGCTGCACTTCGACATCGAGTTGCTGGCGAACGCCGGGCACTAGGCGCGGCGCCCTCTTACTTCAGCGGGTTCTTCGTCTTCTTCTTCAGGAAGTCCGCGGGGCCGGATCCCCCCGCGTCTTCCTCCGCGCTCCCCTCCGTGGACGGCGACGCGGCCGCGCTCGCGGCGGCTCGCAGGTGCGCCTCGAGGCCGGCGAGGCCCTTGGGCATCCGCAGCACGGATTTGTCCTTGTCGTCCGCGACCCAGAGCGCCCCCTGGCCGTCGAACACCAGCCCTTCCTGCTGCTCGCCGGCGATGGGCATCTCGTTCTCGATGGCGCCGTCGGGGCCGAGGACGAGCAAGAGGTCCTTCGAGTCGGCGATGGCCAGCACGCGATCGATCGACGGAACGTAGGTGATCGCGGAGAGGTCGTCGTAGGCGGTGATCGGCCAGCGGGAAACGACCGTCGAGGCATCGATGACCTGGCCCGCCGCGGTGTCGAAGGCGACGCCGACCACGAG
>JANMPI010000249.1:0-4140 GCA_031369785.1 Acidobacteriota bacterium
CCCCTCGGCGTCGGCGCGGCGCCCGACGTCCTGGGGCCACTTGCGCAAGTCCATCTGCGGGTGGAGGAGCCCCGCCCGCGACGCCTTCCACGCGCGCCATCCGTTGAGGGCGGCGGAGGCGAGCGCGCTCCGCTGCGCGAGCGCTTCCATCGTCGTGTGCGGGCCGATCTGCATCGTGTCGTACGCGCTCAGGTCGCCGCGGGCGACGTCGTTGACCCCCGCCATCAGGATGACGACGCGCGGGTGCAGCGCGGCGATGTGCTGGCGGAGCAGCATGAGATGGCCGAAGGTCGAGTGGCCGTTCAACCCCGCGTTGTTCATCCAGACGGAAGGGATGCTGGGCGCGAGCCCGTGGCCGACGAGCGCAGGCCAGTCCCGGCCGTCCGAGAGATACATGCACTCCGTCGTGCTGCCGCCGACGGCGACGATGGTCAGGTGCCGGTCGAAATCACGCGGAGGGTTCGGCCCCCGGAAGCCGAGCGCGTTCCGGCTGTGCACGATCACCGGCTCCAGCTTGGAGGCGTGCTTCTGCTCGACGATGTAGCGCTGGTTCACGGGCAGGACGATGGAGTTCCCGCGCAGGCGCTGGCCGAGCGGGTCGTGGAAGCGGAAGAAGGCCTCGGCCAGGAGCAGCGCGACCGCCGTGCCCAGCAGGAGGAGCGCGAGCTCGGCCGCGGGGAGCTTGCGGCTTCGGATCAGCGCGCCCCCGCTCGCGCTTCGGCGAGCTTCTTGACGCGGGCCTCGATGTTCGCGAAGAGCGCGCGGCCGGGTGGGCACTCCCGGGCCACCCACTCCGCGTTCACGAAGGCGAGCGCGTTCACGTCGCGGCGATAGTGATCGAGGTAGGGCTGGATCTTGGCGAACAGGAAGAAGCCCTCGCCGCTGCTCTCCAAGAAGTACCCGGCGTTCACGATGCCGTGCTTGACCATCCCGTAGGCCATCTCCCAGAACGTGGCCACCTGGCGGAACGCACGGTTCAGTTCGTGCTCGCGCCTGGTGATCGCGAGGACCTCCTCGTAGGAGCGCGGCCAGAACCCCACCATCAGGGTGTCGCGCGACTCGCGCATCACGGGCTCGCGGCGCAGGTCGTAGAGGCGCATCACGATCTCCGCGTCGTGGTGGTCCGGATGGTCCTTGGCCATGGCCGCCTCCTTTGGATGCAGCGGGGATTGTAGCCGCGAGGCACGCTACAATCCCGCACCCCGCGGTGGCCCTTCGGTGACCTGGAGGAAGCATGCGTCTTGTGGCATCGACCCGGACGATCGCGGCGGCGCTCGCGCTCGCGATTCTGTTCCCCGCCGCATCGCATGCGCAGAAGCGCAAGCCGCGCAGCAACCCCGGGGACAAGACCTGGGGCGAGGAAGAGCAAATCCGCGAGCGCGAGGAATGGTTCCGCCGCTCGCGCAGCCTCGACACCGTCAAGCGTCCCGATCTCCTGCGCGCGGCCGCCGTACAGGACCTGGCCGTCCGCCAGGCCGCGCGCGCGTCGGAGCTTGCGGCGCTGGGGCAGGACTGGCAGCCGATCGGTCCCATGAGCATGACGATGCTCAACTGGTCGATGGGGCCGGTCGCCGGTCGCGCGGTCGCCCTGGCGGTGCATCCCAGCGACGAGAACATCCTCTATCTGGGGACGGCGTCGGGCGGCCTGTGGAAGACGATCGACGGCGGGTTCAACTGGACGTCGATATTCGACCAGGTCGGGACGCTCAGCGTCGGCGCGGTGGCCCTGCAGCCGGGGAACCCGAGCGTGGTGTGGGTCGGCACCGGCGAGCGGCAGACGAGCTGCACCACCTACTTCGGCCTGGGCCTCTTCCGGTCGACCGACGCCGGGGCGACCTTCCAGGGGCGCAACGGGTCGGGAGCGGCGGCGCTCGCCCTGTCGTACGTCAACAGCATCGCGGTCCATCCCACCAACCCCGACACGCTAGTCGTGGCGGGAGAAGCGTTCTGCGCCACGGACGGCACGCGCCAGGGCGGCGGGGTGTTCAAGACGACCGACGGCGGCGCGACGTGGGTGCGGGTGAAGAGCGGCACCGGCAGCGACGTGTTCTACGACCCGACGGATCCGACCGTGATGTATCTGGCGGTGAGCGGACAGGGCGTGTTCAAGTCCACCGACGGCGGCGACACGTGGACGTCGTCGCTTTCGAACGGCGCGACGCGCATTCGACTCGCCATCGCCCCCAGCGATCCGCAGAGCCTCTACGCGCTCACGTCGTCCTCGCAGCTGATCCGCACGACCAACGGGGGCGCGAGCTGGACCCAGGTGAACGGCGCGGCGTGCGAGGGCCAGTGCACCTACGACCTCGTGCTGGACGTCGACCCCGCGGATGCGAGCAGCCTCCTCGTGGGCACCGTCCGTTTCTCCACGTCGTCCAACGGGGGAGTCACCCTGAATCCGGTCACCCAGGGCTGGGGCCCGGGCCAGGCCGTGCACCAGGACACGCACATCGTCCGCTTCTCGCGGCTCCTTCCCAATCGCTACTGGGTGGGCGGCGACGGCGGGCTCTGGCGCACCGACAACGGCGGGTTCAACTTCGGCAACCTGAACAGCAACCTGAACCTCACGCAGTTCTACGACGTCGCCATCGACCCCGACGATCCGGGGAAGGTCTGGGGCGGCGCGCAGGACAACTCGTCGTCGCGGCGCGACGGCAATCAGATGTGGGACGTCACGGTGGTGACAGGTGATGGGTTCATGAACCTCGTCGATCCCGCGACGCCGTCGTTGGTCTTCCAGACGAGCTATCCGGCGAGCGGGACGCCGTCGGTCTACCGTTCGCTGAGCGGTGGGATCCCGAACACCTTCAGCCGGCTGCCCACGTTCGGCATCGGCACGGGTGAGACTTTTCCATGGGTCACGCCCCTCGCCATCCTGCCCGGCAAGGCGTTCGTCGCGTCACGGTTCGTCTATCGGGCCGACACGGCACAGCCGCACTCCTCGTTCACCTGGACCAAGATCTCCCCCGACGTGGGCGCGGGAGCGGCGCTGGTGGTGATCTCCCCTTACGGAACGCCGACGCGCCCGAACCCGCGCGTGCTCACGCTCCCCGGCGCATACACGGGATCGTCGAGCGGCAGGATCTGGCGGACCACGGACGTGCTGGCGGCGTCACCCGCGTGGCGGGACGTCACCGCCAACTATCCCGGCGGCTACGTGTCCGACGTCGCCGTCAATACCGACGACCCCGAGAACGTGTACGTCACGCGGGGGGCGTTCAACCTGAGCCGCCTGTATCGCTCGTTCAATGGCGGACAGACCTGGGACGGCTCCGCCACGGGCCTGCCCAACGTGCCCGCGAACGCGGTCGCGATCGATCCCACCGACGCGCGCCGGGTGTTCGTCGGCACCGACGTCGGCGTCTACGAGAGCGTCGACTACGGCGCGACATTCCAACCGTTCTCGCTGGGCCTGCCGCTCGGCGCCGTGGTCACGGACCTCGAGATCGACGACGCGCCCTACGTGCTCATTGCCGGCACCTATGGCCGTGGCGCGTGGCGCGTGGACCTCGTGCCGGCGCCCAGCGCACCGCTGTCGTCGATCCCGATCCACTGATCGCGTAGCCGTCGCTCACGAGCCGGGTGGTTCGCCCGGCCTCGGGTGCTCCGCCCGGGAAAGCGCCGGCACTCCTTCGCCCGTCGGCGATCAAGCGTGCCGCGGGATCGTCTGGACCTTCGGTGGACAGCCCCAGACCGTCGGCTTCGCAGCGGGCGCGGCGATCACCGTCTCGGCGAACACGCGGCTCGCGACGGTCGACGGATCCGCGGGCTCCTACATGGTCGTGGCGACGGCGCCGAACGGCCTGACCGCCGAGATCGCGATCACGCTCCAGTAGGCCGGGCCTACGAGGGGCGGTCGACCTCGATGACCTGGCGGCCGCCGTCTGTGGAGAGGACGATCACCGTGGACGGCGCGGACAGGGTCGCTTCGCGCCGTGCCTCGGCGATGCCGGCCGCCTGATCCGGAAACGAGCCGAGGAACTTCAGGTCTCCCGGGATCTCCTCCCAGACCTCACCGAGTGCCGTGACCTGGAAGACCCGTTTCAACCCAACCATCCGTCACCTCCCGCCTGGAGTCCCGACGCCCAGGAGAGACTGCTTGCTTCAAACGTACCATCCCCGGTCAAGGGTGGGAGAAGG
>JANMPI010000371.1:0-7236 GCA_031369785.1 Acidobacteriota bacterium
CGATGGAGGACGCGAACCGGGAGTCGATCAGCAACCTGCACGCAAACCTGGCCGAGATGGGCCTCACCGTGGAACAGGTGCCCCTCGTCTTCCAGTTCAACAAGCGCGACCTCCGGAACATCCTCCCCATCGAAACGATGAACGAGATCCTGAACCCGGAGGGCCGGCCCTTCTACGAGGCGGCGGCGCTCCACGGGGTGGGGGTCTTCGAGACGCTGAAGGGCGTCGCGCGGCTCTCGATCGCGGCGGTGCGGCACAAGGTGGGACCGGACGCCATCTGGCCCAAGAGCCCGCGCGGCGCGGCGGATGCCGTCTCCGCCGTCGATCCCGATCCCGCGCTCGATATGCCGGGCCTCGACGTGACACCGCCGACGGCAATCAATCCCGAGGCCCTTGCCACCGCGGCGGCGGCGGACGCGCCGGTGCCTCCGGCTGCCCTCGAGGCCGTGGAAGAAGACGTCGAGCTCGAGTTCGCCGAGGAGGCCAGCGGGCCGGAGGCGGGGCGCGCGGTCAGGACGCGCGGCGCCCTCGACATCCAGGCCGAGCTCGAGAAGCTGCGCGCGATCACGGCCGCGCCGGCACGCGCGGCGGCGGCGCCCGCCCCGTCGCCCGCGGGCCGGACCGCGATCGAGAAGCGCCTGCAGGACATGATCGGCGCCCACGGCGCGCGCCAGGAAATGAAGCGCAAGGCGAGCATCGAGGTGCCGCACGGCTTGTTGAAGGGATCAGGGACGATGCGCGTCCACCTCGCCTTCGACGGTCCCGGCGAGGAGGAGATCGTCCGCGATGCCGTCGTCATCCGGCTCGCGAACCCGAAGCTCGAGCGGCTCACCCTCCACATCGACCTCGAGGTGAAGGCCAAGCCGCCCGAGAGCGGCGGCTAGATCTTCGGGCTGGCCTTCGGCGCGCCCTTCACGGGCGTCGTCGCCGTCGTCTTGACCGTGCCCGCCGCCGGCTTGCCCGGCGCCGGCGAGGCCTTCGCTCCCGGGCTGGGGCTCGCGGTGGCGCTCGCGGCCTGAACAAGCGGCGCCAGCGTCACCGGCCCCGCGTCGACGACGTTTCCAGGGCTCCCCAGCTTGTCCGCTTCCGCGACATACAGGTGATAGACGAGGAGCGCGAGCTCGCGGTCATCCGTCGTGTTCACGCCCTTCAGCCGGGGAACGAACGACTGGTTCATCGACAGGCGGAGGTCCACCCACTCGTCCTGCCCCAGGTCGGCCGCCTTGACGCGGATCTTGCGCGTGAAGACCTCGGAGTTCGGGATCGGGACGGTGATGCCGACCTTGTTGTTGGCGGCCACGGTGAGGACCGGGGGCGCGTCGAACGCCTTGGCGTTGGTGTCCGCTTCGAGATAGACGATGACGTCCTTCTTCGGGTTCTTGAACGAGACCAGGGCGTCCTTCTTGGTCCAGGTCCGCTCGAGGCTCGGGTTCTGGGGCGAGGACTCGGGGTTGTGCCAGCCCTCCTTGTAGACGAGGAAGATGTTCTCCGTCTGCGGGAGCAGCTCGAGCTTCGCGACCTTGAACTCGCGCAGGCCGGCGTCCTCGCCCTTCAGCATCACTCGCTCGCCCTTGCCCGCGGGGGCGAGGCCGATGCGGACGTCGACGTCGCCGACGTAGGGGTAGACGGGAATGAACTTGGTGCGCGTGTAGGAGTAGGACTTGCCCGGCTCCCAGGAGGCGACCGGCGGCGACGGCGTGTGGTCGTCCTCGAACAGCATGACCCCGTGGGGATCGACGAAATGGACGAAGGCGCGATGGTCCTGGGCGAGCTTCTTCGCCGTGGGCCCGACCTGCCAGGTGTAGGTGATCTCGACGGCGCTCCCGAGAGGGGCCCGGCTGCGGTTCACCTCGAACTTCGGAACGATGTCGTTGACCTCGGCGGTCTGACGCCGGCCACAGCCGGAAACGGCGACTCCGGCCACCACGACGGCCGTCCACGTCTTCCAGGAACGAACAACCTTCATCTCGTCTCTCCTACCTCTTTGGGCCAAGGGGCTTGCCCGCTGCACGGAAGGCGCAGGGCGGCCTACAGGATACGCGTTGGCCGGGCAAACCCGTGAACGATATAGGACGCCCGTCGGGGGGTCAACCGCTTCCGGTCGTGCCGCGGCGCGCGCGGCGTGTCGCGTTCGCTCGCATCCGCTAGACTGCCCTCGAATGCGCGACAGCGGGCCGGCGTCGACGCGCCGCGGCGGGCCCGCCCTCCTCGACGCCGCCGTCTCCATCGCGATCGCCTGCGTGGCCGCGTTCTGGAACACGTCCTTCCACGTGGTTCCGTCGCTCACCGGCTCCTGGCGGGGGATGTCGGACGCCCCCTCCGCGATGCGGATCGGCGTGTCGCTGGTCATCGGCATCCTCGGCGCGGGCGCGCTGTCACGTCTTCCCACCTCGTCGCGGCGGCCGTTCGTCGCTCTCCTCGCCGGAGCACTCCCGCTTGTCCCCGTGCTCACCGGCGCGCTCCTGCCGTTGCTCGTCTTCCAGGGCGGGGTGCTGCGCCTCCTCGTCGGCGCCGTCCTCGCGGTGGCGGTGGTCCGGCTGGCCGCGGCGTCGGACGTCCGCATCGGCGAGGCGCCCGCGGCCGGGCTCTTCGCCGCCGCCTTCTTCTTCTATTGCGCCTGGGGACAGAGGGTCCCCGGACCGGCGGGGCCACAGGGGGACGAGCCCCACTACCTCGTAATGGCGCAGAGCCTGCTGAGCGACGGCGACCTCGACCTCACCGACGAGTTCGCCAACCGGGAGTACGCCCCTTTCTACGGCGGCGAGCTGGCGCCCCACACTTCCCCGAACACGCCGCGGGGCCGCCTCCTGTCGATGCACTCGCCGGGCCTGCCCGTCCTGCTGCTGCCCGCCTATGCCATGGGCGGCTATCCCGGGGCGCGCGTGATGCAGTCGGGGCTGGCCGCGCTCGCGGGGGTGCTTCTCTACTTCCTCGTCCGTGGGGTCACGAACGATCCGCGGATCGCCGCCGCCGCCTGGGCGCTTGCCGCGTTCACCCCGCCGCTGGCCTTCTACGCGGTCACCCTCTATCCCGAGACCCTGGCCGCGGTGGCCATCCTCGCCTTCCTGCTCACGTCGCGCGCGGCGCCAGGAGTGCGCCCGCTGATTGCCGCGACCGCGCTCGCCATTCTCCTGCCCTGGGTGCACACGAAGCTCATTCCGCTGGGGCTCGCCGGGCTCGTGTTCACGCTGCTGCGGCCGTATCGGTGGCGCCTGCGTGCCCTCGCCATCGCCGCACCAGGCCTGTCCCTCGCCGCCCTCGCCTACTACTTCCAATCGCTTTACGGCAGCCCGTCGTTCCGCATCGCCCTCGGCCCCTCCGACGTGGCCGCGGAGCGCATCCCGTGGGGACTGACCGGGGCCATCTTCGATCGCCAGTACGGATTGCTGCCCGTGGCCCCCGCGCTGGCGCTCGCGATACCGGGCGCGGTCGTGCTGTGGCAGCGGCGGACCGGGGACGCGCTGCGCGCGATCACGCTGGCCGTGCTCGTGGCCTTTCCCGCCGCGGCGTACATCGGATGGTGGGGCGGCGCCGCCCCGCCCGCGCGCTACGTCCTGCCGGTGATCGGCCCGCTGATCCTGGCCGCGGCGATGACGCTTCCCGCGGCGCGCGACGTGCTCGCCGCGCTCGGCGGGATGGGGGTGGTCGTCCTCGGGCTGGCCGCCGACGCGCCGCGGATGCTCCGCAACCGGCCGGATGGCGAGAGCCTCCTGCTGCGATCGCTCTCCCCCGACGTCGACCTGAACGCGTGGCTGCCGTCGTTCCTCGACGGCGGCTGGCGCGCGCCGGTGCTGGCGCTGTCGCTGGTCGCGGCGGGAGCCATCGGCTGGCGGTGGCGCGGCCGCGGGACGATCGCCGGCCTCGTCGGCTACGCCTTGATCGCGAACGGCCTCCGCGATCGGCCGATCATCGATCAGGGCCAGGCCACCCAGCGGCTGCTCGCGGCCTGGGAAGGCGGCGAGACGCGCGGCCTCGCGATCCCCGTCGAGCTCCCGCGCCGCCCGTGGACGCTTGGACCCGACGAAGGCCGGAACGCGCGACGCATCATGGTTCCTCCCGGAGCGTACGACATCGAGGTCGACGCGCACGCCATCGAGATGCCAGCGGCGGTGCGCATCGAGATCCACGCCGGCGACCTCGTGCTCGGCCGGTTCGAACTGGCCGGCGGCGGTACGGCGCTCTTCCACCTTCCGCTGCCCGCGGGTGGCCGCGGCCTCGGCCTCTCCGCGTACGGCGTCGCCGGCCGCACCGAGATCGACGCCATCACCGTCCTGCCGCGAGCGGTGGTCCCGGCGGCGCGCCGCGACGGATTCGACTGGCCCGAGCGTGCCGACGACGCCCACTACCGCGTCGCCTCCGCCGGCGTGCTGGTGACCGTCCTCGATCGCTCGGAGCCGGAGGAGGGCGCCTTCCGCGTGCGCGGCTCCGGCGCCTTCCTGGTGGAGGCGCCGGTGGGGGCCGTGGTCCGGATGACGGTGCGGAACGAGCCTTCCGGCGCGGTGAGCGTCGTCGATCTCGACCCCACCGACGCCATCATCCTCGGGCGGACGGTCGTCATCCCGGTGCGCGTCCCCGCCGCAGACGCGCGGGTCGATTTCGCGGTGCTCGGTCGTTGACCGCGGTCGCTCGCCTGGCCCGGCGGCCGGAGGCCGCGCTCTTCGCCATGGCCCTGGGGGCCTACGCATACTTCTTCCAGGGCGGCGGATGGAACCAGAACTCGCGGTTCAACCTCGTGCGCGCGATCGTGGAGCAGCGCTCGATCGTCGTCGACGACTACGTCCAGAACACCGGCGACCTCGCGGTGCGCGACGGCCACAACTATTGCGACAAGGCGCCCGGCGTCTCCATCCTCGCCGTGCCGGTGTACGCGGCGCTCCACCCGCTCGCGTCCGGCCAGCGACCGCGGGGGCGCCTGATCAATGCCGCGGCGTATCTGTCGACGGTCTGGGCGGTCAGCCTCCCCTCGGCGCTCGCGGTCGTGATGCTCTACCGGCTGGCGGTGATGGTCGGCGCGTCACCGGTGGCCGCGGCCGCGGTAACCCTCGCGTATGCGTTCGGGACGCTGGCGTTTCCGTACTCGACGCTCTTCTACGGCCATCAGCTCGCGGCGTCGGTGTTGATCCTCGCCTTTGGCCTCCTCGCGGAGGCGCGCGACGAGGAACGGCCATTCCCCGCCGGACGGGTGCTCGCGGCGGGGATGCTGCTCGGGGCCGGTGTCGCCGTCGAATATCCGGGTGCGATCGGGCTCGTGATGGTCGGCTTCTACGCCGCGATCGTCGTCCGCCCACGCCGAAGGCTCGTGTGGCTGTTCGCGGGGGCGGCGCTGCCCGGGCTCGCCCTCGCCGCGTATCACACCGCGGCCTGGGGCGGCCCGCTGATGCTGCCGGGACACTTCTCGAGCGACCCGCCCCGGCAGCGCGGCGCGTTCATGGGTATCACGTGGCCGAGCGCGGAGCTCGCCGGCAAGATCCTCTTCTCGCCGACGCGCGGCCTCCTCCGTCACGCGCCCTGGCTCGTTCTCTGGCTTCCCGGCGTGATCGCGCTCGCGCGGCGGAAAGAGTTCCGCGCGGAGGCGACGGCGTGCGCGCTCGTCCCCCTCGCCTATCTCTGGTTCAACAGCTCGCTCACCACCTCCCCCACCGACTGGCGCGCGGGATGGGGCATCGGGCCGCGCCATCTCGTGGCCACGCTTCCCTTCGTATCTCTCGGGGTGGCGGCTCTGTTCGCGTCGACGGATCGCGTCCGCCAGCGCCTGACGGGGGTGGCGCTGGCGGTGCTCGGCCTGTACTCGATCGCGCTGATGCTCGTCGCCACCGCCGTGCGTCCGGAAGTGCCGACCTGGTACGACTTCCCCTTCGCGGAGTACCTGCTGCCCTCGTTCCGTGAGGGCGCGCTCGGGATCAACACCATCCCCTTCCACAGCGGATCCGTCCACGAACAGCGGCAGGCCTGGAACCTCGGCGAGAAGCTCGGGCTGGAGGGCCTCACCTCGCTCGTCCCGCTCGCGGTGTACCTGGGGCTCGCGGCGTGGGGCCTCGCGCGCGCCGTGCGGGATCAGCGGGCCACGGCGACCTCGTAGATCCGATCGCCATCGCTGGCCTCGGCGACGAACCGGAACCGCTGCGAGCGATCGAACGCGCGCGCGAGCGGACGCAGCCCCTCCGTCCTCCCGATGGGAACGATCACGTAGCGAACGGGGAATCGCTCCAGCAGGTACGGCGTCGGCCGCGAGGTGTCGATGTCCGGCGGCGGCCCCGCCAGCCAGTGGTTGCGGATGTAGCGGTCGAGGACCAGCGTCTGCGCGGGCGCGAATGCGCTCATGCCGTTCAGCACCGGGCCGCCGTGGCGCGCGGCCCAGAGCATGCTCTCGCCGGAGAAGAGCGGCAGGTCGAGGATCGGACCCGGGGGCAGCGCCGCCAGCGTCTGATAGGCGGGGGGCAGGCCGCGCGGGATCGGGGTCAGCCGCGGGGCGTCGGTCATCGTCTCGAGGATGGCGGCGAGCACGATCATCGGTCCCGCCCACGCCTTTTGCGCAATCCCCAGTCGCGCCCATCCGAGGCCGGCGAGGACGGCGAGCAGGAAGAGGGCCACCGACGCGAACGTGAACGGGTGGCGCATGTTGTCGAAGGGCGAGATCGACGCCAGCCAGCGGTACGGCATGGGGACGGTGAGCGCGCCCAGGGCGAGCTCGGGTCCGAGGGCGAGGATGATCAGCGCCAGCGCGGCGGCGGCGAAGAACCAGGCGTGACGCGCGCGACGCGCGAGCGCCAGGCCGCCGAGCACGAGGGGCAGCAGGCCGGGAAAGAGCAGCTCGCCGTCTCCGCCGACGATCCCGATCCAGGCGTGCGACCAGCTGGTGAGGTCGCGCGCCGGGTGAAAGGCCATCGCAACCGACAGCCCGGGCGGACGCCGCAGCCCCTGCTCCTGCGTGAGCGCGCGGAAGGCGACGATGTACGGCAGGGTCAGGACGATGGCAAGGGCGGCGCTTCCGGCGACGAGGCGGAGCGTCTTCGGCTGCCGCAGCTCCCGGAGGTGGAACCCCGCGAAGACGAGGGCCAGGATCACGGCGGCCACGCCGTAGTACCCCGACGATTGCGCGGTGAGCGCGAACGACACGCCGGCCAGCACCGCGCCGCCCCGCGAGCCGCGCTGGACCACGCGATGGAGGCCGAGGAGGAAGAGGGCCAGCCACCCGATCGAGAGCAGGTTCAGGTGATAGACGTGGCTCATCTGGTG
>JANMPI010000403.1:0-8154 GCA_031369785.1 Acidobacteriota bacterium
CTGAAGGCGACCACTCCCGCCACGATCACGAGTGCTATGACACCGCCCGCGATCCGGACCTTCTTCGACGCCATTCGTCCTCCCGAGGTGCGCGGGGCAGCGGAGGCCCCATTGGATGAAGTACGCAAAAGCGCCGCGAAAGTTGCGCGGCCAGGTGGTCAGGGCTCGTGAATCCTTGATGTTAAGATATTGGCCCTCTTGGACAAAGCCGCGCTGGGCCAACCCTGAAGGCCAAGATTCTCATCGCCGACGACAGCGCCCTCGTGGTCCGGATGATCGAGAAGATGCTGACCGGCGCGGGCTACGAGGTGGTCACCGCCCGCGACGGCCTCGAAGCCATCGAGAAGGCGGTGCTCGAGGACGTCCAGCTGATCATCCTCGACGTGATGATGCCGCGCATGACCGGGTACCAGGCCTGCCGGCTGCTGAAGACCGATCCCGCCACCCGCGGCCTGCCGGTCGTGATCCTGACCAGCCGCGACCAGGCCGGGGACCGGTTCTGGGGGCTCGAGACGGGGGCCGATTACTACATCACCAAGGACTCGGAGCCGCACCGGATCCTCGATCTCGTGGAGAACATCCTCGGCGCGGCGCCGGCGCTCCCACGACCGCACGGGGCGGAGGCTCCGCGGTCCAACGTCGACATCCTGTCGCGGGTGAACGACCTCCTCGACCGCAAGCTCTACGAGGCCACGATCCTCTCCGAAATCGGGCGCGTGGCGCGGAACCTCGTTCATTTCGACGAGACGTTCACCTCCGTCATGGCGCTCATCGCCCGCGTGGTCGACTTCACGGTAGGCGCGATGGCCTTCGTCGAAGGCGACGACCTCGACGTCGTGCTGATCGTGCAGCGCCACGCGGCGCCGGCGGCGATCGAAGACGCCCGGGCGCGGCTCGTCGCCGCGGTGACGCGCGAGCGCGGCGGCGCGGGCCCGTCGCGTGTCCAGGCGCGGCTCTTCGCCCCCGCCACGGCCAGCGGCGGGCCGGAAGAGCACACTCTCGGCGGGTTCGCGTCCTTCCCCGTCGTGACCAACGAGCGCCTCGTGGGCCTCCTCGGCCTCGGAGGCCGGTCTCTCACCAAGCTGGCGCCGGAGACGGCCGGCTTTCTGGGCCAGGTCGCGAACCAGTCGTACATCGTCCTCGAGAACAGCCGCCTGTTCCAGCGGGTGCGCGACCTCTCGGTGCGCGACGGTGTCACCGGCCTCTTCAACCATCGCCACGTGATGGAGCTGGTGCAGGCGGAGTTCGACCGCGTGGACCGCTACCAGAATCCCTTCAGCGTGCTCATGATCGACATCGATCACTTCAAGAAGGTCAACGACGAGCACGGGCACGCGGCGGGCGACGAGATCCTGCGCGAGATGTCGAACGTCATCCAGCAGGGGCTGCGCACGGTAGACGTGGTGGGGCGCTACGGCGGAGAGGAGTTCCTGGTCGTCCTTCCCATGACGCCGCACGAGGAGGCGATGCAGACCGCGGAGCGGTTGCGCAGCCACGTCGCCGCCCACGTCTTCCACGCCGACGCGCTGCCGCGGCGGGTCACGATCAGCGTAGGAGTGGCGACGGCGCCCGCGGATGCGTCGGGGACCCCGGCCGGAGTGGTGCGCGAAGCGGACAAGGCGATGTATCGGGCCAAGATGGCCGGACGCGACCAGATCGCCTGACCGCCGGTCAGCCGCCGATCAGTGGACGCCGCCCATCAAGCGCCGGATGGGCTTGACCAGCAGGGCGAGGATCACCGCCGAAACCGCGGTGGTCGCGAACACGATGGCGAACAGGCGCGGCAACGGGAACGTCTCGAAGAGCCCGGCGACCTCGCCGCCGATCATGTTCCCGAGGGCGATGGAGAGGAACCACACGCCCATCATCGAGCTCACCATCCGCTCGGGGGCGAGCTTGGTGACGGTGCTCAATCCGACCGGGCTCAGCACCAGCTCGCCGACGGTGTGGAGGAAGTAGAGGGTGACGAGCCACATCGGGCTCACCCGGACGCCCGTCGACTCGAACATCTTCGCGGCCGGGACCAGGATCAGGAACCCGAGACCGACGAACAACAGCCCATAGGCGAACTTCGCCGGGCTCGACGGCTCCTTCGGCCCCATGCGCACCCAGAGCGTGGCGAACAGCGGCGCCATCAGGATGATGAACAGCGGCTGGACGGACTGGAACCAGCTCGAGGGGAAGTTCCAGCCGAAGATGGACGTGCGCGTCACCCGGTCCGCGAACAGGTTGAGGCTCGATCCCGCCTGCTCGAATCCCGCCCAGAAGAGGGTGGCGAACACGAACAGGACCATGATCGCGATCACGCGCTTGCGCTCGATGCCGCGGTCCGCCTTGCTGGCCAGCCACACGAAGAAGGCGGCGGCGGAGACGATGACGAGCGCGAGCTTGTAGTCGAAGAGGAAATACAGCGCGATCGCGGTGGCCACCAGCGACGCCAGGACTCCCGCCCAGAGCGTCCCCGCGTTTGGCGGCCGCTGCCGCAGCTCGCCCTTTCCGCGCAGGCGATGGCGGCCCATCGAGTACTGGATCACCCCGAGCGTCATCCCCACGCCCGCCGCCCCGAACCCCCAGTGCCACCCGATCTTCTGGCCGAGATAGCCGCAGACGAGCGGTGCGATGAGCGCGCCGAGGTTGATCCCCATGTAGAAGATCGAGAAGCCGCCGTCGCGGCGGGGATCGTCCTTCTCGTACAACTGGCCGACGATCGTGCTGATGTTCGGCTTCAGCAGGCCCGTCCCGAGGACGATGATCACGAGGCCGGCGTAGAACATCGGGAGGATGTTCAAGGCCATGCTGAAGTGGCCGATCGCAATCAGGATCCCGCCGACCAGCACGGCCTGGCGCTGGCCGAGGAGGCGATCCGCGATCCACCCCCCGGGGATGGACGTGAAGTACACCGAGAAGGTGTAGAGGCCGTAGATGGCGGCACCGCGCTTGGCGTCCATGCCGAGCCCGCCCTGCTCCGTCGGGGCGACCATGAACAGGAGCAGGAGCGCGCGCATCCCGTAGTAGCTGAAGCGCTCCCAGAGCTCGGTGAAGAAGAGCGTGGTGAGGCCGCGGGGATGGCCGCCGATGCCGCCGCGATCGGCCTCGAGGGCCGGCAGAGTCGCCATCGTTGGAGCGTAGACGACGCCGGGGCGATTGGAAAGCGGCGGCACTGGAGAACGAGTCCGACGCGCTGCTACTTGCGCCGACCGGCGGGGAGGACCTGAAGGCCCGCGACGGCGAAGTGAGAGAAATCGCGATCGCGCGTGACGAGGGCCACGTCATGGTCGAGACAACTCTGGGCGATCAACGTGTCGGCGAGCTTCGCTTTGTGTCCCGCGGCGGCCACCCGTGCCCGCAAACGGCCGGCGCGCTCCCAGAAACCGGCCGCCAACTCGAGGGTAGGGATCTGCAAGACGATCTCCTCCAGCGCCCGCGGGAGCTTCGGATCGCTCAGGATCTCAGACAGGACCACCGGGGGCAGGCACGCCTGGTTCTCGAGGAGGGCGACATCCACCGCCTCGACGTCGTGTCCCGGAGAGCCGGCCAGGTAGTGGACGAGAGAGCTGGTGTCGAGAGCGATCACCGGTCTTGGCGAAGGGCTGCGACATCCAGCGAGAGCCGGACCTGGCCACGCAGCCGCCGCAGCTTCTGGTAGGCGCCGCGCGCCGCCACCAACTCGAGACCACGGCGTACCGTCGCGGTGATACCTTCACCCGTGGACCGGCGTGCGCGCCGAAGGAGCTCCGCGGGAACCTCGATCGTGACCTTCTGCGTGGAAGCCATGCGCTCATTCTACCAGTCTCGAGGCCAGTAACGACTATGGTAAATTAAACAAGGAGCCACCCATGTCCACACCGGAGCCGTGGTTCGTCGTCGGCCTCGACAACGGCGGCAACCAGAACAACGCCACCGTCCTCGACGCCGCCGGGCGGTTCCTCGTCGACGGCATGGTGGAGACACCGAGCCGGGTGCTGGAGGGTCCGGTCGTCGCCGTCGAGGCGCTCGCGCAATCGTTCGACGGCATCCTCCTGCGGACCGGCGTCCGCCGTCCGCAGGTGCGCGTGGTGGGACTCGACACGCCGGGACCGGCCAGCGCCGAAGGCGTCATCACTTCCAAGGGCTCCACGAACTTCGCGCACGAGGGCTGGGGCGGATACGACTTCCGGGGCGGGCTCGAGGCGCGGCTCGGGCTGCCCGTCGTCTACAACAACGACGGCAACGCGGCCGCTCTCTACGCCCACCACGCCTGCTACGGCGAACGCGCCGCGCGTCACTCGTCCGTGTCCGTGATCGTGGGCACCGGCCTCGGCGGTGGCGTCATCGAGGCGGGACGGATCGTGAAAGGCGCCTCCGGCATGGCCGGAGAGCTCGGCCACGTCCACATCCCGATGGACGGCCTGCTGGACGAAGGCCAGCCGCTCCCCGAGTGCAACTGCGGTTTCAGCGGGGATGCGGAAAGCGTGGCCTCGCTCACGGGCATCGAGAAGAACCTGCTGCCGTACTGGCTGCGGCGGTTCCCGGACCACGATCTGGGCCGCGTGGAATCCATGCGCAAGGCCGCCAAGCTCGTCCGCGACTATGGCGAGAAGGGCGATCCCATGGCGCGCAAGATCTTCGAGCAGCAGGCCATGGCGCTGGGACGGTTGTTCACGATCGCGGCGAACTTCACCGACCCCAGTGCCTATTTCGTGGGCGGCGGCATCGTGGAGACGGCGCCCGAATTCCGCGACTGGTTCCTGGCCACCGTTCGCGAGCACACCAGGCTGCGCGAGGAGCAGGCGCGAGTGGCGCGATTCGCGCTCGTGCCCGATCTCGACATGGCCGGCGCTCGTGGCGCCGCGGTGGCCGCCCTCGAATCGCTGGCGGTGCGCTAAGGGCACCGCGGCTTGACCATCGAGATGGCGCGCCGCGAGGTGTTTGCCGCCGCCGGAGGGGGGTGCCATCATGAAGGTCCCGCGCCGGCCGCGAGGCGCGCCCGCTCACGGAGCCTTCATGCGACAGGCCGTGCTCGCCTTCCTCCTCGTTTCCTCCCTGCCCGCCGCCGGTGCCGCCGCCGCCCGCGCGCGGTCTCCCGGTGACGCCTGGTGCGGAACGTCACCCCGCGGCGCGCGGGACGCGGTGTGGGCGCACGCCGAGCAACGCGAGCGCCGCCCTCTGCAGGCGCGGGCCGCGCCGGCCACGGCGTTCGACGTGGGCCACATCGCGGTGCTGCTCGACGAGGGCGACCTCGCCCTGCTGCGCAATACGATGGACCTGCAAGGAGCGGCGATCCGGTTCACGCCCACCGGCAGCTCCTACTCCGTGGCCCGCCTCGGCCTGGCCTTGGAGCCCGACACCGGCACCCGGCTGACCCTGGGTGACGACGCCTCGCAGCGGATCACGTTCTCGTTCGCCTTCCCCTTCTACGGCAGGACGTACACGGAGGCGTTCGTGAACTCGGACGGCAACGTCACCTTCGAGGAGAAGGACGACGCCTCCACCAGCCGCAACGTGGGACGCCTGGTGAACGGACCGCCCCGCGCCGCCCCGCTGCTGGCCGACTTCAACCCCGAAGCCGGAGGGATGGTCTCCTTCCAGGACCTGCACGATCACTTGACCGTGACCTGGCGTGCGCTACCCCAGTTCGACGAAACGGACACCAACACCTTCCAGGTGGCGCTGTGGGCGGACGGGCGCATCGACTTCGTCTACGACCAGGCGGTCAACGCCGCCATCAGCGAAGGGGCGACCGGCATCGCTCCCGGGCGCGCGCAGGGCGGCCTGACCGCCGTCGATTTCGCCACCGCGGCCGCGGTGACGGGCGCGGGCGCGTTCGCGGAGAGCTTCCGCGACCGCGACGGCCTCGACACGGTGGCGGTGGCGCGGAAGTTCTACGCCACCCACGGCGACGACTATCAGCAGCTCATCATCTATACGTCGCGGCGGCTGGTCCCCGCCGGGACCTTCTCCTTCGAGCAGACCATCCACAACACGGATGCGGGGATCGGCGCCGGCCAGGACGACCTGAGCGCGGCCTTCGGAAGCCGCGGCCGCCTGGAGAGCTTCGTCCAGATGGATTCCATCACGAAGTATCCCGACGACCTGAACCTCAGGTTCCTGGGCGAGGACAGCACGCTCTCCGTCCTCGCCCACGAGGTGGGCCATCGCTGGCTGGTCAACGCGCGCTTCCGCGACGGCGCGACGATCAGCGACGAGCTGCTGGGCCGAGACCAGGTGCACTGGAGCTTCTTCGTCGACACCGACGGCTCCTTCCTGGAGGGCAACGACATCCAGCCTCAGTCCGACGGCCGTTTCCGCACCGCCGGCGCCTCGCTGCGCTACAGCGCGCTCGACCAGTACCTCATGGGGATGCGCGGCGCGGACGAGGTCCCGCCCTTCTTCTTCGTGCGCGGCCCTTCCGGCACCGACACCGACGCCGGCCGCGAGCCGAAGACGGGCGTCGTCTTCGGCGGAACGCGCAAGGACGTCTCCGTCGGCGACGTCCTCTCCGCGCTGGGAGAGCGCACCCCGGCCGGCGCGCCCTGGGCGCGGCCGTTCAGGCAGGCGTTCGTGTACGTCTCCGTCGGCGGAGGGGCGGACCCGCAGGCCATCGCCAAGCTCGAGCGCATCCGCTCGGCCTGGCCGGCCTTCTTCGCCCAGTCCACGGAAGGGCGCGGCGGCGTCGATCCGACCCTGAACTGATTGATCGACGGTCCGGGGGACGAGGGCTACTTCGCGGTGAAGCGTGTGGTCAGCGCCACGCTGCCCCAGGACATGCGGAACACCCCCTGGCCCTGCTCCTCGGCGAGGTCGATGGTGAAGATCTCGACGCTCTTGTCGAGCGGGCTGGTCGTAAGGGGCACCTCGGCCGCGGCCTTGCCGTCGCGCTCCAGCTTCAGCACCCAGTCCGTGTCGGACACCTTCTTCGCGCGCAGGACGTACTCGCCGGGTGGGACGTGGGTGGAGCCGAAGCGGAGGCTCACCGGTGTCTTGAGTGTGGTGGCAGTATCGGCGCCCATCCGCCACTCCTGGCCGACCTCAGCCTTGCCGAGCATGTCGCGGCCCTTCAGGCTGGGTCGCCCGTAATCCACCACGATCGGCTTTCCGGCCAGGGTGACTTTCGCTTCGCCGCGCGGGTTCGTCTGCGCGGTGGCGGCGGGCGCGAGGCCCAGGCTGACGGCGAGCAGGGACGAGAGAGTGAGGGCGCGATGGCGCATTCGATGACCTCCTGGAGTCGTGCGCAGAATGTCTATGATACGAGCATGGAGCGCGCAGTGGTGCTGGTGACGATCCTGACGTTGGCGGTGCCAGCGGTCGTGACGGGGCAGGAGCCGAAGACCGGGTTCCTCGAGCGGAGCGTCCGGCTCGGCGACGTGAGCTACGCCTACAAGGTGTACGTGCCTCCGGGCTTCGATCCGAGCCGATCGTGGCCGGTCATCCTGTTCCTGCACGGGGCGGGAGAACGGGGCACGGACGGCGTACGCCAGACCGAGGTGGGGCTCGGCCGCGTGCTGCGCACCAACCCCGAACGGTTCCCGGCGGTGGTGGTGTTCCCGCAGGCGCCTTCCGGCCAGGTCTGGCTCGGCGATCTCGCGCGCGTGGCCACGACCGCGCTCGAGCAGACGGTCGCGGAGTTCCGAGGCGATCCGGATCGGATCTACCTCGCCGGGCTGTCCATGGGCGCGTACGGGTCCTGGGTGCTGGCCTTCGAGAACCCCGAACGCTACGCCGCGATCGTGTCGGTCTGCGGCGGGATCGTTCCGCCCGCGGGCCGGCGCGCCCGGCTGGCGCAGCTCCCGCCCACGCTTTCGGCCGACGATCCCTACGCGGCCACCGCGGCGCGCGTGAAGAGCATCCCGGCCTGGCTGTTCCATGGCGCCGACGACCCGACCGTGCCCGTGACCGAGTCGCGCCAGATCGTGGCGGCGCTCGAGCAGGTGGGGGCGTCCCCACGCTACACCGAGTACGAGGGCGTGGCCCACAACTCGTGGGACCGCGCGTTCGCGGAGCCCGAGCTGCCGAAGTGGCTCCTGGCGCAGCGCCGCAACGGCCGCGGCACTCGGTAGATCGGCCAGCCCTCGAGCAGGCCGGAGTCGAGGAGCGGACCCCAGGTATCGTCGGGCTCCGCCGCGGCGCCCGTGCTCTCTGCGCAGACCCGCGGCCGCGGCGCCGGACGCGGCAGCA
>JANMPI010000448.1:0-1775 GCA_031369785.1 Acidobacteriota bacterium
CGCCTGGATCGGGCCCAGGCCCATGGAGACCGTGGGGAATTGCCAGAAATCGGGCATGAGCCACGGATGCGGATAGGAGGAGATGCCCTTGCCATCCACCTCCTGGCGGAAGTTGTCGAGCTGCGCCTCGGTGAGGCGGCCCTCCAGGTACGCGCGCGCGTAGACGCCCGGCGACGAGTGGCCCTGGATGTAGATGAGGTCGCCGCCGTGGCTCTCGCTCGGGGCGTTCCAGAAGTGGTTGAAGCCCACGTCGTAGAGCGTGGCCGCGGAGGCGAAGCTCGCGATGTGCCCGCCGAGCTCGAGGTCCTTCTTGCCCGCGCGCAGCACCGTGGCGACCGCGTTCCAGCGCACGTAGGAGCGCAACCGCGCCTCGATCGCCTGGTCCCCGGGCAAAGGCTCCTCGAGGTGTGGGGGTATCGTGTTGAGGTATGCCGTCTGGGCGCGATACGGCAGGTAGGCGCCGGAGCGGCGCGCCTTGTTGACGAGTTGCTCGAGGAGGAAATGTGCGCGCTCCGGTCCCTCGATCTCGAGGACCGCTTCGAGCGAGTCGACCCACTCCCGGGTTTCCAGCGGATCGATGTCTTGCAGGCGTTCCATGGCGGCCTCGATGGATATTTTGCGTACGGAGCAGCAGTAGGGCGGCGAAACGGCAGGCCGTTCGAGTCCCAATCGTATAATGATTGAGTTGGGGCGGAAAGCGGCTTGGGAAAAGGAGCTTTGCCGGGCCGGACCAAATGAAAGCACCCGAGAAATCATGCACATCGGGCGCGAAGCGGGATTGTTTCTTAAAAAAGCTTTTTAAGTTACTATAAAACCGAGTTTTTGCGGGTTCAGGGACCGCGTCGACAACAAGCCGGAAACGGGATGACACAACAGGCGCACGGCACAGGGCGGGGACGCCCATGAATGTCTCGCAGTCGCTCCAGTCGGCCACCCTCACCGATCCGGGGCGCGTGCGCGACCACAACGAGGACTGCATCGAGTCGCGTCCCGAGATCGGTCTCTTCGTTCTCGCAGACGGCATGGGTGGCTACAACGCGGGCGAAGTGGCGAGCGGCATGGCGACCTCGCTCATCGCCGACGGATTGCAGGAGGCCTGGCGGCCGGCGGAAGTCGCGCGCATGGGCCGCGACGAATCGAAGGCGCTTTCGGAAAAGCTGATCCGCGAGCAGATCGAACGCGCGAACAGCGCGATCTTCACGACTTCGCAGAACAACCCCGAATGCGCGGGGATGGGAACGACGCTGGTGGTGTGCCTGTTCTTCGACAATTTCCTGACCGTGGCGCACATCGGCGACTCGCGCCTGTACCGCCTGCGGGGCGAGACGATGGAACAGGTGACCCGCGACCACTCGCTGCTCCAGGAGCAGCTCGACTCCGGCCTCATCACGCCGGAGGAGGCCAAGCTGTCCCAGAACAAGAACCTGGTCACGCGCGCCCTCGGCATCGACCCCACGGTGGAACCCGAGGTGCATGTCTACGAGACGCAGCCCGACGATACTTACCTCTTGTGCTCCGACGGGCTCTCCGACATGGTCGAGGACGAGGAGATCCGCCTCACGCTGATCACACTGAAGACCAATCCGAACCTCACGGTGCAGCAACTGGTCCAGGCCGCGAACGACAACGGCGGACGCGACAACATTTCGGCGATGCTCGTCCGGATCGCCGAGCCATTTGGAGTGCCGCGAGGCTGGCTCGCGCGGTTGAAGGCACTTTTCCGGTAATACAAGGACAACGACTATGGCCAAGCTCATCCTCAGCGTCGACGGGCA
>JANMPI010000459.1:0-8406 GCA_031369785.1 Acidobacteriota bacterium
CCGAGATCGCGAGCGCGCGCGGCCACCACCGCGGCTCGTACCGGAGATCGAAGGCCTGCGCGCCGCCCGGCGTGGCGATGGCGATGTACCGATCGTTGGCGCGGAGGACGGTGGCGGTGACGCCGTCGGCGCCTCGCGCGCTCCAGCCCGCGTCCCAGCCCGAGAGCCACACGAGATAGCCCGGAGGCGTGTTCGCGCGCAGCCAGGCGCGATGCGGCCCCGCCGGCTCGACGTCGACTGTCGCCGACGCCCCCGCGACGACGGACGATGGCGGATCGGCCGCGGGAACGCCGTCGAGGACGACCTCCGCCCGGGGGTCGAATCCGCCCCCGGCCACGAGCGCCCGCGCCTCCGCCCGGGATGCCACGACGCGATGCGCGGGCACCCAGAACGCGCGCGGCAGGGGATCGCGCAGCTCGAAGAGGCGGACCGGCTCCAGCACTTCGGGCAAGGCCGCCGTCCCGCGCTCGATGGCCAGCGCGGCGGGCAGCGGCGCCAGGGCCAGCAGGAAGCGCACGTTGGCAAGCCGCAGCCGCGGGTAGAGGGCGGCGAAGTCGGCGGGATTCTCTTCGCGCGGATCGAGGGTCGACCCCGCGGGGGCCCACGCCGTCCGATCCTCGTCGAGGGCGCCTTCCAGCCCGTCGAGGACGGGCGCCCGTCCCCACAGGAGCTGGCGGTCGACGTGATACAGCCAGACGTCCGAGTTCTCGTGGGCGCGAGCCGGCGCGAAATGGACGCCCGGCGTGTTGCCGACGCCATACCCGAAGACGCGGAACGCGGGTGCGCGCGGCAGCGGGTCGAGCAGCGGCCGCATCTCGGGACGCCGCGCGTAGAAAGCGGAGGGCGCGAAGCGATTGACGTCGCCGTTCACCACCAGCAGGTCGAGGACGAGGAGCGCGGCCGCGCCCAGCGCGAGCGGCCCTCCACGCGCGGCGGCGGCGCCGGCGACGAATGCTCCGAGGCCGCTCGCGAGAAGCGCCGCGGGCCACCCCGACCGGATGACGGCCTGCGCGGCGGGCGCGGCGAGGGCGGGGATCACGCCCAGGGCAGCGGACGTCGGCTCGGGGGCGGACAGGAGCGCGAGGGCCAGCGCCGTGATCACCGCGCCGGGCGCCATCACCCACCAGGGCGCGCGCGAGAGGACCGCGCGATCGAGCCCGCGACCGGCGAGAAGCGCGAGTCCGAGCGAGGCCAGGAACGTGAACTTGGCCGGGGTGCGGAAGAGCATGAGCGCGCCGAGCACCGAGCCCAACGGGCCGTGCGCGCCCAGAGCAAGCAGGACGGAGAAGGCGACGAGGACCCACAACCGATCGCGCCCGGCGGCGGTGGCGAGACCCAGGACCGCGGGGCCGAGATAGAGGGACAGAAGGTAGGGAAACCCGCCGGGGAAGAGGTCCTGCCCCCAGAAGCCTGCGTTGGTGAGGGTGTGCATGTCGCCGAAGAACCCCGGCATCAGCGTGCCCGCGAGCGCGATCGGCGAAAGCGATCCGGTCACCGCTTCGGCGGCGGTGAATCCGGCGCCACGGTGGGTGTCGCGAAGGATCGACGCAACGCCCATCCAGGCCGGCGCCGACAGCAGCGCCGCGCCGGCGATGGCAAAGCCGAGGGCGAGCGCGCCCCGCCGCGTGACGCGCGGCCACGAGAGGATGGCCGCCGCCGCCGCCGTCTGCAGGACGATCTCCCCGCCGAGCGTCGACACCTGGAGGGCGAGGGCGACGGCCAGCGCGGCCGTGGTGCCGGCGCCGGGAAGCGCGGCCGTGCGCAGCGCGAGGAGAACGACGACCGGCGCCCACGCCGCCGCCTGGTGGAGCGGAACGAGGTTGACGGCGGAGACCATGAACCCCGAGAGCGCGAACACGAGGCCGCTCGTCCACGCGGCCAGCGGCCCCAGGCCCAGGCGCCGGCCCAGCGCCGACGCACCGACGGAGGCCAGGAGCATGTGCAGGGCCGGACCGACCGCGAGCGCCCCTCTGGCGCCGCCCAGGGCCACCAGCACGATGTCGATCGGATAGACGAGCAGGAACGGCGAGCCGGCATCGACGGCGGGGTTCCACAGCGGAAAGACGCCCGCGGCCAGGCAGCGGTCGAGGAAAACCAGGTTCGGATAGAAGTATGTCGAGACGTCGCGCAGGTAGAGCATCCGCCCGGCGAAGAGCGCGGGAGCGAAAGCCCATGCCGCGACCGCGAGATGGACGAGGATTCCGGCGGCGTCCGGAGGGAGCAGGCGGCGGCCGGGCGGCGTGCGTTGCGGGGTGGTGATGGCCGGGGATGCTAGCATGGGGCCTTGGCCATCGTCGCCATCATCCCCGCGCGGTTCGGCTCCACACGCCTGCCGGGGAAACCCCTCTCCGACATCCATGGCCGCCCCATGATCCAGCACGTGTACGACCGGGCCGGCCGCGCGCAATCCGTCGGCCGCGTGCTCGTGGCGACCGACGACGCCCGGATCGCCGAGGTCGTGCGTTCCTTCGGCGGCGAAGCGGTGATGACGTCGGCGGCGCACGCCTCGGGGACCGACCGCCTGGCCGAGGCGGCGGCGGGCCTGCTGGCCTCGGACATCGTCATCAACGTGCAGGGGGACGAGCCGATGCTCGACCCCGCCGCCATCGATGCCGTGGCCTCGGCCTTCGACGACCCCGGCGTGGCCATGGCGACGGTCTCGCTGCCCCTCCGCGACGTCGCCGACATGCTGTCCCCGAACGTGGTCAAGGTGGTGACCGATGCTGCCGGAGACGCCCTTTATTTCTCGCGGAGCCCCATCCCCTGGCTACGGGACGCCGGAGGGCCGGCCGCGTCGGCGGCGGCCGCGGTGGCGAAGGGCCTCGCGCGGCGGCATGTGGGCTTATACGGGTACCGTCGCGACGCGCTTCTCCGGTTCGCCGGGTGGCCGCCCGCTCCTCTCGAAGCCGCGGAAGGGCTCGAGCAGCTGCGGGCCTTGCACCATGGAATGAAGATCCGCGTCGTGGCGATGGAAGGCGAGGGAGGGGTGGCGGTGGATACGCCCGCCGATCTCGAAAACGTGCGGGCGCGCCTCGGAAACGCCGCTACAGATAGGGGGACACTCGGGTGACGACCAAATACATCTTCGTGACCGGCGGCGTCGTTTCGTCCCTCGGCAAGGGGCTCGCGTCCGCGTCCATCGGGTGCCTGCTCGAGGGGCACGGCTTCCGCGTCGCCATGATGAAGTGCGACCCGTACATCAACGTCGACCCGGGGACGATGAGCCCCTATCAGCACGGCGAGGTCTACGTCACCGACGACGGCGCGGAGACCGACCTCGACCTCGGCCACTACGAGCGCTTCACCCAGTCCGTGGTGTCGCGCGTGTCGAACATCACCACGGGGAAGATCTACGGCTCGGTGATCGCCAAGGAGCGGCGCGGCGACTACCTGGGCCGCACGGTGCAGGTCATCCCGCACATCACCGACGAGATCAAGGCCTCGATCCGCGCGGTCGGCGTGGCCACGGCGGGGCAGGAGGCGGCGGACGTCGTCATCGTGGAAATCGGGGGCACCGTCGGCGACATCGAAAGCCTGCCCTTCCTGGAGGCGGTGCGCCAGTTCCGCCAGGAGGTCGGCCGCGGGAACGCGATCTTCGTGCACCTGGCCCTCGTCCCCTACATCGCCACCGCGCACGAGCTGAAGACGAAACCGATGCAGCACAGCGTCCGTGAGCTGCGCGCCATCGGAATCCAGCCCGACGTCCTCCTGTGCCGCACGGACCGCTACCTGCCCCCCGACCTCAAGTCCAAGCTCGCGCTTTATTGCGACGTCGCCGAGGAAGCGGTCATCACGGCCAAGGATGTGGACTCGATCTACGAGGTTCCGCTCGTCCTCTCCGGCGAAGGGCTGGACGCGATCGTGCTCCAGCTCCTCTCCCTCGAGAGCCACGGCAAGGGCATGGGCGCGTGGGAGGACCTGGTCCACCGCATCCGCAATCCGAAGGGCGAGGTGACGATCGGGATCATCGGCAAGTACGTTTCCTTCGAGGATTCCTACAAGAGCCTGAACGAGGCGCTCACCCACGGCGGGTTCGGCAACGACGTGAAGGTGAATCGCCGCTGGGTCGAATCGGAGGAGCTCGAAAAGGGCGACGTCGACCATCTCCTCGGCGGCGTGGACGGGATCCTCGTGCCCGGCGGCTTCGGCGCGCGCGGGACGGGGGGCATGGTGGCGGCGGCAGAGTACGCGCGGCGGACGGGAACGCCGTACTTCGGCATCTGCTACGGGTTCCAGTGGGCGGTGACGGAGTACGCGCGGAACGTGTGCGGCCTCGCGGCGGCGAACTCGACGGAGGTCGACCCCGACACCGAGCACAAGGTCATCTACAAGCTGCAGGACCTCCTCGGCGTGGACGAGATGGGCGGCACGATGCGCCTCGGCGCCTACAACTGCCAGCTGAAGCCGGGCTCGCGCGCGGCCGCGATCTACGGCGCCACGGAGGTGATGGAGCGCCATCGCCACCGGTACGAGTTCAACAAGCAGTACGAGAGCTGCCTGACCGAAGGCGGGCTCGACATCAGCGGCAAGACCCCGGACGGCAAGTTCGTGGAGATCGCCGAGATCCCGGGCCACCCCTGGTACATCGCGGTGCAGTTCCATCCCGAGTTCAAGTCCAAGCCGCTGGTGCCGCATCCGCTCTTCGCCGATTTCGTGCGCGCGAGCGTCGAGAACAAGCGCGCGCGCACCGCCTATCGCGAGAATGCCGTCCCGGTGGCGCTCTAGGTGCCGGCGGCGGTCCGCCTCGGGCGGACGCGCCTGGGCGGAGGCGGGCCGCTCTTCCTGATCGCGGGGCCGTGCGTCATCGAGAGCCCGCGGCATCCGCGGCAGGTGGCGGCGCGGCTCAAGGAGATCACCGGCGAGCTCGGCATCCCCTTCGTCTTCAAGGCCAGCTACGACAAGGCGAACCGCTCGAGCCTCGGCTCGTACCGCGGCCCGGGACTCGAGCGCGGCCTCGAGATCCTGGCCGGCGTGCGCGACACCGTCGGCGTCCCGATCCTGACCGACGTGCACGAGGTCGCGCAGGTCGAGAAGGTGGCCGAGGTCGCGGACATCCTGCAGATCCCCGCCTTCCTCTGCCGCCAGACCGACCTCGTGCTCGAGGCCGCGCGGTCGGGCAAGGTGGTGAACATCAAGAAGGGGCAGTTCATGGCCCCCTGGGACATGAAGGGCGTGATGGAGAAGGCGGCGTCCTCGGGCAACCGCGCGCTGATGGTCACGGAGCGCGGGTTCAGCTTCGGCTACAACAACCTCGTGGTCGACATGCGCTCCTTCCCGGCCCTGCGGTCCCTCGGGTTCCCCGTCATATACGACATCACCCACAGCGTCCAGCGGCCCGGCGGCCTCGGCGACCGCTCCGGCGGCGAGTCGCATTACATCGACACCCTCGGCCCCGCCGGCGTGGCCGCGGGTGTGGACGGCATCTTCATGGAAGTCCACGAGAACCCGGCCCGCGCGCTCTCCGACGGCCCGAACTCGTACCGCCTCGGCTCCCTGAAGAAGCTGCTGGCGCGCCTGCTGCGGATCCATCACGCCACGCATGAGTGAGGGCCCGGGTCCTCCCTCGCGCCGCGCGACGATCCTCTGGCCGCTCGCCCTCGTGGCGGCGGTCCACCTGCTGACGACGCCGGGACAGTGGCTCCTCACCGACCAGGCGGAGTACATCGTGGTGGCCGACCACCTCGTCGAGCACGGGTCACTCCATCTCTCCGAGCCGGGCGAGGCGCCCCCGCCGGAGCTGCCGTGGGTGCGCGCGGCGCACCCCGGCGAGCCGCAGCGGTCGCGGCTCCTGCCCCTGACGTCGTTGACCCTCGCGCCCTTCGTGCTCGCCGACCGGCTGCTCGGCTCTCCGCTCCGTCCCTCCGACCGCCCGCTCGTGCAGCTGCAGGGGCACGCCTTCGTGCTGGCCGCCCTGGCGCTCCTGGGCCTGGCCCTCGTCGATCGGGGGACGAGCGCGTCCGCGGTCGCCCTCGCCGTCACCCTCACCGGGCTGGCCTGGCCGGTCTGGCAGGCGAGCCGCCGCGGGGGCGCGGAGGCGGTGTACGTGTTCCTCGTGGCGCTCTTCCTCCTCGGCCGGGTCCGCGCGGGGCTGACCCCGCGCGCGCGCCGCGCGGGGCAGGTGATGATGGCGGCCGCCTGCGCGCTCCTGCCCTGGGGCAATCCGACCGGGGCCATCCTCGGCGGAGCGCTCCTGGCCGGAAGCGCCGCCGAAGAAGCTTTCGGTGACCGCGCGTTCGCGGCCCTGATCGCGCCCGCGGCGGCGTGGATGGTGAGCTGTCTTGCGCTCGTGGCCCTGTGGAACTTCGGCTATCACGGGAGCTGGTGGCTCGGCGGCTACGCGCCGTACTACGGAGAGCCACGGAGCGTCGTCGACGCGCGCGCGCTGCCGCACGGGATCGCGCTGCACCTGCGCGTGATCGTGATGGAGGCCGGCCCGCTCGTCGCCGTGGCCATCGCCGGCGCCGTCGCGGCGACGCGTCGGGAACGCGCCGCGCTGCTGCCCGCGGTCGCGATGGTGATGGCGATGCTCGCCGTGTTCGCGTCCTTCCCGCAGCCCGACCCCACGCGGCGTCTCGTCGCGGCCTGGCCGGCGTGGGGGCTGGTGGCGGGCCGCGCCTTCGGGAGCCTCCGATTGCCCCTTCCTGCCCGGCAAGCCGCGCTGGCCATTGCCGCGGTGGTCGGGTTCAACGGCTTCTGGGCCGCCGAGGGCCGGTATCACGCGGGTCCCGGCGGTCTCTTCTATCCGTCGGTGGCCTGGGTTCGCCTCTGGATCGCGTCCGCTCCGGCCTGGCAGTTCGCGCTGCCCTGCCTGATCCTGATCGCCGCGCTCGTGGTCGCGACGCGGCGGACCTCCGACCTGCTGGCGATCGACGAGCCCGCGCGTGGCTGAGGCGGCGACGCGGGTCGCCCCCCGGCGCGTCGTCCTCCTCGTCACGCTGGCGCTGGCCGCGCTCTCCACGGCGCCCTATGCGACGGCGGCCCTGGCCCCGCCGCCCGGCCACACTTTCGTCGGCTACTTCTGGTTCGTCGACGACGCCTACAACTACCTGTCTTTCGTGCAGCAGGCGGAGGACGGCGCGCTCGCCTTCCGCAACAAGCTCTATCTCGCGCCGCACGCGGGCGCGCTGGTGAGCCCGGAGTGGTGGCTGGTCGGGGTCGTGTCGCGCAGCCTCGGGCGGCGCCCGATCCTGGCCTATCGGCTGTTCGCGCTGGCCGCGCTTCTCGCCCTCGTCGCCGCCCTCGACGCGTGGCTGCGCGACTCCGGCCTGCCCGCCTCGCACGCGATGCCGGCGCTGCTGCTGGCGTGCCTAGGCGGCGGCGCGGGCGCGGCGTGCCTCTGGCTCGGCATCCCCGACCGCTGCCTGGACATCCGGTCGGGGTTGTTTCCGTTTCTCGAGATCCTGGCCAACCCGCACTTCGTGGCCGGGACCGCGCTGCTCCTGTGGTCGCTGCGCGCTTTCCGCGTGGCCCAGCACGAGGGCGGCCCGGGTCGGACGCTCCTCGCGGCCGCGCTCGCCACCATTCTCGGCCTGAACCGCCCCTACGACCTCGTGCTCCTCGTGGCGATCCGCACCATCGTGGTGATGGTCACGGAGTCGCCGCCGCGATGGCTCCGCCACGCCGGCGCCCTGGCGCTGCTGCTGCCGGTGGTCGCCTACGACGCGTGGGTCTTCTACCGCGTGCCGGCGTTCGCATGGTTCGCCGGGATTCCCTACGTCTTCCCGCGCGCCGGCGAGTTCCTGTGGGCGCTGGGCCCGGCCGCCCTCGTCGCCGCCGCGGCGTGGGCGCTCGCGCGGGCGCGGGGCCTCGCGGCGATCCCCGCCGCCGGCGACCGTGACGCGCGCGTCGCGGCGCTGCACTTCGTGGTGTGGCTGGCGCTCGCCGGGGTGATGATCGCCGCGCGCCCGGTCAGCTTCTCGTTGCAGTTCCTCGTCGGCATCGGCGTTCCCCTGCTCGTCCTCGCGGCGCTCGCGCTCGCGCCCTTTCCTCCCGCGGCGACTTTCGTGGCCGCGCTCGCGCTTTCCACCGCCGCCGCCGCCGCGTTCCGGATCACGCTTCTCCCCTCGGCAACGTGGTACGTGCCCGCCGAGCGGATGGCGGCTGCGCTGGCCCTGCGGCCTCACTGCCGGACGGGCGACGTGCTCCTGGCTCCGCCGGACATCGGGCTCTACGCCGGCGGTTTGTCGTCGTGCCGCGCGCTCGTCTCGCACGCCGCGGCGGCCGGCTTCCCGGAGCGCGACGCCGCGGTGCGGCAGTTCTACGAGGCGCCCGACCCCGTAGCCGGGGCGGGTTTTCTGGGCCGCGAATGCGTGGCCCATCTCGTCCTCCCCGCGACCGCGTCGCGGGCCGCCGACCGCGGCGCCCCCGCCACCCACGAGGCCCTGGCGCCGGGGGGGCGGGCACCCC
>JANMPI010000480.1:0-25016 GCA_031369785.1 Acidobacteriota bacterium
GCAAGGGAATCAACCCCTTCACCAAGGAGCCGACGATCTTCAAGGCCAAGCCGGCCCGCAAGATCGTGAAGATCCGCCCCTTGAAGGCGCTGAAGGATTTCGTCAAGTAGCAGGCTGAAGTATTGAAGCTGGGGGGGAACGTCGGCAATCCCCAACGACCGTGCCTCGCTCCCCCCCAGACCCCCCACCGGGCGTCACCGCCTGCGGCGGCGACGCCGTCCTGATGCGCATCTTCATCAAGCCGTCGGTCTCTAGTTGATACGCGTCGGCGTCGACCTCGGGGGCACCAAGATCGAGGCGATTGCCGTGGACGGCGACACTGCCGTGCGCGCGCGCCGTCGCGTCCCCACCCCTCGTCATGACTACGCCGCCACCCTCGACGCCATCGCGGCGCTCGTCTCCGCCGTGGAGACGGAAGCCGGCGGTGGCCGGGCCTCCGTCGGCGTCGGCATCCCCGGCGCCATCTCCCCCGCCACCGGCCTCGTGAAGAACGCGAACTCGGTCTGGCTGAACGGCCAGCCGCTGCTCGCCGATCTCCAGGCGCGCCTCGCGCGCCCGCTGCGGCTCGCCAACGACGCGAACTGCTTCGCGCTTTCCGAAGCCACCGACGGCGCGGCCGCGGGCGCTTCGACGGTGTTCGGCGTCATCCTCGGCACGGGCGCGGGCGGCGGGATCGTGATCGGGGGCCGCGTGCTCAGCGGCATCAACGGAGTGGCCGGGGAATGGGGGCACAATCCCCTGCCCTGGCCGGACCCTTCCGAGACGCCCGGCCCCGAATGCTATTGCTCCCGTCGCGGGTGCCTGGAGCTCTTCGTCTCCGGCCATGGCCTGCGGCGCGATCATCGCGAGCGGACGGGTGAGGACGTGGCCGCGGAGGTGATCGTCGACCGGGCCGCCGCGGGCGACCGACCCTGCGAAGCCGCGCTGCTCCGCTACGAAGACCGGCTCGCGCGCGGGCTCGCCACCGTCATCAACATCTTCGATCCCGACGTGATCGTCCTGGGCGGCGGGATGTCGAGCGTCGCCCGCCTCTACACCCGCGTGCCCGCCCGATGGACGCAGTACGTCTTCTCGGATCGCGTGGACACGCGGCTCGTGCCGCCGCGGCACGGCCCGGCCAGCGGGGCGCGCGGCGCGGCGTGGCTCTGGTCGGTCGAGGAAGCGCGCGCCCTCGGCCTCGCCTAGAACCAGGAGGGAAAGCAGGTCGAGCGGTACGCCCCCGCGCCCCAGCGCACGTAGCCGAGCGACGTCATCAACTGGTACTGCTCGTCGAAGGCGTCGCTGTTCTTCACCCCCCGCGGGAGCTCGATCGTGCAGCGCTCATGGGGCCCGCCCGCGGGCAGGCCGCAGCCGCGGGAAGTCTCTTGCACCGGAGAGGGCGAAGGTGAAGCGACCGGCGTTGGGTGGCGACGGGTTGCACGCCAGCGCGGCCATGGCGGACCATCGCGACGGGCCGCATGCGAAAATTCTAGCGCCTGGCGAGGACCCTTCGATCCATGAACAGGAAGAACGGGATGGCAAACGCGGAAAGCATCGCCGCGACCCCGAACGCCGCCGCGTACCCGTGACGCTCCACGATCCATCCCGTGGTGATGGAGCCCGTCCCGATGCCGGTATCGAACGCCGCGATGATGCTGCCAAAGGCTGCGCCCCGTCGCGAGGCGTCGACGTGCTGCATCACGTACGCAGCGAACGCCGGGTACGCCGCGCCGAAGCCGGTGCCGAAGACGATGGCGGCCGCGATGATCCCGGGCTTGGTCCCGAAGGCGGCAAGGAGGCCGAGGCCGCACACGATGAGGGCCAGGCAGGGGATGAACACGCGCAGGTAGCCGGCGCGGTCGCCGATCGGGCCGAGGATCGGCCGGGTGCAGACGACGATGATCGCGAAGGTGGTGAAGAAGATCTCCTTCGGCGCCACGCCGTTGGCGTCCGCGTAGAGGGCGGCGAAGCTCGTGATCCCGCCGTAGCCGTAGGAGTACAGGAAGAGCGTCATGGACAACGCGAGGACGCGCCATTCGATCAGGTGGCGGCCGAAGAACGGCGCGCCGGCCGTCCGTTCGCGGGGCGCCTCGACGAGCTGCCACGCGATGGCCGCCATCACGAGGTTCAGGATCCCGACCGAGGCGCAGAGCCACGCCCATCCGCCGCGGTGGTAGAGCGCGAAGCCCAGGGACGGCGCCACCGCGATGGCGAGGATCGTGGAGAGGCCCCAGTACCCGATCCCCTCCGAGCGGCGCGCGGCGGGAATGAAATCCGTGATGTACGCGGACGATGACGACAGCAGGCCGGACCAGAAGCAGCCGTGCAGGAGTGCTAGGGCGAGGAGCAGGCGGTAGTCGCGCGTGATCGAATACGCGGCGGCGAATCCCGACAGCACGAGGCTGCAGGAGATGAGCATCCGGCGCTTGCCCACGCGATCCGCCAGCGACCCCGTGATGGGCGCCGAGAAAGCGGAGGCGTAAGTCAGGAACCCGAGGAACATGCCGGCCGCGAACTTCGAACCGCCGAGCTCGAGGATCCGGTAGGGCGCGGTGGGAAGGAGCTGGAACGCGGACAGGAACACGGTGAAGCTGAACCCGCACATGACGAAGAAGCGCGGGGTGAAGAGGGGCTCGCGGGAGGGCAACGCAGAAGTATATCGGGCGGCACGGCTGGCTGAAGTATTTGAGCTGGGGGAACGCCCGCCATTGCTGATCGGGTTCTCGTGCCGCCATGGCCGACCGGCGCGGCAACCATCAACGACAGTGCCTCGCTCCCCCCCAGACCCCCCACCGGGCGCCGGTCGCGCTGCGCGCTCCCGCCGCCCTCCCGGTTCAGCTCGTCATCTGTCCCGGTCGCGATTCATTGTTCCGATTCGCGCCTCAAAACAACATCTTCACCGCGAGCTGGATCTGGCGCGCGGAGCCCGAGTCGCCGGTGGGGAGCCGAGTGCCGGTGATGAGGCCGAAGCTCGTGCTGCCGACGCTGGCCACGCGCCCGGGATTCCCCAGGTTGGGATGATTGAAGACGTTGAAAGCCTCCGCGCGGAGCTCCATCGTGGCCTTCCCGATCCGCGTCTTCTTCACGAGCGAGAGGTCGGTGTTGAAGAAGGCGGGCCCGCGGACTGTGTTGCGCGGGAGGTTGCCGTAGTGGAACGTCCCGTCGGGCGCGAACGGCAGCGCGAAGACCGACGTCGCGGTGCAGGAGCCGGCGATGCGGGGATCGCAGACGCCCCCCGCGAACCACTGGTTCGCGCGGCCCACGATGTCGATGTTTCCGACCAGGTCCGGCCGCACCGTGTTGATGACTCCGGTGTTTCCCACCCCGGTCACGATGTTCACCGGGCTGCCGCTCTGCCCCTGGGTGATCACCGAGACCTGCCAGCCGGAGACGAGCACGTTGCCCTTGAAGGGGAGCTCGTAGATCGCGCTCAGCACGTAACGGTGCCGCACGTCGTAGTCCGAGAGCGCGTAATCGCCCCCGATGTTGTTGCTGTCCTGGATGACGACGCCCTGCGAGCTCAGTGAGTTCGTGTCCTTCGACTTCGACAGCGTGTAGGAGCCGTTGAACTGCAGGCCGTGCCGGAACCGCTGGTTGAGCGCGATCCAGAGGCCGTTGTAGCGCGAGTAGCCGAGGCTCGTGACCTCGGCGATGTTGCCGAGAGCGGAGCCGGGCAGGATCGGGCTCGCAGCGGCCAGCCGCGGGAAGGGCCGTACCCCGTTCACGAGCTGATTCACGTTGCGCGACACGCGCAGGTGCTCGCCCTTCGACCCGAAGTACCCGACCATGAGGCCGGCGTTGCTCCACAGCTCGCGCTGGACGTTCAGGTTCCACGACTGCATGAGCGGGCTGCGGAAATCGGCGGCGACACTCGTGGGCCCGAGCCCCGCGGGGCCTGCGACGGAAAGCGCATTGTCGAGGCGGATGGCGCCGGTGAAGGTGAGCGGAGTGACGAGGGGCGGGTTGCCCGCGGTCGGGCTCACGACGTTGGTGACCGGCTGATCGCTGAGGAGCGCGTACGCGGCGCGCACCGACGTTCGCCCGTCGCCGAACGGATCCCAGAGGATCCCGACGCGCGGCTGGTAGTTGCTGGTCGCGTCGTAGATCGAGTCGCGCGGCCCGCCCGACCCCACGCGGTAGAGCGAGGCCGTCCCGGGATCGAAGTAGACGAAGCGGTCGTCGGCCTCCGTGGGCGCGGCGTTGCGGTCATAGCGGAAGCCGAGCTCGAAGGTCAGGGCCGACGTCAACCTCAGGTTGTCCTGCACGAAGAGGCCGATGGCGTTCTGGCTGAGGTCGCTGTTGATGTCGCCGATGGTGACGTTGAAGGCGCTCGCCTGCCCGGCCTGGAAGGCGGCGAGGCTCGGGAAGGTGAAGGTTCCGCCGTTGGTCTGGAAATTCACGTTGTGGAAGCGGCGGAACTCGCCGCCCATCTTGAGCGCGTGGCGGCCGCGCAGCCAGCTCACCGTGTCGGAGAAGACCATCGTGGTATCGGTGCGCCCCTGGGGGAAGGCCGACGGCCCGCCGAAGTTGAGGCCCACGCCCTGCACGGTGATCTGGGGCAGGACGACGGCGGTGGTGATCCCGTTGTTGATGCCGAAGTCGGCCGGGTTCCCGGGGACGTTGGGGGCGAACGTGATGTCGATGCGGTTGAACCCCAGGCGTGCCTCGTTCACGAGGCTCGGCCCGAAGATGTGCGTCTCGTTCAGGGTGAGGATCTGGCGGCTCGACGCGCGCGTGTCGCCGAACCCGGGGATCGTGTTCCCCTGCAGGTTCGGCTCCTCGCGCTTGTCGCGCTGGTAGGCGTAGTACCCGTGAAGCCGGTCGCCGTCCCCGATCTGATGATTGAGGTCGCCCGTCCACTGGTCGATGTTCACGTTCGCGGAGCCGGTGCCGATGAACCGCGCCTCGCCGCGCGTGCCCACCGCATTCGCCTCCGGGATCAGCGCGAGCAGCCGCCGCACCACGGGATCGGCGACTCCCGCGCGCTCCGCGGCGCTCAGGACGCCGCTGTTGAAGTCGAGCCCCTGGCGCTGGCGCAGGCCCTCGTAGCTCACGAAGAAGAAGGTCTTGTTCTTGACGATCGCGCCGCCGAGGTTGCCGCCGAACTGGTTGCGCTTGAACTTCGACTGCGGCTGGGGCGGCGTGGTGGTGTCGACGTTGAAGAAGTTCCGCGCGTCGAGGCCCTGGTTCCGGTAGAACTCGAAGGCCTCGCCGTGGAAGTCGTTGGTGCCCGACCGGGTGGCGATGTTCACCACCGCCCCCGAGCTGCGGCCGTACTCCGCGCTCATCGTCGAGTTGTCGACCTTGAACTCCTGCACGGTGTTGATCGACGGCTGGAACGTGATCTGGTTCTGCACCTGGTCGTTCAGGTTGATGCCGTTGATCATGAAGTTGACGGTGTCCTCGCGGTTCCCCGCGGTGTTGAACGCGAAGGATCCCTGGCCGCGGAGCGGCGCGGTCAGGAAGCCGGTGGCCGGCTGCGGCGCCACGGATCCCGGGATGAGGAGGCCGAGGTCGACGAAGTGGCGGCCGTTCAGCGGAATCTCCTGCACCGTGCGCTGATCGATCACCTGCCCCACGGACGTCGTCACGCGCTCGATGACCGGCGCCTCGCCGACGACGCTCACCTCCTCGGCCATGTTGCCGAGCGCGAGGCGGACGTTCTGCACCGCGGACTGCGCGACCTCGAGCCGCAGGTCGGAAAGGACTCGGGATTGGAAGCCGTCCGCCCTCACCTCCACGCGGTAGACGCCCACGGGGAGCGAGGCGAGCTGGTAGTCCCCGCGCTGATCCGACTCGACGGTGCGCTCTTCGCCCGTCGCCTGGTTCCGGACCAGGACCTTGGCCCCGGGCAGGGCTGCGCCCTGCTGGTCGGTAACGGTGCCGCGCAGGCTGGCCGTGGATTGCGCGACGGCAGGCGCCGCGACGAGAAGGACGAGGAGCGACCAGGCCGCAGCCTGCAGGGTCTTCGAAGACATTGGGAGCCTCCTTGCGGTGCGCGTCCAGGGACCCGATGGGCTGGTATTGGTCGGGAGCGTACGCCCGCCCGCGGGCCGGCGCAATGTGCCTTCGCTTTCACGGCTTTCTTGTGTGACCCTTTGGCGATGTCGTCCGAGCGCCGCCTGCGGGCCCTTCTCGATGCGGCTCGCGGTGCGGCCTACAGGTCGACGGCGTAGACGCGGATGGCGCCGCCCGCCTTGGTCCGGTCGGGGCGGATCTCCAGCTTCAGCACCCCGCGCGGGCACATGTGCGCGCACATCCCGCAACCCACGCACGACGCGCGCTTGAACGACTGGTTCGCCATCGCGTACTGCCGGACGTCGATCCCCATCTCGCAGTAGGTCGAGCAGTTCCCGCACGAGATGCACATGTCCTTCTCGACCGTGATCCGGAAGCGGCCGAACTTCTGGATGAGGCCGAGGACCGCGGCCATCGGGCAGGCGAAGCGGCACCACACGCGCGTGCCCATGAGGGGGTAGAGGCCGACGCCGAGGACGCCGGAGAGGATCGCGCCGATCCAGAACTGGTAGAGCGCCTGGAGGCGGAAGGCGAAGGCGGCGAAGCCGGGATGATGGCGGCCCACCGCCCAGTTGAGGCCGACCACGAGGGTCGTCACGACGGCGAGGCCGAGCACGGCATAGACGGAATGCTTCTCGAACCGCCACGCGCCCGCCGACTTGTCGGACAGGTGGCGGAACGGCTCGCCCGCCGTGTTCGCGAGCCCGCCGCACCCGCACATCCACGAGCAGTAGAACCGCTTGCCGAGGAAGTATCCGGCGATCGGAAAGACGATCAGCGATCCCACGAAGCTGTAGAGCACGATGAGGAACGGCTGCTGGAGGATGTAGCCGGGATAGAAGTACTCGATCTTCAGCGGCCAGAAGTAGCTGAAGTAGTACTCCTGCCGCCCGAGCACCTTCATGACCAGCGGCAGCGCGAACGCCATGACGACCTGGAAGAAGAGGACGCTCGCGGTGCGGATCCGCTGGTACCGGCTGTTGCCGTGGCGGCGGAGGAAGAACGCTCCGCCGGCGATCATGGCCAGCGAGTACACGAGCCCGTAGAGCGTCCACTTGCTGCCGACGCCGAGGGCGCGCGCCGGGGCCTCGAGGACGTCGGTGAAATAGAGGAGCAAGTACGACGCGATGAGCGCCGCGGAGATCGCCCACGCCGGCCACTGGCGGCTCTGCGCGGGATGCCGGTACGTGTCGAGCAGGCCGGCTTGCATCGCTAGGACACCTGCGCGGCGGAAGTGACACGGAAGGGGCGCTCGAATTCCTCGTCGAACTGCGCCTCGTGAAGGTGGTCGAGGACGAAGGCGAGGGTGCGGCGCTCGTCGATCCACTCCAGGAAGCGTTCGTGGTTCCAGCGCCCCCCCAGCATGTTGAAGCCCACCACGCGGTCGCCGCGGCACACGATGCGCTCGCTGGCCAGGGCGCCCGGCGCGCGCTGGAACCAGGTGGTGACGCCCGCCTCGACGGCGACGGCGCGGTTTTGCCCGTCGAGCACGATCGGCACCCAGCCCGCGGTGGTGTACTCGAGATCGAAGAACTTCGCCGAGTTGTACCAGGTCCCCCGCCGGTAGGCGGTGGCGTCGCCGGCCATGGAAGCGGCCGCCGCCCGGCCCTGGTCGCGCGCGGTGTACCAGAGCTGCTCCGGGCGCCGCGACCCGTCGATCCACGTCACGTTCGCGCAGTCGCCCGCCGCCCACACGCCGTCCAGGCGGGCGCGCAGGCGATCATCGACTTCGATGGCGCCATTGGCCGCGAGGGCGACGGGACCGCCCTCGAGGAACGCGGTGTTCGGCACGACGCCGACGGCGGCCACGACGAGGTCGCAGGGGACGTCCTCGCCCCCCATGCGAACCGCGCGCACGGCGTTGCCCGCATCGCGGACGACCGCCTCGACCGTCGTCTCGAGGCGGACGTCGATGCCGTGGGCGCGCAGGTGCTCGGCGACGAGGGCGCCTTCGCGCGCCTCGAGCGCCACCGGGTAGTACCAGGTCTGTCGGATCACGAAGGTCACGCGCAGGCCGCGGTGCTTCAGGATCTCCGCGGCCTCGACGCCGATGAGCCCGCCCCCGATCACCACCGCGCGGCCGCCGGGGCGCGCCGCCGCGTCGAGCCGCTCCAGGTCGCCGAGGGTGACGAACGCGTGCACGCCGGGGCCGTCCGCGCCCGGCCACGGCGCGGGACGCGCTCTCGATCCCACCGCCAGCAGCAGGCGGTCGAACGCCAACGACGCGCCGCCGGCGAAGGTCACGCGGCGGGCGCCGGCCTCGACGGAGGTCACGCGGCCGCGCCGGCGCTCGAACCCCATCCGCGCGAAGAGCTCGCGGTCGTAGGGCTCGGTGTCGCGCAGCGTCATCTGTCCCGCGAACACGTACATCAGGGCCGGCCGCGAGAAGAAGTGATCGTGCTCGTCGGTGACGATGGTGATGGGCGTCTCCGGCTCGCGGCGGCGCAAAGCGAGGGCGGCCTCGATCCCGCAGACACCGGCGCCAATGATCACGACCGGCGGCATGGCAGGCCTCAGTCCGCGGCGCACTCGCGGAGGAGGTCGCGCCACCCGCGGCGCTCGCGGGCGGGATCGACCAGCGGGGCGGCCGCGCGGCAGCGGCCCTGCAGCGCGGCGTAGAAGCCGCGATCGGTCTCGGCGCGGCGGAAGAGAGCGGCCAGCGCCTGCGTGTCGCCGACGGTGAAATAGCCGGGATAGTCCTCGCCGAGAAGGCCGACGGAGCCGTCCACCCGGGAGCACACGACCGGCACCGCCGCCGCCAGCGCTTCCGAGAGCGCGTTCGCGCCCCCTTCCATGCGCGAGCTGAGCACCATCAGCCGGCACCGCGCGAGGAGCCGCATGGCCTGCCACCGCGGAAGGTCACCGACCCACTGGTAACGGGCGTTGGACGCGGCCTCGTTGTGGGCGCGGGCGGCGAGGTCGGGCTCGAGCGCGGCCCCGGCGTGCACGAGGGTGACGCGCGAGTCCGCGGGCAGCAGGCGGGCCGCCATGGCGGCCCGGAACGGGTCCTTCACCGGCCGCAGGTGCGCGAGCTGGCAGACCTCGAAAGCGCGGCGCCGCAGGGGGTGCGGGCCGGGGACGGGCTCCGCGGACTGGACGATCACGCGCGTCTTCGTGCGCACGCGCTCCGACAGGCGGCCGAGGGCCTCCGGCTGCAGGATCACGACGCGGCTGGCGAGGTCGAGCGAGCGCGCGACGTCCGCGCCGTTCCGCGCGTCGCCGTAGATGTCGGTCCCCGTGAGCGCGACGACGAGCGGAGCGCGGGGGTTCTTCTCGCGGAACCGGGCCACCGCGCCCGCGCTCTTGCGGGCGTGGAGGGCGACGAGCATGTCGCAGGCCTCGCCGCGATAGTCCTGCTGCACGGCCACCGTGTGCCCCAGCCCGCGGAGGAGGCGCGCCCAGCGCAGCGCGGTCACGCGGTTGCCGCTTGACGAGCGCGGGGGCGCGGGTGTAACGACGCGAACCTTCATGCGATGACCGCCGGGCGGAGGGGATTCATGGGGGCGGAATTCTAGTGCTTCGCAACCGCGGCGGCGAGGTGCCCGCCGAAGGTGGCGGCGTCGATGTTGGCCCCACAGACGACGAGCGCCACCTGGCGGCCGGCCAGGCGCTCGCGGAGCGGGCCGAGGAGCGCCGCCGCCGCGGCCGCGCCCGCCGGCTCCACCGCGAGCTTGGCCGACGAGAACATGAGCAGCATCGCCGCGCGCAGCGCGTCGTCGTCCACCAGCACGACGTCGTCGACATAGCGGCGGCAGAGCTCGAAGCTGTAGGGCGCGGCGTGGGGCGCCCCGAGGCTGTCCGCGATCGTGCGCACGCGGTCGATCGCTTGCGGCGATCCGGCATCGAAGCTGCGGCGCATGCTGTCCGCCCCCTCCGGCTCGACCCCGAAGACGAGGCAGCCCGGCCTGGCCTGCTTCACCGCCGCCGCCACTCCCGCGCAGAGCCCTCCCCCGCCGATGGGGACGATGACGGCTTCCACGTCCGGCGCCTGCTCGACCAGCTCGAGCCCGAGCGTCGCCGTCCCCAGCGCGGTGAGCGGGCCTTCGAAGGGATGAACGAAGGTGCGCCCCTCCTCGGACTCGATCTCCTTCACGCGCGCGAACGCGGCATGCACGTCGTCGACCAGCTCCACCTCCGCCCCGAGGTCGCGGCAGCGCGTGACCCGGAACGGGCTGGCGTTGCGCGGCATCACCACCTTGGCCGTGGTGCCCAGGATGCCCGCGGCGTAGGCGACCGCGATCGCGTGATTGCCGGCGCTGACCGCGGTCACGCCACGGGCCAGGACGACGGGCGCGAGGTCGAGCATCACGGTGAGCGCGCCCCGCGGCTTGAAGGTGCCCGTCTTCTGGAAGAGCTCTTCTTTCAGGACCACGCGGGTGCGGGACCCCAGGCGGGCGGTGAGGACGGGGTCGTCCCACGCGCGCACGGGTGTCGTCACCACGCGATCTCCCAGGCGCTCGCGCGCTCGACGGATGGCGGCGAGGTCGGGGCCGGCGGCGGTCACCGCTTCGCCTTGGGCTCCGGCCGCACGTCGTCGCTCTCGGCGAGGAGCGCGTCGCAGGGCAGGGTCTGCGGGCCCTGCTCGTTGCAGACGGCGAAAGTGCGATCGCCGCCCGCGTAGAGCGACACGCCCGCGAACTCGCCCCGGCGATTGAGGGCGTAGAAGTTCACGTTGAAGTTCGGGTTCCCCTTCGCGTTCAGGAGGCGCTTCTCCACCGTGTTGGCGCGGATCCGCCGCAGGGCCTCCATGGCCGCGTCCTTCGGATGCCGGCCGCGGCGCATCTCCTCGACGATCAGGTGCGACGAGAGATTGAAGAGGTTCGCCTCGCCGCGCCCGGTGGATCCCGCGGCCCCGACCTCGCCGTCGACCCACAGCCCGGCGCCGAGGATGGGCGAGTCGCCGACGCGCCCGGGGATCTTCCACGCCAGCCCGCTGGTCGTGGTCACGCCGCATACATCGCCCTTCCCGTTCACGCCGTTGCAGTTGATCGTCCCGTAGTAATGCTGGGGATCGATCAGCCCCTCGTCCATCATCTGCCGGCTGACCTTGCGGCCGGCTTCCTCGCGCGCGGCGGGATCGGGATAGTGGTCGGGATCGGTCCGCCGCCGCCATTCGAGCCACAGCTTCCGCGAATGGTCGGTGTTGAGGTCGTCCTCGATCTTGAATCCGAGGCTCCGCGCGAACTCCTGCGCCCCGTGGCCGACCAGCAGGTGGTGATCGGTGAGATCGGCCACCGCCCGCGCGACCAGGGACGGAGCGCGGACGCCTTCGAGCGCGGCCACGCCCCCCGCGCGGCGCCGCGGCCCGTGCATGCAGCAGGAATCGAGCTGCACGACGCCGAGGGCATTGGGAAGGCCGCCGTACCCGACGCTGTCGTCCTCGGGATCGAGCTCGCAGATGTTGACCCCGGCGATGAGCGCGTCGAGGACATCCTCCCCCGCCGTCATCCGCGCGAACGCCTCCTCGACCGCGGTGCGCGCGCCGCCGTTCTTGTAGCGATTGCCGTTGGCGGAGGCGATCACGACCGGGCGGGACGCTCCCGTGATCACCGCCGGCCCCTGGCCGAGCGCGGGCGCGGCCCCCGCGGCCACGACTCCGGCCCCCGCGCGCACGAAGTCACGCCGGCTCACCTTCTCCCCCACGGTGCCTCCTTGCCGGCGCGCAACGCCCGGCATCCGAATGTTATCGCCGCTCACCACATCGCGCGCGCGGCGAGCACGGCCACGACCACCGGCAGCGCGGCGGCGGTGCGCCACTCGCGGTTTTTCCAGACTCGTTCCCGGCGGAAGACGCTCGACCGCGGGCCGGCGGGAGTGACGCGGGGCAGGAACGCCGGCACGTCACGGGCCCAGGCCGCGTACTCCTCGGGAAACCGGCGCGCGAGAAAGGCCGACTCCTCACGGATGACCGCCGGGTAGAGGATGGCGAAGTAGGCCGCGACCGCGAGCAGGACGTACGGGCTCGCCGACGCCGTCGCGATTCCGATCCCCATCAGCGCGCTTCCCACGTAAAGCGGGTTGCGGGTGTGCGCGTACGGCCCCCCGGTCGCCAGGCGCTCGGTCTTCTCGATGTGGCCGGAGGCCCAGAGCCGGATGCCCTCCCCGAGGACGGCGAGCGCGATACCCGCCGCCATCGGCGCGGGACGCGGGCGGGCCAGGATCACGACGAGGGCAAAGGCCGCGTACCCGAGCGGGACGCGCAGGCGCGAGAGCTTCATCCCGCGGCGGGGGGCCGGCGCGCGACGGCGCGTGCGAGGCGGCGGTCGATCGCGAGCAGCACCTCGGCCGGCGGGATCGCGGCCATCACGCCGTGGTGGATCGCGCACCGCGAGCGATGGCAGGGCGAGCACAGGGGCTGGCGGCGCACCACGAGGTCTTCCGCGCCGAAGGGCCCGTTGCGGGCGGGATCGGTGGGGCCGAAGATCCCCACCACCGGCGCCGCCACCGCGCAGGCCAGATGAAGCGGCCCCGTGTCCGCCGCCGCGACCACGCGCGCGCGCCGCGCGACCTCGACGTATTCGAGGAGCGACGTCGCGAAGCACGGCGTGGCGGCGCCGTGGGACGACGCGACCACCGCTTCGGCCAGCCCCTGCTCACCGGGCCCCCAGGTGACGACGGGCGTGATGCCGCGGGCTTTCAGGCCCTGCGCCACCGCGCCGAAGGACGACGGCGGCCAGAGCTTGCTCGGCCAGCCGCCGCCGGGATTGATCACCGCGTAATCGCCCCATCCGCGGGCCGCGATCTGCTCCTCCACGCGGCGCGCGTCCTCGGCCGCGGCGGGCAACGGGAACGCGCGATGCCCGATGGCCTCGATGTCGAGCGCGCGCAGCAGGGCCAGGTTCTTGTCGATGACGTGCGCGGGCGGAGAGGACAGGGACACCCGCGTCCCGAGGAGCACCTCGGAGAGGCGCTCGCGGCGCCACGGTCCGGCGAACCCGATGACGCGGCGGGCGCCGGACGCGCGCGCCCAGGCCGCCGACTTCCAGAGGCCCTGGAGGTCGAGGGCCACGTCGTGGCGCGCGGCGCGCAGGCCGCGGGCGGCGGCGATCGCTCGCGGGAGGCTGCCGAAACGCGCGGGCGGGGCGGCGATCGCGCGGGAGACCACGGGGTTGGACTCGATGAGCGGGCGGGCCGCGGGCTCGACGACCCAGTCGACCTCGAACCCGCGCTCACGCAGGATTGCCGCCACGGGGAGCGTGTGCACGACGTCGCCGATCGCGGACAGCCGCACGACCAGGGCGCGTGTCATTCGCGGAGGCGCGCGATCAGCTTGCGCGTGTCGTGGTCCTTGGGATCGCCGACAATGGCCACCCGGCCGCCGTACGAGCGCACGACCGCGCGCTCGGGCACCGTCTCCGTCGTGTAGTCGGTGCCCTTGCAGTGGACGTCGGGGCGCAGGGCGACGATGAGGCCGGTCACGTCATCCTCGGCGAAGACCACGACGTGATCGACGTCCCGGAGCGCGGCCACGAGGATGGCGCGGTCGCCCTCCGCCAGCACCGGGCGGCCTTCCCCCTTGAGCCGCCGCACCGACGCATCGCCATTGACCCCGACCACGAGCAGGTCCGCCTCCGCACGCGCGCCGTGGAGGTAGCGGACGTGGCCGGCGTGCAGCACGTCGAAGCATCCGTTGGCGAGCGCCACCGTGCGGCCCGCCGCCCGCGCCGCGCGCACCCGCTCCGCCACCTCGTCGAGCGAGCCCACCTTGGAGGCCGCCGTCCTCACCCGCGCCCTCACACGCCGCGGACCGGCACGCCCGGCGCGGGATCGGAGGCAACCGCGCGCCGCAGCTCCGCGGCCGACACCGTCGCCGTGCCCCTCTTCATCACCACGATGCCGCCCGCGTAGTTCGCGAGCAGGCTCGCCTCGAGGGGCGACGCGCCGGCGGCGAGGGCGAGCGTGAACGTGGCGATGACGGTGTCGCCGGCCCCGGTGACATCGGCCACCTGGTCCGAGCCGTAGATGGGAATGTGCACGGTCGCGCGGCCGGGCTCGAAGAGCGCCATCCCGTCGCTCCCGCGGGTGATGAGCACGGCGCCGACCTTCATCCGGCGGAGGAGGCTCCGTCCCGCCGACTCCAGCCGGCGGCGATCATGGCCGATGGTGATGCCGAGCGCCGCCTCGACCTCCGGCTCGTTGGGCGTCACCGCCGTCATCCCGCGGAAGCTCAGGAGCGCGTACCGGGAATCGACGGTTACGGGCACCCGCCGCCGCCGCGCCAGCGCGATGCCGGCCTCGACCAGCGCGGGCGTGAGCAGGCCGAAGCCGTAGTCGCTCACCAGCACGCCATCGAGCGGGCCCGCGTAGGTCCGTACCGCGGCCAGCACCGCCCGCCGCGCCGCGCTCCCGGCGGCGAGGCGCGTGCGCTTGTCGATGCGCACCATCTGCTGCTTGGTGGCGTGCGTGCCGCCGCCGAGGATGCGGGTCTTCACCGGGGTCACGTAGTCGCGATCGATGGCGACGCCGCGCGCCGGGATCCCGATCTCGCGCAGCAGGGCGCGCAAACGCCGGCCGTGCTCGTCGCCCCCCACGACGCCCATCGGCACCGGCCTCCCGCCGAGGGTGTGGATGTTGTGCACGGCGTTGGCGCCGCCGCCCAGCCGCACGTCCGTTCCGTCGTACTCGAGGATCAGCACCGGGGCCTCGCGGCTCACCCGCTGCACGGAGCCGTAGAGGAACTCGTCGGCCACGATGTCGGCCAGCACGAGCAGGCGGCGCCGCTTGAATCGGGCGACGACGGCCTCCAGGCCATCGGCGCTCACGAGCGCCGGCTTCGCGCTCACGGCGTGCCTTCGGCAATGGAGAGGATGGCCACGACCGCTTCCAGCAGGTGCTCGGCCACCAGGTCCGGCTGGCGCGGCCACGCCGGCGCATGGTGCACGAGCTCTCCCCGGCCGTAGCCCGTGCGCACGAGCGCGGCCCTCGCGCCCACGCTCCACGCGAGCTCGAGGTCTCCCGCGCGGTCGCCGATCATCCACGACCGCGAGAGGTCGATGCCCAGAGCGGCGGCGGCGCGATGCAGGAGGCCGGGACGCGGCTTGCGGCAGTCGCATTCCTGGCGGTACGGCGGCGGGCCGGCCGTCGGGTGGTGCGGGCAGTAGTAGATGGCATCGAGCCGCGCCGCGCCGGCGGTCATCTCCCGCGTCACGACGGCGTGGACCTCGTGGATCAGCGACTCCGGGAAATAGCCGCGGGCCACTCCCGCCTGGTTCGTCACCAGGACGGCGAGGAAGGGGCTGCGGTTCACGAGGCGGATCGCGTCCACCGCGAACGGATACAGCCGGAAGCGCGACAGGTGATTCACGTAGCCGACTTCCTCGGAGAGCGTGCCGTCGCGATCGACGAAGATCGCGGGGCGCAGCGCGGGGACGGCCGTCAATGGGCGGCGAGCATGGCCTGCGCCTCGGCGATCACGCGATCGGCTCCGATCCGCGTCATGCAGCGGTGGTCGATCGGGCATTCGCGGAGCTTGCAGGGCGAGCAGTGCACGGGCTCCCGCACGATGCGATGCGCGTCGCCGACGGGCCCCGTCTCGCGGCTGTCGGTGGGGCCGAACACCGCGACCACGGGGACGCCGAGCGCGGCCGCGACGTGCATGGGACCGGAGTCGTTGGTGACGAGGAGGGCGAGCCGCGAGAGGACGCCGGCGAGATCGGGCAGGCTCGTCTCGCCGCACAGCACGCGCGCCGGCGCCCGCATCCCCGCCGCGATCGTCTCCCCGAGGGGCCGCTCGGCCGCGCCGCCCACGATGGCGACGCGGGCGCCGTTCGTCCGGGCCAGGGTGTCCCCCACCGCCGCGTAGCGCTCGGGTAGCCAGCGCTTGGCGGTGCCGTAGAAGGCGCCCGGGTTGAGTCCGATCCACGGGCCCTCGCCGCCGAGGAGTGCGGCGCCGCGGCTCGCCCATTCCGGGGGACAGGCGAGCGACGCATCCGGTGTCGCGGAGACACGTAGACCGACTGCCGCCAGCATCGCCCGATAGTAGTACACCTGGCTGCGGCCCCGGACCTGCCGCGGCACCCGCGGCGCGCGCGTCAGGAGCGGGCCGCGCGCATCCGTCGCGTAGCCCCAGCGGTGCGGAATTCCCGCCCGCCAGGCCGAGAGGGCCGACGCGAACGAATTGGGCAGCAGCACGGCGGCGTCGAAGGCGCGCCGGAGCGTCGCGGCGTCCCCGGTCGTGCTCACGCGGACGGCATCGATCTCGGGCACGGCGCCGTACAGGTCGGCCACCCACGGCCGCGCCAGCATCTCGATCCGCGCCAAGGGAAAGTTCCGCCGCAGGTCGCGCACCGCCGCCAGCGAGAGCACGACGTCGCCGATCCAGTTCGGCGCCCGCACGACGATGCGGTCGATCCCGGTCACGCGATTCCTTCCCCCGGCGGCCGTGTCTTCCAGCGGCGGTGCAGCCACAGCCACTGCTCGGGCCGCCGCCGCACCCAGGCTTCGATCGCGCCGGTGAGGCGCTGGGTCAATATCTGCACGTCGCGCGCGCGATCCCCGGACGGCGTCCAGGTGAGCGCCGGCTCGTAGGTGAGCGTGTACCGCCCATCCGCGCCCAGCTCCGTGTGGCTGGGCACGAGCGCACACCCGGTCTTGAGCGCGAGGGCGGCCGCCACCGTCGTGGTCGCGGCCGGGCGGCCGAAGTAGTCGACGAAGACGCCGTCTCCGTCCTGCACGTTCTGGTCGATGAGGATGGCCACGCCGCGGTTGTCGCGGAGCAGGCGCAGGACCTGCGGCAGCGCGCGCTTCTTGTAGATGACGGTGTTGCCGGGGAGACGCCGGCGGTCGCACAGCCGCGCGTCGAGGGCGGGATTGTCGAGCGGGCGGGCCACCACTCCGATGGGTCCGAACAAGTAGCCGTGGGCGATCCCGTGCAGCTCCCAGTTGCCGACGTGCGCGCTCACGAGGATCGTCCCCCGTCCCGCGGCGCGGGCGGCTTCGACGTGCTCGGCGCCGACCACGTCGACGTTGCGCAGGATCGCGTCCCGATCGCGCCCCGCCATCCAGAGGATGTCGAGCAGCACGCGGCCGAAGTGCGCGTACACGCCGAGACTGACCTCGCGACGGCGGGCCGCGACCCAGGCCGGGAACGCGCGGGCGAGGTTTTCCTCCGCGATGCGCAGGTGGCGGCGATCGAGATGCCCCCAGAGGCGACCGAGGCCCGCGCCAAAGGCGAGGGCGGCCCGGCGCGGGAGCACGCGCGCGAGGCCGCCGACCAGCGCCGCCACGCCCGCCTCCACCGCCGCTCTCATGCCGGGCGGGCCCCGCGCAACACGATCTCGCGCAGGCGCCCCTCGTCCTCGAAGACGGCTTCTATGCGATGGACGACAAAGGGCGGGACGGCGTCGGCGCCGTCGGTGACGAGGGCCAGCCGCACCGCGTCCTTGTCCGTCGTGACCACGGCATCGGCCCCGGCCGCCGTGGCGGCAGTGAGCGCGGCGGCGATCTCGCCGGGGTCGAACCGATGATGGTCGCGGAAGAGCGCTTGTCCCACGACGCGCGACCCCAGGGCCGCGAGGTCCTCGACCAGGCGCTCGGGAGCGGCGATCGCGGAGAGCACGAAGGCACGCGCCGGGATCCGGCGCGGGAAGCCGTCGGGCGTGAAGAAGCCGAGCGAGCGACGGTGCCAGCGCAGCGTACGTGCGGGATCGAGGTCCGGCGGCAACGGCGCGCCGTTGCGCGCCGCGAGCAGGATGAGATCGGCGCGGTGGAGCGCGGACGGCCGCTCGCGCAGCCGACCGGCGGGCAGGGGCCGCCCGGTGAGGTCGTCCGCCTCCACCGACACGATGTCGAGCGTGCGCGCGAGGGCCAGGTGCTGGAAGCCGTCGTCGAGGACGTGCACGCAGGGCCCGAAGCGCGCCTCGACCATCCGGCCCGCGTCCACACGGCGACGCGCCACGGCCACGATCGCGCCGCGCACCGCCCGCGCCAGCATGACGGGCTCGTCCCCGGCGACATCGGCGGCGACGAGCACCGTCTCGCCGTTGGAGACGAGGAGGGGCGCGCCGCCTGCGGACCCGCCGTACCCGCGGCTCAGGATCGCGACCGGGCGCCCCGCGCCCTTCAACATAGCGGCGATGCGCGCGACGAGCGGCGTCTTCCCCCGGCCGCCGACGGCGAGATTGCCCACGCTGATGACAGGCCCGGCCAGCGATTCGCGGCGCAGGAGCCCGCGCGCGTAGAGGCGCGCGCGGGCGGCGCCGGCGGCGGCGAACGCGGCGCCCGCGGGGGCCAGCCAGCGGCGCTCCGTCACGCGAGGAGCCCCACCAGCGCTTCCACCGTCCGCGCGAGCGCGCCCTGGTTGCGGGCGACGATCGCCTGCGCGCGTCCTCCGAGACCCTCGCGCGCCGCGGGATCGGCGAACAGACGCGTCACGGCCTCCGCCAGACCGTCCGCGTCACGGACCTGAACGAGCGCGTCCTCGGCCAGGAAGGTCTCGGCGATCTCGCGGAAGTTCTGCATGTGGGGGCCGACGAGGATGGCCCTGCCCGCCACCGCGGGCTCGAGCACGTTGTGGCCGCCGGCGTCGGCGAGGCTGCCGCCGACGAACACGACGGTGGCCAGCGGATAGACCTGCGCCAGCTCGCCGAACGTGTCGAGGACGAGGACGTCGCCGCCCGTCCATTCCGCGTCGCCGAGGGTGGTGCGGCGCGCGCAGGCGAAGCCGGCGCGGGAGACGAGCGCGGCCACGGTCGCGAAGCGCTCCGGATGGCGGGGCGCAATCACCAACCGCGCCGCGGGCTCCGCACGCCGCAACGTGCCAAAGGCCTGGAGGACGGCCTCCTCTTCCCCCTCGACGGTGCTGCCCGCGACCCACAGCGGCGGCGGCACGGGGCCGTCCTGTCCGAGCGCGCGGCGCAGCGCGGCCGGCGGCTCCCGGGCGTCGAGCGCGTCGTACTTCAGGTTTCCGGTGACGTGGGTGCGCTCGGCGGGCGCGCCCATCGCGAGAAGGCGCGCGCGATGCGGCTCCGCCTGCATCAGGAAGAGGTCGACCTCGGCCAGCACGTGTCGGAGGAGCGGGCGCGCGAGGCGATAGCGCGGGAACGAGCGCGGCGAAATGCGGCCGTTCACGATGGCGATCCGCGCCCCGCGCTGCCGGGCAAGGTGGATGAGGTTCGGCCAGATCTCCGTCTCCACGAGCACGAGCAACGCCGGGTTCAGCCGGTCTAGCACGCGGCTCACCGCGCGGCGGAAGTCGAAGGGCGCGAAGAAGATGCCGTCCGCGTTGCGGATCGCGTCCCTCGCCACCGCATTTCCCGTGACCGTCGTCGTCGAGACGAACACGCGATGATCGGGCAGGCGCGCCTTGAGAGGCGCGACGAGGACGCGCGCGGCCAGGACCTCGCCCACCGAGACGGCATGGATCCAGATCGACGGACGCTGGTCGGCGGTGATGCCGCCGTGGGGGCGGCCCATGCGGTCGCGCAGCGTGCGGAGGTACTTCCCCGAGCCGCGGCCCTTCCACAGGTAGAAGGGAGCGGACGCTGCGAACGCGACGGCCAGGAGGAAGCTATAAAGAAGATACACCAGCGCGGAAAGTATACCGGGCGGCCCCGGAAGGCCGTGAGCATCGCCCCGGCGTCGATAGAATGTGCACCATGATCATGGCCGCCGTGGCGACGGTCCTGGGGGCGCTGGCCGCGGCGGGCGCCGCGGGCACTCTCGCGGACCGCAGCGGCCCGTGCCTCGACTGCCACGACAAGGCGGCGCGCATCCACTGGGCGGGCAGCCGCCACGAGCGCCAGGGTGTCACCTGCCTCTCCTGCCATCTGCCTCACCAGGACGGTCGAGGCCGCGCGCTGCTGAAGGCGGTCACCGAAGCCGAGACGTGCTTCGCATGCCATGCCGGCATCCGCTCGCGGACGCTGCGGACGTCGCGCCATCCCCTCCGGGACGACGCGATGACCTGCTCGAGCTGCCACGGCCCGCACGGCACGGCCAACGACGCGATGCTCACGCGGCCGACCGCGGCCGAATCCTGCGTCCAGTGCCACGCCGAAGTGCGCGGGCCCTTCCTCTGGGAGCACGCGCCCGCCCGCGAGGACTGCACGCTGTGCCACGACGCCCATGGGTCGAGCCATCGTCCGCTGCTGGTGAGCCGCGTGCCGTACCTCTGCCAGCGCTGCCACCTGAACGTGCAGCACCCGAGCATGCTCTTCGACCGCACGAACACTGGTGGCGGCGGACTCGCGCGCCGCGCGCCGGAGCAGGCGTGCGTCCGCTGCCATCGCGCCGTCCACGGATCGAACCATCCGTCGGGCGGGTATCTCGAGCGCTGACGTGAGCATTCTCCTGGCCGCCATCCTCGTTGTCGCGCCGTCTCCCCCGCCCTCCGCCGCGCCCGCCAACGAGGTCACGCTCGGCGTGGTCGGGGTGACGGGGGACCGCACCTCGCCCGAGTTCCTCGAGTACCGCGACCTCCCCGAAGGCTTCGTGGTGCCGGCCTTCCGCCTTTCCGGACGCATGGCCGGGCTCGACTACGACCTTTCGGGGCGCGACGCCGGACAGGACGATCAGCGCTATCGCGCGCTTGTCGGCAACGGGCGATTCCAGGTGCGCGGGCTCCTCGCTGATCTCCCCCATCATCTCGGCGATGGCCGCACGCCGTTCGGCGAGGGCGCGGTCGGCGCGCAGCCGCTGGCCGGCGCGCTGCAGCGGTCGGCGCAGGACGCCGTCGACGCACGCGCCGCCACCGGAGCGCCGCTCGACTACCCGTTCCTCGCCCCGATCGCGGGCGACATCCTGCGCGGAGGGCGGAACGTCGCGCTCGCGGTCGCGCGCCGTGACGCCGCGCTGGAAGTGGCGCTGCAGCCGGGGGCCGATCTGGCCGTGCATGCGCGCTACGGCGAGCGCCGCCGCGAAGGTCAGCGCGCGTCCGGGGTGGGCTTCGGCTTGCGGAACGCGGTGGAGGTCGCGGAGCCGGTGGACGACGAGACGCGCACGATCTCGCTCGGCGCCGAGCTCGACCGGCGATGGGGCGTCCTGACCGCGGCCGTCCAGTACGACGCATACCGCAACGACGTCACGCGGCTCGTCGTCGACAACCCGTTCCGCGCCACCGACGCCACCGCGCCGGGGGCGCCGCTGGGGCCGAATGACCGCACGACGGCCGGCGCGCGGCAGGCGGAGGTCGCGCTCGCGCCCGACAATGACGCGGTGACCGCGAATGCGGGCGCCTCCGTCCGCCTGCCCCTGCGAACGCGCCTCACCGCCGATGCCTCCATCGCCCGCTGGCGCCAGGTGGACGCACCACTGCCCGAGTTCACCGCCAACGCCGCCATCGTCGCCCCCGCGTTGCCCATCTCATCCGTCAACGGGGACATCCACCTCGACGCGCAGACGGTGCACCTCACGTCCTCGCCCTGGGCGGGACTGTCGGTGCGGGCACGGGTGCGCCGCGCCGCGATGGACAACCGCACTCCACGAGCGGCCCTCCCCGGTGTGGCTCGCCTCGACGCCGTCTTCGAAGCCGTTCCGCGGAGGACCGTGCCGTACTCCAACACCCGCACGCGCGTCGAGGCCTCGGCCGGCTATCACCTCAAATCCTGGCGGCTCGAAGCCGGCCACCGGCAGGAAGACATCCACCGCACCTTCCGCGAGACCGAGCGGACAACGGAGACGGCGTGGACGGGCGCCGTCTCCGCTCCCCTGCCCGCCGACGGGCATCTCCGACTGCACTACGAGCACGGCCATCGCGGGTTCGACGCCTACGACTCGCGCGCCTCCTCCGAGGCCTCGCGGGTCACGCCGCGCCCGCCGCGCAGCCTCGGCGCCGGGAGGCGCTACGACCAGGCCGTGCGCGACCGTGACGCCGCGGGAGCGCGCCTCGAGCTGGCGCCCGTCGAGACGCTGGTCCTCGCCGCCTCCTACACGCTCGAAGCGCGCCGGTATCCGCTCACCCCCTACGGGCTCGTGCGGACGCGCGCGCACGTCGCGTCCGCGGATGCGTCACTCGCCCCCGGCGGCCGCTGGAGCGCCCACGCCTTCTATGCGCTGGAGCTGGAGTCGAGCTTCCAGCGCGTGCGGCACAGCCCTCTGCCGAGCATCTCCATCGACCTGCGCGACATCTGGGACGCGCGGCTCGGGGAGCGCGTGCACTCGCTGGGGGCCGGCTTCGACCGCGCGATCGGCGCCGGGACGACCGCGCGCGTCGAGGGCACGCTGCAGCACGCGGACGGCCTCGCGGATTTCTTCAGCGCTCCCGGCGGCGATCCCGACCTCGCCGAGGACATCCCGGAGTTCGACGACGTGCGGTTCGCGTCCGTTTCCGCGGAGGTCGAGCATCGCGTGGCCGCGGGGTGGTCGGTGAGCGCCGGCGTGTGGTGGGAAGCACAGTCGGTATCGGACTCGATCGACGAAGGGCGTCCCGACTACGTGCCGGGCGCATTCGTCCTCGCCCCGCGCCGCCTAGATTACGGCGCCGTCGCCTTCCAGGCCCGCATCACGCGGCGGTGGTGACGTTGACACGATCGCGCCTGCGTCGTAGCGTGGGCTTCTCCATGCGCCATTCCCGTTGGTTCCTGCTCCTGGCCGCGCTCGCCGTCTTTCCCCTTGGCGGCTGCGGGGACAAAGGGAACACCGCGTGCGAGCCGTGCGCGAACGCCGCCGATTGCCAGTCCGGCCTCACGTGTCAGATGTTCCGCCTGCCCAGCGGGGACATCCTGAACCTGTGCGGCGATGCCAACCCGGCGATGACCTGCCCCGCTCCCTGACCCCATTCGTTGGCCCAATTGCTGTCGAATCCGTTGACACCCCGCGGCACGCGTCGTAGCGTGGATTCGACTATTTCTCTGACGCCGTACCGAACGACCTGAGGAGGTCACCCATGCGCTTTTCACGATGGACGCTCCTGCTGATCCTCGCCGCGATGCCCCTCGCCGGCTGCGGCGACAAGGGAAACTCGGCTTGCGAGCCGTGCACGAACGTCGACGATTGCCAATCGGGTCTCAGCTGCCAGCAGTTCAACGACAACAACGGGAGAATCCGCAACCTGTGCGGCGATGCGAACCCGAACATGACCTGCCCCAACTAGGCTTTCCCGCTCCGGCGGGGGCCGTCACGGCGCCGTGCCGTGGCCCCCGCCAGCCGTATCCTTCAGCTCCTCCTCGATCACCCGCGCGAACGTGTCGAACGGCTGCGCGCCCGTCACGAGCCGCCCGTTGATGAAGAACATCGGCGTTCCCGAAGCGCCGTAGGATTGCGCGTCGGCGAGATCGCGGCGCCAGCGGTCGGCGCGCCGGCCCGAGTCGAGGCACGCGTCGAAGGCCGCGCCGTCGAGCCCGATCGCGCGCGCGTGCTGCTTCAAGTCGGAGACCGAGAGCTTCTCCGCGTTCGCGAAGAGCCGGTCGTGCATCTCCCAGAAGCGGCCCTCATCCCGCGCGCACTCCGAGGCCTCGGCCGCCTTGGGGGCGTCCTTGTGCCGCGCCAGCGGGAAGTGGCGGAACACGAGGCGCACGCGGCCCTTGTAGCGCTCTTCCACCTCGCGGACGGTCGGCGACACGCGGCGGCAGAACGGGCACTGGAACTCGGAGAACACGACCATGGTGACCGGCGCGTTCTCGGGCCCGCGGCTCGGCGAGCCGGCGACGTCCACCGTCACCCGCGGCGGCACGAGACGAACCGACGTCGGCGTGCGCACGCGCAGCTCGGCCAGGAAGCCGAAGCGGCGCTGGGCGACGCGGTCGTCGCGCAGGCGGCGCATCGCCCCGTCCCGCGCCTCGGCGTCGCTTTTCCCCTCGAGCTCCTTCTCGTGCGCGGTCCGGTACGCGGCCACGTCCCACTCCCCGACCGGCGATGCCTTCGCGATCACCTCGGACGCCAGCAGCGCCTCCACCGTCGTGCCGCGGCGGGCCGCTTCCTGGCGCAGCAGCTCCGCCTCCACCATCTCCTCGAGGGCCTGCTGCTTCAGCTGGTGCTCCCGTGTCTTCACCTCGATCAGCCGGCGGCGCGCCGCCTCCTCGACCTCGGCGTCGGTGATGACACGCGTCCCGACGCGCGCGGCCGCCTCTTCCGGCGGCGAGGGCGACGCGACGGCCATCGCGGCGGCGAGGAAGGCGGCGATCACGCCTTGGCTGCGGGCAGGACGGCGCCGGCCGGGCGATAGCGGCCGAGCGTCCGGCCGAGGCGCGCCCAGTCGATGGGCTTGGTGAGGTAGTCGGACGCGCCCAGGGAAAGACCGAGCGCGGGGTTGTCGACGATCGTGATCATCACTACCGGCACCGCGGCCAGCGCGGGATCGGCCTTCAGGGTCTTCAGCATCGTCCAGCCGTCCATCCCCGACATGACGACGTCGAGGGTGATGAGCGACGGGCGCAGCTCCCGGGCGCGGCGCAGGCCTTCCTCGCCGCTCACCGCGGCCATCACGCGAAAGCCTTCCTTGGTCAGGAAGCGGCGCAGCAGGTCGCGCACCAGGCGGTCGTCGTCGACGATGAGGACGGGCGGCGACCCGCCGGCCGGGGGCGCCGCGTTGTCGGCCTCGGCGGTGTTCGCGGGCAGGAGCACGGTGAAAGTCGAGCCCGTCCCCGGCGCGCTGTCGACCGTCACCTCGCCGCCCATCATCTGGCAGAGCTGGCGGCTGATGACGAGGCCGAGGCCGGTGCCGCCGTACTTGCGGGTGGTGGAGACGTCGGCCTGCGTGAAAGCCTTGAACAGGCGCGCCAGCTGCTCGGGGGTCATCCCGATGCCGGTGTCGCGAACGCGGAAGCGCATCCACGCTTCCTCGTTCACCGCCATGCGGTCGACCTCGAGGGAGATCCGTCCGCCCTCGGTGAACTTCGCGGCGTTGGAGAGGAGGTTCAGCAGCACCTGGCGCACGCGCGTGAGGTCCGCGTTCATGAACCCGATCGATTGCGCGCAGCGGACATCGAGGGCGTTGCCCCGCGCCTGGGCCAGCGGCCCGATGGTGGCGGCGACGTCGCGCACGACGGTGGCGACGTCGAACACCTCGGGCAGCAGGTCCATCTTCCCCGCCTCGATCTTGGAGACGTCGAGGATGTCGTTGATGAGCCGCAGCAGGTGCTAGC
>JANMPI010000515.1:0-9771 GCA_031369785.1 Acidobacteriota bacterium
GGGGTGTCGACGTGGGGATCGATGGGCGCCACCACGCCGACGAAGATCCGCTGGTCCGGCTTCATGTAGCGGCGGATGATCTTCAGCACCCGCGGCCGGTCCTTCTCGCCCGCGAGGGCGATGCAGAAGCTCCCCGCCTTCAGCTCGAAGAGGCTCGGCAGCATCTCCGCGTAGTCCACGTCCGCGCTGTGGGTCGAATCGCGGTCTCCCCCCGGGCAGGTGTGCACGCCGATCTTCTGCCGCTCCTCGGCGGTGAAGCGGGAGAGGGCCAGGTTGTTGAGGTCGATGAAGCGCGTGAGGAGCTCACCGCTGGGGTCGATCTTCATCGCGAGCCGCCCCTCGGTGAAGTCGATCTGCACCTTTACCGCGCCCTTGGCGAAGCAGCGGCGGATCTCCTTCTCGTGCTCGGCCAGGAGGTCGTGGATGAACTCGTCCCGCGAGTAACCGGGGATGCCATCGGCCGGGTACATGAGGCTGAGCGCGGAAGGCGAGATGACCGCCTGCTTCAACGGGCGGTGCGAGGTGCGGCTCGCGACGTCGAGGTAGCAGTCGGCGTACCGGCGGTAGCGGAACGGGCCCGCGGTGAGGCGCGGCATGCGGCGGGTGTGGCCGGCCGCGAACGGGATGGCGAACCCGTCGGGCGCGGTGTTGGGCAGGCCTTCGACCGCATAGGTCCAGAAGTTGTGATACTTGCGCTGTTCGCCGTCCGTGATCACCGGCGAGCCGGTGGCTTCGAACCGCGCCACCGTGTCCGCGACCGCGGCGTCGTACATCGAATCCAGCGCGGGATCCTCCGCCCCCCGGCGCTCGATCTCATCGAGAAGGGCCGGCGGGCGAGGAATGCTTCCGACCGGCTCCGTCGGTATGTCCAGCAGGGCTCACCAGGTTGGCAGCGATCACTGGTTTCGCGGCCGAAGGTTCATCGTACGCCCGCGGCGCCTTGGCTTTCTAGTCGCGCAGGACGACGGTCAAAAGCGCGCTGTGCACATTCAGCCCGCCGCTGTCGTAGTCGACGAACCCCATCTTCCGGAAGCGGTTCATGAAGAAGCTCACGCGCGAGCGCGTGGTGCCCACCATGGACGCGAGGGTGTCCTGGCTGATCTTCGGGATCACGATCTCGGGCTTCGAGTCCTTGCCGAAGTGCGCGAGGAGCAGGAGCAGGCGCGCGAGTCGCTTCTCGCTGGAGTTGAACAGCTGGTCCACGAGGTCCTCTTCGATGCGCACGTTGCGGGAGAGAACGTAGGCGGTGAACAGCTCGGAGAACGAGGCGTCTTTGTGCAGCAGCCCGACCATCGCCTTCTTCTCGATGCGGGTCAGCTTCGAGGCCTGGACGGCGTTCGCGGTCGACATGCGCACGGTTTGGCCGGCGAGGCACCCTTCGCCGAAGAAGGTGCCCGGGCCGAGCAAACCGATGACCGCCGCCTTGCCTATGGGCGACACCACCGTCAGGTTGACCTGCCCCGTCTCGACGTAGAAGACCGCGTCGGCGGCATCCCCCTGCGTGAAAACCGCCTGCTTGCGGCGATAGACGCGCGCAGCGGTTCCGGCCTTGACCTTTCCCAGGAAGGCCGCGAAGTCAAAGGCCGCAAAGGCAGGTCGAGGCATGGAAAGCCTTTTGGACACCGACACGCCCATTCTACCGCTCTCGATGGGTCAATTCGCTACGGTGTGCTTTTTTGACCGGAAACCGTCCTCCGAGGCATCTACCCTTATTCATCAGTCTCTGCTCCTTCCCCCGCGAAAGCAGGCGTCCAGGGCAGCATGCCGGTGAAACGTGGTGAGTCGGGGCCCCGGACCGCCACCTCCTCCAGAAGGACGGGACAGGCTTTCCCATCGAGATCATGCTGAGCCCTCTCGAGAGCGACGGCGGCGTCCTCGTGACCGCGGCCATCCGCGACATCAGCGTGCGGAAAGCGGCGGAGACGCACCTGGCGCAGATGGAAGCGCGCTACCGCGGCCTGCTCGAGGCCGCTCCCGACGCGATGGTGGTGGTCAACCAGCGCGGCGAGGGAACCGAGACCGTCCTCCTCGTCGAGGACGAGGCGAGCCTGCGCGAGATCATCCGCGAGTGCCTCGAGACGACCGGGTACACCGTCCTCGATGCCGCCGACGGGGCCGCGGCCCTCGACGTCTGCGCCCGCCATCATGGGACCATCCACCTGCTGATGACGGACGTGGTCATGCCCGGCATCGGAGGGCGAGCCCTCGCAGAGCGCCTCCAGACCGTGCGCCCGCAGCTGCGGACGCTCTACATGTCCGGCTATACCGACGACGCGGTCGTGCTCCACGGCGTGCTCGCCGCGCGGATGGCCTTCCTGCAGAAGCCGTTCACGGCACGCGCGCTCGCCGTGAAGGTCCGCAGCGTCCTCGACGCGCCCCGATGAGGGAAGCTACGGCGTCGTAGCCGGCTGGCAGCGCGGGCACCAATAGGTCGATCGGCGCATGGGACCCTGCCGCTGCATCCGGATCTCCGCGCCGCAGCGCCGGCACGGACGTCCCTCGCGGCGGTAGACCCAATACCGGCCGCGCGATCGCGCCTCGGGCTCGCCCGTCCCGTCACGCACGCTGCGGTGCATCTCACGCATAGCGGCGCGCACGAGGCGTAGAAGGGTCGCGTCGTCCAGCGATTCGACGCGCGCGACGGGATCGACCCCGGCGAGGAACAGCGACTCCGACTTGTAGATGTTTCCCACGCCGCTGAGCGCCGTCTGGTCGAGGAGCGCCGCCCCGATCTCGTCCATCCCGCGGGCGCGCAGGCCGGCCACCGCGGGCGCCGCATCGCGCGCGCCGTCGAGCACGTCGGGTCCGAGCTGCGACAACGACGGGTGAGCGTTCTCCGCGCCGGCGGGCAGGATCTCGGCCACTCGCGGCACGAAGCAGACCGCGATCACGGAGGATGCCTCGATCACCACGCGCGCCGCCGCGGCGGGCCTTTGCCAGCGCGACCCCGGACGATAGAGATGCCAGCTGCCAGTCATTCCCATGTGCGTGTGCAGAGCGGCGCCGGTCGAGAAGCGCACGAGCAGGTGCTTGCCCCGCGCCTCGACGGCGGTGATGACGCTGCCGGCAATGCGCTGTCGTCGCGCGGCGAGAGCGACCGCGGCGAGAGACGAGCGAAAGGCGGTTACGGTGCGGCCGGCCAGCGCCGCGTGCATCCGCGTAGCGGACCGGAGGATGGTGTCGCCTTCAGGCATCCCCGCCCACGTCGTCCACGTCTCCGTCTCCAGTGCTGTCGGTGCCGTCACTCTCGCTCTCGCTCACGGTCGCGGTGGCGAAGCGGCCCATGTATCGGAACCCGGGGCCATACGGCGCGAAGCCGGCCTCGCGCAGCGCGGCGTCCATGACGCCGTCGCCTTCGGCCCCCGTCTTCTTCCAGCCGAGGGTGACGCGTCCCGTCCGTTGCGCCCATGCGGCGAGCGCCAGCGCGATGGCTTGCGCGGTCGCTGTGCGCAGGGGCTCGTCGGCGGGAAGGCTGTCAACGAGGTCGCCCTCGCCGCGCGGCAGGTAGGCGGCCAGCGCGCCGTCCACGAGCACGACATGGGCGCCGGCGGCGCGCATTCCCTTGACCCCCTCCGGCCAGGCGAGCGCGGCGCCGAACGGATTCGCGGGATCGGTCGCGGCGAGAACGACGGCCGGGGTGGGCCCATCTCCGGAGAGCGTGTCCGCCGAGGTCTCACGCAGCGCGCGCAGGCGGTCGAGGGCGCCCGGCTGTGCGAACTGCGAGCCGCCGAGGCCGGAGACGAAGTACCCGCGCCGCACGCGTCCTGTTTCCTCGAAGGCCTTCAGCACCGGGTAGAGGGTCGAGAACCCCCCGGCGACTCCTTCCGCGATCACTGCTTCGCGCGTGAGTACGCCGTGGCGGGCGAGGAGCTGCTCGGCCAGCGCCTTCAGACGCTCGGTCGTCGTGGCGCTCGCACCGCGCGTCACGAGGCTCCATCGCCCGACGGCGCTCGCGGGGGCGCGGCGGCGCGATCGGAACAGCCCGCCCGGCCGGCGCGCGCGCGACGACTTCGGGCGCACGAACGCGCGCAGCGCGCCCGGCGCGTCTCCCGTCACCTCGCCCGACCACACGAGATCCCAGAGGGCGTCGAGAACGTCCTGCGGGAGACCACCCGCCGCGGCCGCGAGGTCGGTGAAGAAGCTGGCGCCGCTCTTCCCGAGATGCGCGCGGATCGCATCGTGGGCCGCGCCCTGCGGCGGCGTGGCGGACGGCGTGTGCAGGAGGCCCACGTGATCGGCGAGGAAGAGGGCGACGCGCCCGTCCCGATCGCCCAGGGGCGACACGCCCACCCCGTCCACTCCGCCCGCCGCGCACAGGACGTCGAGATCCTGCGGGCGGTATCCCGCGAGGCGGGCGGGCAGGACGTCGGTCTCCAGCGCGGATGCGGGCACGGCGGCGCCCTGCAGCTGCTCGACGACGTCGAGCAGCGGATCGGGCCCACCACGCGGGATGCTGCCGGGCAGCGTCGTCACGCGGTGCCAATCCAGGAGGAGCCGCGCGAGGGCGAGCGCGGGCGCCGGCTCCACTTCCTTGCGCAGGCGCGCGAGGGATCGCCGCCGCAGCGTCTGCAGGACCTCCGCGTCGCACCATTCGCGTCCGTGCCCGCGGGGACGGAACTCACCCTCGATGACCCGCCCGGACTCCGCCAGCTCACGGAGCGCGGCCGCCATGGGCACGGTGCCGGTGCCGTAGCGCTCGGCCACCGACGCGGTGGCGAAGGGCCCGTGGGTGCGCGCATAACGGGCGGCGATCTCGCGCAGCGCGTCGGGCCGCGGCTCGAGGAACGCGCCCGGCAACCCGGGCGGGGGCGAGACGCCGATGGCATCACGAAGCCTCCCCGCATCCTCCGCCGCCAAAAGCCGCGCTTCCCCCGCCACCGAGACCCGGATCGCGCGACGCTCGGCCAGCAGCGCGTCGACCCACCGCGCGGCCAGATCCTCCCGCGCGGCGCCGGCGTCCGCGCCCCGGGCCGGAGGATCGACGCGGCCCGCGATCTCGTGGAGCGTGAGATCGCCGAGGCGCATCAGCAGGTCGTGGACGCGGTCGGCGCTCCGCGCGCGGTGGGTGTCGTCGAGGCACTGCAGGCTGAGCTCGAGCTCGGAGAGCGCGCGGGGATCGATGAGCTCGCGGAGCTCCGCTTCCCCCAGCAGCTCGCGGAGCTGGGCCTGGTCCACGGACAGCGCGTGGGCGCGGCGCTCGGCGAGGGGAGCGTCACCGTCGTAGATGAAATTGGCGACGTAGCCGAAGAGCAGCGACGCGGAGAAAGGCGAGGCCTTGTCGGTGTCCGCGGTGACGACGCGGACTTCGCGCCCGCGCACGCGTGTCGCGAGGTCGACGAGGCCCGGCACGTCGAACACGTCCTGCAGGCACTCGCGGTACGTCTCCAAGATGATCGGGAACGAGCCGTAGCGCGACGCCACGGCGAGGAGATCGGCCGCGCGCTTCCTCTGCATCCAGAGGGGCGAGCGCAGGCCGGGGCGGCGGCGCGGGAGGAGCAGCGCGCGGGCGGCAGCCTCGCGGAAGCGCGCCGCGAAGAGCGCGGTGCCGCCGAGCTCGCGGATGAGGATCTCCTCCACCTCCTCGGGGTCGGGGATGAGTGCCGACGCGTCCGGCGGCACCTCGCGGTCCGGCAATCGCAGGACGATGCCGTCGTCGCTCCACATCGTCTCCACGGGCTGGTCCTGGGCGCGGAGCTTCGCCTCCAGCACCATCGACCACGGCGCGTGCACGCGGCCGCCCCACGGCGAAAGCAGGCACAGCCGCCAGTCCCCCATCTCGTCGCGAGTGCGCTCGAGGACGAGCGTGCGATCGTCGGGCAGGACTCCGGTGGCCGCGCGCTGGTCGGCGAGATAGGCGAGGAGATTGTCCGCGGCGCGGGGATCGAGGGCGTGCTCCTCCACCAATCGGCGATGGCCCGCTTGCGGCGTCACTGCCGACAGCTCGCGGGTCAGCGCTCCGATGGCGCGGCCCATCTCGGTCGTCCGCGCGGGGCGGTCGCCGTGCCAGAACGGCATCTTCCCCGGCTCGCCGGGGGCCGGCGTCACCAGCACGCGGTCGCGGCCGATCTCGACGATCCGCCAGCTCGAAGCCCCGAGGACGAAGACCTCGCCCTCGCGGCTCTCGAACACCATCTCCTCGTCGAGCTCGCCGACCCGCTTGCCCCCCGCACGCCCCCGGCTCGGCGCGGCATCCGCGCCGTCCGCGAGGAAGACGCCATAGAGCCCGCGGTCGGGGATCGTCCCCGCGTTCGCGATGGCCAGCCGGCCCGCGCCTTCCCGCGCCCGCACGCGATCCTTCATGCGGTCCCACACGAGGCGCGGCCGCAGCTCCGCGAACTCGTCGGACGGATAGCGCCCGGAGAGCATGTCGAGCACGCCTTCGAGCTGGGCGCGCGGCAGCGCGGCGAAGGGCGCGGCCCGGCGGACGAGGGTGAAGAGGCCGTCGACGGTCTGGTCCTGCATCGCGCAGATGGCGACGACGTGCTGGGCGAGAACGTCGAGCGGGCTGCGCGGGACACGGGTCGCCTCGACCTCGCCGCGCACCATCGCCCGCGTCGCGGCCGCGGTGGCCAGGAGGTCGCCACGGTACTTGGGGAAGATGATCCCGCGCGAGATGGCGCCGTGATGGTGGCCGGCGCGGCCGATCCGCTGCAGGCCGCTCGCCACCGACGGCGGGGCCTCGATCTGCACCACGAGGTCGATCGCGCCCATGTCGATCCCGAGCTCGAGCGACGACGTCGCGACCATCGCGGGCAGGCGGCCGGCCTTGAGCGCGTCCTCGATCTCCGCGCGCTGCTCGCGGGCGAGGGAGCCGTGGTGGGCGCGGGCCAGCTCCTCTCCGGCGAGCTCGTTGAGCGCCCCCGCCATGCGCTCGGCCAGCCGGCGGCTGTTCACGAAGATGAGCGTCGAGCGGTGCGCTCGGATGAGCTCCAGCAGCCGCGGGTGGATGGCGGGCCAGATGGAGCTGCGCGGCGACGCCGCCGCGGGCCCCTCGACGAGTGCGGGCTCCAGCGGCTGCGCGAGGCGGGCCATGTCCTCGACCGGGACCTCGACCCGCAGGTCGAGCTGCTTCCCCGCCCCCGCGTCCACGATCGTCACCGGCCGGGCCTTCCACGTGCGTCCCGGCTCGCCGCCGCCGAGGTACCGGGCGACCTCCTCCAGCGGCCGCTGCGTCGCGGAAAGGCCGATGCGCTGCACCTCGCGGCCGGCCAGCTCCTGCAGGCGCTCGAGGCTCAGGGCCAGGTGCGCCCCGCGCTTCGACGCTACCATGGTGTGGATCTCGTCCACGATCACGCACTCGACGGAGCAAAGCATCGCCCGCGCCTGCGAGGTGAGGACGAGGAACAGCGACTCCGGGGTGGTGATGAGGATGTCCGGCGGGTGGCGGGCCATGCGCGCGCGGTCGGAGGCCGGCGTGTCGCCGGTGCGGATCCCGATCTCGGGGACGTGAAAGGTGTCGCCGCGGCGCTCCGCCACCCGCGCGATGCCGGCGAGCGGCGAGCGGAGGTTGCGCTCGACGTCCACCGCCAGCGCGCGCAGCGGCGAGACGTAGACCACGCGGCAGCGCGCGTCCTTGGCGGGAACGGGCGAGAACATCAGGCGGTCGATGGCGGAGAGGAACGCGGCCAGCGTCTTGCCGGAGCCGGTGGGCGCGAAGATGAGGGTCGAGGCGCCGGCCTGGATGGGCGGCCAGCCCAGCGCCTGCGCGCGGGTGGGGGCCGGAAACGCCTCCGCGAACCATTCCGCGGCCGCGGGGTGGAACGACGTCGCGGGGACGGCGGCCGCGCGACGCGTCATGCCGTCATCGCCCAAGCGGCTACGCGGGCGCGATCTCCGACGTGCACTGCGCGCAGCGGCGGGCGGCGAGCGGGATGGCGGACAGGCAGAACGGGCACTCGCGCGTGACGGGGGCGCTCGGAGCCATGCGCGGGAACACACGGGTGAGCTGGCGGATCACGAAGAAGACCGCGAAGGCCACGATGAGGAAGTTGACGATCGCGTTCAGGAACACGCCGTATCGCAGGGTGGCCGCGCCGGCGGCGGTGGCTTCGGCCAGGGTGCGGTAGTGGTGGCCGGAGAGGTCGATGAACAGGTCCTTGAAGTCCGCTCCGCCGAGGGCGAGGCCGAGCGGGGGCATCAGGATATCGTCGACGAGCGAGCTCACGATGCGGCCGAAGGCGGCGGCGAGGATCACCGCCACCGCCAGATCGACGACGTTCCCGCGAAGCACGAAGGCCTTGAAATCGTTCCACATGGTCCCCGATTCTACGCCCACGCTTGCCCCCGCCCCGTCCCGCGTGTTCTGCTCGTCGCGGTGAAAGCGGCGCTTGCGGCGGCCCTCGTTTGTAGCCTCTCACGCGCCGCGGGCGCCGAGGGCGTGCCCTCCCCCGATGAATTCCTCGGGTTCCACGTCGGGGAGGACCGGAAGCTCGCGGACTGGACGCAGATGACCGCGTACTTCCATCGCCTCGACGAGGCCTCTCCCCGGGTGCGGGTGGACGAGGTCGGCCGGACGACGGACGGCCTCCCGTTCCTGGTAGTGACGATCACGTCGGAAGCGAACATGGCGCGCCTGGAGCAGATCCGGCGCGACAACCTGCGCCTCGCGGACCCTCGCGGCCTCACCGCCGCGGACGTGGAGGAGCTCATCGGGCGCGGGAAGACCATCGTCGCCTTGAACCACGGCATCCACTCGAGCGAAGTCGGGACGACGCAGGCGGCGCTCCTGACCGCCTATCGGCTGGCCACGGCGGAGGACGAGGAGATCCGGGCCGTCCGGGACGACACCGTGGTGGTGATGCTGCCCTCACACAACCCGGACGGAACGCAGAAGGTGACCGAGTGGTACCGCGAGACCCTCGGAAAGCCCTGGGAAGGCGGAGCCCTGCCGTTCCTTTATCAGCGCTACACCGGCCACGACAACAACCGCGACTGGTACATGTTCACGCAGGTCGAAAGCCGCCTCACCACGGAGAACGTGTACGACCGCTGGCGGCCGCAGATCGTCCACGACGTGCACCAGATGGGGACGCGGGGGGCGCGGCTCTTCGTCCCTCCCTACGTCGACCCCTGGGAGCCGAACGTCGACCCCGTGCTCGTGGCGGCGGTGAACGACCTCGGCGCCCACGTCGCCGCGCGCCTCACCACCGCCGGCCGCAAGGGCGTCGTCATCCACGCGATCTACGATGCGTGGTCGCCCGCGCGCGCGTATCCGCACACCCATGGCGCGGTGCGCCTCCTCACCGAGGCCGCCTCGGCGCGCATGGCCTCGCCGGTCACGGTCAAGGCCGAGGAGCTCGAGCCCGGCATCGGCTACGACCCGCGGGTGCGTTCGTGGAACTTCCCGGATCCGTGGCCGGGCGGGACCTGGCGCCTCGCCGACATCGTCGGGTATCTGGTCGACGCGAACCTGGCCGTGGTGTCGCACGCGGCCCGGAACCGCGAGCACTGGCTGCGCACGATGTACGAGGCCAATCGCCACGCGTCGGAGCGCACGACGCCGTACGCCTTCGTGGCGCCGGCGGAGCAGAAGGATCCGGCGGCCGCGGCGGCGCTCTTCGCCGCGCTGCGCATCGGCGCGGTGGAGATCCATCGCGCGCGGGCCGCCTTCGACGCCGGCGGGCGCCGCTTCGCGAGAGGCAGCCATGTCGTCCTGATGCAGCAGCCGTTCAGCAGCTTCGCGAAGCAGCTGCTCGAGCGCCAGCACTATCCGGACCTGCGGCCATTCCCCGGCGCCCCGCCGCAGCGGCCCTACGACGTCACCGCGCACAC
>JANMPI010000516.1:0-2322 GCA_031369785.1 Acidobacteriota bacterium
GGCCCGTACAGCGTCAGTCCGAAGGTCGCGCTGATGAAGACGCCCATCTGCTCGCGGGTCACGGAGGCCGACGGACAGTAGTTGCCTCCCCCGCAGCCGGTGACGACCGCGCGGCGCGCCAGCTCCTCGATCCAGCGGCAGAAGCCGCTCGTCGCCGGCACGTCGGTGAACACGGGCGTGCCGCAAGGCGGGGGGCTCAGCGCGGGATCGACGGTGCGCAGGACGAACACCGCCATCTGCTCGCGAGTGACCGCCGCCGAGGGACAGTAGTTCCCGCCGCCGCATCCGCCCACGACCGCGCGGCGCGCGAGCTCCTCGATCCAGCGACAGAAGGGGCTGCTCGCGGGAACGTCGGCGAAAACCGGCGTCGTGCACGCGGGAGGGACATACCCTGGTCCTTCCTTCGCCACGAGCACGAAGACGGACATCTGATCGCGCGTGGTCGCGGTGCCGGGGCAATACGCAGTCGCGGTGCAGCCACCGGTCACGCTGTGGTGCAGCAGCGTCTCGATGAAGCGATAGAAGGCGTTGGCCGGCGGCACGTCCGTAAAACTGCGGCCCACGTGCAGCCGCCAGTTCTGCTGCTGCCCCTGCGTGTCGGGCAGGATGCTCTCGACCGCCGAGGCGTCCCAGTGGACCGCGGGGCGCGTCGCCGGGTTGGACACCGAGACGCCATAGCAGTCCGTGCATGGCGCGGTCGCGCCATCCGCGACCGTGCCGTAATCACCGGCGCCGTCGGTGATCGCGTAGGCGGCACCCGCGGGCCCGGTGATGTTCGCCAACGTGGCGCTGAAAGTCTGCGCCGCCCCGTTGGAGTTCCGCCAGGACGGCCGTACGTCCACCGCCTCGCCCGGCTCAAGCACCTGGTTCCCCGTGGTGTCGACGGCGAGCGCCGCGGGCCCGAGGCCACCGAAGCGCTGGGCAAAGACCCCGTAGTTGCTTCCGTCCTGGCCGTAGCTGTCCCAGGCCACGACGAAGTTACCGACCGCATCGGAAGCGATTGACGGCAAGTACTGCACGCCCGTGGTGTAGGTGTTGACGCGGAACTCGGCGCCGCGGCGGGAGCCCGAAGCGCTGAAGCGCTGTGCAAAGGAGCCGAACGCGCTGCCATCCTGGCCGGCGCTCATCCATGTGACGACGAAATTGCCGCGGGCATCGTGGGCGACCTGCCCCAGGCGGCCGTATTGATTGCCCGTGGTGTACGTGTTGACGACGAAGTCGTTCCCCACCGCGTTCCCGGAGGAATCGAAGAGCCTGGAGCGCACGCCATACCCGCTCCCGTCCGTGCCGACCCAGACGACCACGAAGTCGCCCGCCGGGGAGAGGCTGACCGAAGGGCGTCGCTGCACGCCGGTGGTGTAGCTGTTCACCTGGAACTCGGTCCCCAGCCGGTTGCCCAAGGCGTCATGGCGCTGGCCAAAAATGCCGCCACGGGCGCCGTCTCCCCAGACCACGACGAAGTTGCCGTTGGCCTCGACCGCGAGGTCGCTCGCGACCTGAAGGCCGGTCGTATACGTGTTCACCACGAACTCGCCGCCGATGGGGTTGCCCGACCCGTCGAATCGGCGGGCGGAGATCCCGACGCCGCTGCCATCGAGGGCGACGGCCGTCCAACTCACGACGAACCCTCCATCAGGGGATCGGCCGATTCGCGGCGGATCCTGGTTGGGCGTGTAGGTGCTGATCTGGAACTCACCGCCGAGGGCACTCCCCGCGGCGTCGTAGCGCCGCCCCCACATGTTGTAGACCGAGGGACCACCCTGGCGGCTCATCCAGGCCACGACGAAATCGCCCCTGCTCCCGACCGCGACGGCCGCCCAGCGCTGGCGGTCCGTGGTGTAGGCGTTGATCCGGAACTCGCTGCCTCGCGGCGCCCCTGACGCTGCGATCCGCTGGCCGAAGACTCCTTCCTTGCTTCCGTCCTGGGTGTAGCTCTCCCACACGACGACGAAGTCGCCGTCCGGTTCCATGGCCGGGCGCGCGTACCACTGGCTGGAAGTCGTGTAGGTGTTCACCCGGAACTCCCCGCCGGCGGGAGTCTGGGCCGCGGCCGTAGCGGCCATGGCCAGGACGATCGAGCCGACACGAACGAACAGCTTCAGCATGGATCGCCCTCCCGTGGTGTGAAGCACGGTACGCGGCGGCGGAAGGGCGGTCAATGTTTCGATAATCGGTCAGGGCCCGTAGAGTGTCAGTCCGAAGGTCGCGCTGATGAAGACGCCCATCTGCTCGCGGGTCACGGAGGCCGACGGACAGTAGTTGCCTCCCCCGCAGCCGGTGACGACCGCGCGGCGCGCCAGCTCCTCGATCCAGCGGCAGAAG
>JANMPI010000548.1:0-10674 GCA_031369785.1 Acidobacteriota bacterium
CACACCTGCCCGGGGGGAGACCGCGATTCGACCCACAGCGCGGACGTGGACTACGCGGAGATGCTGCCGAGCCTCTTCGAGCTGAAGGCCGGGAACTTCTGCATCGCCCTCGCGGGCGAGAAGGACCGGCCGCGGGTGCTGAAGATCATCCGCCGCTACATGAAGCCGGACCAGCGGATCTTCGTCGGCGTGGTGGCGCCCATCGATCCCCACGTCGACACCCCCGAAGAGGTGCGCGACCGGGTCCTCGAGGCGGCGGAGTACATACCCGTCGACCGGCTGGGGACGACCGACGACTGCGGCTTCTCGCCTTTCGCGGACGACCTCTCCACGACCCGCGACAAGGCCTTCGCCAAGATCCGCGCGCGCGTCGAGGGAACGGCGATGGCGGCGCGGCAGATCTCCGGGTAGCGTGGAGCCCGCGGACCGCGATCGCGACGGGGAAGAAGAGCTCCTCCAGTCCGTCGCGCTGCAGAACGCGACCAGCATCCTCCGCGCGCGGCAGCGCGCCGAGGCCGAGCTCCTCGACGCGCAGGAGGCGTTGCGGCGGTCCAACGAGCTCCTGCGCGCGACCTTCGAGCAGGCCGCGGTCGGTATCGCGATCGCCGGGCTCGACGGCCGCTTCCTCGACATGAACACCCGGTTCGCGGAGATCCTCGGCTATCCGCCCGAGACGCTGCGGGGGATGACCTTCCGCGACCTCACCCATGCCGACGACGAAGCGGCCACCGAGGCCGCCATGAAGCAGCTCATGGCGGGTGAGACCCGCGATTACTCCCTCGAGAAGCGTTATCTCCGCGCCAACGGCGAGCCGATCTGGTGCCTGGCCACGGTCACGCTGCTGCGCGATCCGTCCGGCGGTGCCAGCCGGCTCATCGGCGTCATCGAGGACATCTCGAAGCGCAAGGCGACCGAGGAAGCGCTCCGCCAGAGCGAGGAGCAGCTGCGGACCCTGGCCAACTCGATCCCCCAGCTCGCGTGGATGGCGGAGGCCGACGGCCGCATCTCCTGGTACAACCACCGCTGGTACGAGTACACCGGCACCACCTTCGAGAGCATGCAAGGGTCGGGATGGCACGACGTCCACCGCCCCGACATGCTGCCCGCCTTCCTCGAGAAGTGGCAGGCCGCCATCGACGGCGGCACGTTCTTCGAGATGGAGTTCCCGATCCGCGGCGCGGATGGGACCTTCCGCTGGTTCCTGACCCTCGTCAATCCGGTGCGCGACGCGGCGGGCAAGGTCCTGCGCTGGTTCGGGACCAACACCGACGTCGACCAGGTGAACCGGGTGCGGCAGGCACTCGAGGACGAGACGCGCATCCTCGAGCTGCTGAACCGCACCGGCACGACGCTCGCCTCCACCCTCGACGTCCAGTCCCTGCTGCAGTCGATCACCGATGCCGCGACGGAGCTTTCCGGGGCGCAGTTCGGCGCGTTCTTCTACAACACGGTCGGCGCCGAGGGCGAGGCGTTCATGCTGTACACCCTCTCCGGGGCGCCGCGCGAGGCCTTCGAGAAGTTTGGCCACCCGCGCGCGACGCCGCTGTTCGGCCCGACGTTCCGCGGCGAGGGAATCATCCGGATCGCCGACGTTCGCGAGGATCCGCGCTTCGGGCAATGGGGGCCGCACCACGGCATGCCGCCCGGCCACCTCCCCGTGCGCAGCTACCTGGCCGTGCCCGTCCTCTCGCGCGCGGGTGAGGTGATCGGGGGACTCTTCTTCGGCCACTCCCGGACCGGCGTGTTCACCGAGCGGACGGAGCGCCTCATCGCCGGGGTGGCCGCGCAGGCCGGAGTCGCCATCGACAACGCGCGCCTTTACGAGGCGGCGCAGAAGTCGGCGGACGAGCGCAACCAGCTCCTGGAGAGCGAGCGCGCCGCGCGCACCGCCGCCGAGCACGCGAGCCGGATGAAGGACGAATTCCTGGCCACGCTGTCCCACGAGCTGCGCACGCCGCTCTCCGCGATCCTCGGCTGGTCGCACATGCTGCGCACCAAGGGCGTCGGCCCCGAGGAGGTGCGCAAGGGGCTCGAGACCATCGAGCGCAACGCCCGCATGCAGACCCAGCTCATCGAAGACCTCCTCGACATGAGCCGCATCACCTCGGGCAAGGTGCGCCTCGACGTGCAGCCGGTGCAGCCCGCGCAGTTCGTGGAGGCCGCGATCGAGACGATGCGGCCCGCGTCGGAGGCCAAGGGGATCCGCCTCGTGCGGCTCATCGATCCCATGGCCGGCCCCATCTCGGGCGATCCGAGCCGGCTGCAGCAGGTGGTGTGGAACCTCCTGAACAACGCGATCAAGTTTACTCCCAGGGAAGGCAAGGTCCAGGTCGTCCTCGCCCGCGTGAATTCCCACATCGAGATCAGCGTGGCCGACACCGGGGTCGGGATCGAGAAGGACTTCCTCGACCACGTCTTCGATCGCTTCCGGCAGGCCGACTCGTCGTCGACGCGCCGCTTCGGCGGGCTGGGCCTCGGCCTCGCCATCGTCCGCCACCTCGTCGAGCTGCACGGCGGGATGGTGCGCGCGGAGAGCGCGGGCGCGGGGAAGGGATCGACCTTCGTCATCCTCCTTCCGCTGGCCATCGTCCATCGCTCGCCCGGCGAGCCGCGCCTCCATCCGACGGCGGCGGCCCCGGTGGCCCACGAGTTCCAGGCCATGGACCTCGCCGGCATCAAGGTGCTGGTGGTCGACGATCAGCCCGACGCCCGCGAGCTCGTCGCGCGCGTGCTCACCGAGTGCAAGGCGGAGGTGATCACCGCCTCGGGCGCCCTGGAGGCGATCGCCCTCGTGGAGAGCGCGCGGCCGGACGTCCTGGTGAGCGACATCGGAATGCCCGACATCGACGGGTTCGAGCTCATCAAGCGCGTCCGCGCGCTGGGCGAGAAGCGCGGGGGCAGGGTGCCGGCCATCGCGCTCACCGCGTTCGCGCGCTCCGAGGACCGCACCAGGGCGCTGCAGGCCGGCTTCCAGGTGCACGTTTCCAAGCCGGTGGAGCCCGAGGAGCTGATCGCGACCGTGGCCAGCGTCGCCGGCCGCACCGGCGCGGGCCGCGCCGACTAGGCGCGGAGCAGCGTCCCGCCCCAGCCCATCCCGGCGCCGAACGCCACCATCAGCACGAGGTCACCCGGCTTCAGCCGCCCCGCGCGCGCCGCCTCGTCCCAGAGCAGCGGGATGGTGGCCGCGGTCGTGTTCCCGTAGCGGTCGATGTTGTGCGGCACCTTCTCGTCGGGGAGACCGAGCGCCTTCTGGCAGTACTCGTTGATCCGCTTGTTGGCCTGGTGCATGAGGACGAGCGAGAGGTCGCCGGCGGTCACGCCGTTGCGCGCCATCACCGACTGGGCCACCTCGATCATGTTCGTGGTCGCCATCCTGAACACGTGGCGGCCGTCCATCACGGGAATGTGCTCGCCGCGCGCGATCTGCCCCGCGTCGACGTAGGGGCGGCGCGCGAATCCGGCCCCCGGAACGTACAGCTTGTCGAAGTGGGAGCCGTCGTTGTGGATCTCGCTGTCGATGACGCCGCGGCCGTTCTCCGACGAGGCCTTGACCACGACCGCCGCGCCGGCGTCGCCGAAGAGGACGGTCAGATGGCGGAACTTCGTGTTCCACGCGAACTCCTCGGGGGTCGGCGCCACCGTCGACCGGCCGTAGAGGTACTCCCAGTTCTCGGCCGTGTAAGGCATGAAGCCGGTGTGGATCTCCGCCCCGACGAGGAGCACCGTGCGCGCGAGGCCGGCGCGGATGTGCGCGTCGGCGAGCTGCATCCCGTACAGGAATCCGACGCACTGCTGGCGGATGTCGAAGCAGGGCACCTGGCGGAGGCCGAGCTTGCTCTGCAGCAGGGCTCCCGCGCCAGGGAAGAAGTGGTCTGGCGTCATGGTCGCGAAGACGACGAGGTCGACGTCCGCGGCCGCCGTACCCGACATCTCCAGCGCGCGGCGCGCGGCGGCCACGCCCAGGTCGGAGGTCCCCGTCCCGGGGTCGACGTAGTGGCGCGCCTCGACCCCGCTGCGCTCGCGGATCCACTCGTCGCTCGTGTCCATGATCCGCGCGAGCATCGCGTTGGTGACGCGGTGGGGCGGGATCTCGCTGCCGCTGCCGACGATCACCGAGCGCATCACCGGCGATTGTATGTCCCGGCCCTCGACTCGGCTATCCTCGCGCGGTGCCGCCGCTCTCGATCAGCGTCGTCTTCCCGATGTTCAACGAGGAGGCGTACGTCGAGCGTGCGGTGACCGCGGCCCGCGACGTTCTCGTGCGGGCGCAGCACGGGTTCGAGATCATCATCGTGGACGACGCGTCCACCGACCGCACCGCGGCCATCGCCGACCGCCTGGCGCGGGAGGACCCGCGGGTGCGGGTCGTGCACAACGCGGTGAACGGCAAGCTCGGGGGCGCGCTCCGCGCCGGGTATGCGGCGGCGACGAAGGACCTCGTCTTCTACACCGACGCCGACCTGCCCATCGACCTCGAGGAGCTGCCGCGCGCGGTGCGCCTGCTCGAGTACCAGCAGGCGGACGTCGTGGCCGCCTACCGCCACGACCGCACGAGCGAGGGGTGGCTGCGGACCGTCTACACCTTTACCTACAACCAGCTGATCCGGGCGCTGTTCGGCCTGAAGGTCCGCGACGTGAACTTCGCCTTCAAGCTCTTCCGCCGCTCGGTGCTGGCCCGCTTCCCGCTGAAGAGCAAGGGCAGCTTCATCGACGCCGAGTTCCTGCTCCGCGCGCGCAAGGCCGGGTGCCCGATCATCCAGATCGGGCTCGACTACTTCCCGCGCACCCGCGGCCTCTCGACCCTCGCGTCGTTCGGAGTGATCGCCGCGATGCTCCGCGAGATGACGGAGAGCTGGAACGAACTCCGCTAGCCCCCCCCCGGCGCGGGCGCGCCATCGCGTGGCGCTCGCCGTCATCCTCGTCGTCGCCGCCGTGCTGCGGGTGGTCGGGCTGGGCTGGGGGCTCCGCCATCCGCCCCACGGAGACGAGAGCGCCTTTGTCCTGAACGCCCATCGGATGATCGCGGAGGGCGATCTCGATCATCGCTACTACGAATACCCCGGCCTCTTCTTCCATTTCCTGTGGGCGGTGCTGGGCGTGGTGAAGGGGACCGATCCGCCGGCGACGTCCTCCTACCTCGCCGCGCGGGGGCTGGTGGCCGCGTTCGGGGTCGCGGCGGTGGCTCTGCAGTTCGCCTTCGCACGGCGGCTGGTGGCGCTTCCCGGAGCGCTTTTCTCCGCCGCCCTCCTCGCCGTGTCGCTGGTCGCCGTCCAGACCGCGCACAGCGTTCGGCCCGACGTCGCGCTCCAGGCCCTGTACCTGATCGCGCTCCTCGCTCTCCTGCGGCTCGACGGGAGGGCGCGGGAAGACCTCGATGCCGGGATGGCCCTGGGCGCCGCGGCGGCGACGAAGTTCTCGGGCGTGTTCCTGATCCCGGCCCTCCTGGCGGCGCGGCTCCTCGTGCCCCGCCGGCGCCTCGCCGGGCTCGTCTGGATCACGCTCGCGGCGGCCGCGGTCTTCGTCCTCGCCTCGCCGTACTCAATCCTCCACTTCCGCGAGTTCGTGGCCGGCGTCACGACGCAGGTGTCGTACCACTACGACGAGTCGCCCGAGCCGGAGCTCGTGAAGTCCTACCCCCAGATGGCGGCGCTCTACCTCGGGATCTGGGCCAAGACCCTGGGCGCGCCCGCCGCCGTGCTGTCGGTGCTCGGCCTGTGGGCGGCCGCGCGCGCTCCGCGGCTCTGGGCGCCGCTCCTCCTGGTGCCGGTCACCGCCATCGCCGTCTTCTCGAGCGCGCAGGTGCGCCACGATCGCTTCCTGCTCCCGGCGATGGTGGTCGGCTTCGCGCTCGCCGCCGCGGGATGGGAGATGGTCCAGTCGGCGTCGCGGCGGCTGGCCGTCCTCGTCGCCGCGGTGGGGATCGGCCTGCCCCTCCTCGCTTCCGTCGAGTACGTGCGCGACATCGCGCGGCCGGGGACCGCGGACCGCGCCGTGGAGTGGGCGGCCGCCGCGCTGCCCCCCGGCGCGCGCGTGCTCACGCGCCTCGACCTCGGCTTCGACCCGACGCGGATCGAGGTGCTGCAGGTGCCGCGCGTCGAGCAGCGGCGGCTCGTCCTCGCCTCCGACTACGTCTTCGCGACCGCCCGAGACGAGGACGCGGCGCTCGCGGGGCTCTGGGAGCGCGCCGCCTTCGAGCCCGCCGGCCGCTACAACGGGCCGCCGATCGTCGCCTACGAAGTCCCGCCGGCGCTCCGCCGCCGTTTCGCCGTGGCGTTGACGGGCGCGACGGTTTCCGCATCCTCCGGCCTCGCGTCCCTGGCCGCGGCGACGGATGGCGACCCCGCGACGTGGTGGCACACCGACGCGATCCAGCAGCCCGGCGACTTCGTCTCCATCGACCTCGGCCGCGCGCACGATCTCTCCGCGGTCGAGCTCGACCTCGACCGCACGCCGCGCTTCGCGGCCCGCGAGTTGAAGGTGGAGGTCCGCAGCGACGGAGCCTGGCGGAGCCCGCCCTGGCTCTTCGGCCGCACGCGGCCGGAGGAGCAACGCCTCCCGGCCAGCCAGCTCATCCTCCTCGATCCGCCGCAACGTGCCGACGCGGTACGCCTGACCCTCACCCGCGGCAGCGGACGCCGCTGGGGGATCGCGGAGCTCCGGGTGTGGCAGAGCGCACCATGATCGTGGCCGCTGGTTGTGGCGCCGGCGAGAGCCGTGGTATCCAAGATCGGACCTGATGCTCACCGACCTCTCCGCCACCCCGATCGCCGAGCGGTTGCGCCAGCTCGCCGCCGAGCGCCGCAGCGGGGACCTGCAGGTGCAGTCGGGCCGGGCGGTGAAGACGATCTTCTTCGACGGCGGCCGCGCGATCTTCGCCGCCAGCAACCTCAAGAAGGACCGCCTGGGCGAGTCGCTGGTCGCGCAGGGCCGCATCACCGGCGAGGAATACCGGCAGGCCGAGGCCTACCTGAAGAACGACCCGCGGCTGCGCCTCGGTGACGCGCTGGTCGGGACCGGCCTCGTTCAGAAAGGAGAGGTCGGGCGCCTGGTCGCGCGCCAGGTGAACCGCATCCTGATGTCGACCTTCGTCTTCACCGAGGGCGTGGCGTCCTTCGAGGAGCGGAAGACCTCGATTCCCCTCGAATACATGGTCAGCCTCTCGATGCACCGCGTGCTGTACGACGGCATCAAGCACATGGAGGACCTGGATCTCGTCCTCGCCGGGCTCGGCAACCTCGACCGCCGCGTGAAGCTGAACGCGGTTCCGCCCTTCGGCTTCGACCCCGCGGAGATCCCGCGGGAGGAGAGGGACATCCTCGAGCAGGTGCGTCGTCCGGTCACGCTGCGGCGCCTGGCGTGGGGATCGGCCGGCCTTTCGTTCGAATGCCTCCGCGCCGCGTATGCTTTGCTGGCGTCCGGAGTGCTCCTGGACGCGGCGGCGGCGGAGGAGCCGCAGCCGATCATCCACATGGAGACGGGGACGTTCCTCCTCTCCGCGCTGCAGCGGCAGCCGGATCCCAGCGCGCGGGAGGCCGTGCGTCAGGAGATCCGCGACGAGCTCGAGCGGTCGGCCCACCTCGATCGCGAAGGGTGGCTCAAGGTCTCGCGCACCGCGCCGCGCGAGGAGCTGGTGAAGGCGATCGAAGAGAAGATGGAGCGCTACCACGCGCTTCGCGACGCGCTCGGCGACGACGACCTGCGCACGGACCTCGAGGTGATCCTCGGCCGCGCATCCGCGATGCTGCGCCTGGCGCGCCAGGGGCAGGACGCCGGCGAGGACGACGACGACAATGCGTCCGCCGCCCCTCCGCCGCCGCGCTCGGAAACACCCGCCGCCCCCCTGGAAATGGCGCCTCCGACGCCGTCGACCGGCGATGCGTCGCTGGATCAGCTTCTGCTGGAGGCCGAGGTCCGCATGACGGTGTCCGACTACCCGAACGCGATCAAGGCGTTCGTGAAGCTCGTGAACCACTCGCCACGTAACGCGTCCTACCGCGCGAAGCTCGCGATCGCCATGGCGAGCTATCCGCGCACGGCCAAGGCCGCGGAGCGCGAGTTCCTCGAGGCGCTGCGCATCGACCCCGACAACCCCGACCTGCACTTCCAGTTCGGCATGTACTACAAGGTGATGAAGCTGCGCGCGCGGGCGCTGGCCGAGATGCAGACCGCCGTGCGCCTCAACCCGCGTCACGCGATGGCCCGCCGCGAGCTGGAGGCGGTGTCGCCCAAGGACTCCGCCCTCAGCAGCCTGAAGAAGCTCTTCCGCTAGGCCCGCCGGCGGTGGAGCCGCGCGGCGACGACGGCGAGCGCGGCCAGCGATCCGAGCGCGGCCGTGGTGACGTCGGCCTGCGCGATGGAGACGGCCTCGATGGCGAAGCCGACCCCGACGACGCACAGCGCCGCCTCCGGCCGCGCGCCAGGTGTGTCGGCGAGAAGCATGGGCAGCGTTTGCGGTGACGATGACGGTGGTTGTGACTGGCTCAGCGGACCCCCCCACCGGGCGCCGTCGCGCTGCGCGCGCCGCCGCCCTCCCGATACCCGCCACAGGAGCGCGAGCTGCACCGCGGCCCAGACGGCCCAGCCGCGGCCGTGGGTGAAGAGCCGCTCGAGGTCGAGGCGCGTCCAGAACTCCGCGATGGTCACCAGCACCACGATGCAGGCGGCGGACAGTGCGACGCGCCGGAGCGGCTGGAAGGGGCCGCGCCCCGTCCCCGCCCAACGGTCGGCGCCGTAGGCGTACACCCCGACGATCACACCCCAGCCCACGAAGTTGCCGATCGGCACGCCTAGCCACGGCCCCGGCGGCGTCCACTGCCAGAGGCCGGCGCGCGTGGCCATGGGATCGATGAGCAGATCGAGGGCGATCGCAACCACCGCCGCCGTCACCGCGCGCATCACCGGAGTCGCCTCGTGACGGCCGGCGACCGCCATCGCGGAGACGATGACCGCCGACCATACGGCCGCCACCGCGAGCGGCACGCCGAGGGGCGCCGCCCACCAGGCCGCCGCGTAGGCGTGCGAGCGGAATAGCGTCATCGCCACGAGCTCGACGGTGAAGCCGTAGACGGCGAGGGCGGCCAGCTCCGCGGCCGCCCTTCGCGCGCCCAACGCGCGGCGTGCGTGGTCGAAGGCCAGCGCCACCGCGATGGGCGCCACCACGGCCTCGAAGGCCCAGGTCGGCAGCGCTACCTCCGCGTGATCTCGGCCATCCCGTGGCCCCGGCGTCCGAGCCCTTCGTAGCGCGTGAAGTTCTCGTCGAGCCGCAGACGCCACGGCCGGCCGGACAGGTGACGGTGCAGGCGCCGATCGGGATCGACGGGGACGGTAAAGCTCCGCTCCACCTCGCCGTGGATGCGCACCGCCTCGCCGCTCTCGGTGGTGAGCTCGAGGTCGAGGCCGCGCAGGACGTCGCCCTCACGGCGGGGTGCGAACTGGACGCGCAGGATGCGCTCTGCGCGCCGGTCGCGCCACAGGAAGCCGCCTTCCACCACGCGGCCACGCGCGCTCACCACGAGCGCGTGCACCACCACGTCGTCCCCGAGCCGCATCGTGAAGAGCCGCCACCAGTCGGCGGCGCTCCATTCGCGCCGGCCCCAGGTGTGGTCGCGGCTGCCCGTGCCCGCCACGGGGAGCGCGCGCCCGTCGATGGTGACCGTCCCCTTCCACGTCCCCGACTGCTCGATGTGGTGCGCGCCGAGGGCGGAGAGCGCAAGGCGCACGTCGTCCGGGAGCCCCTGGCAGAAATCGATGGCCGCGCTCGTCGACTCGAACCGCAGGTCGATCGCGACCTCGACGTCGCGCGGGGTGAGCAGGGTCGGAAGGGGGCCGGGCGGGAACGCGCCGCGATGGGCGGCCAGGCGTCCGTCGAAGCGAAGACGCAGCGGGTCGAGGTCGACGTGGAGAGGGCCGACGCCGAGGGCTTCCGGCAGCCCGCGGGCGGGCGCGAGGTCCACCGCGAACAGCACTTCGTCCGTCCGCCGCGAGAGCGCGACCAGCGATTCGCCGCGAACGCCGCGTCGCACGCCCGCCGAAGCCACCAGCGCGAGGCCGGAACGCGGGTCCTGGACGTTGAAGTAGACGCTCTCGCGGGCGAGCCGGTGGTTCTCCGGCGGGTGGAAGAGCTGGAGCGGCGAGGCCACGAGCGCGCGTGCGGCGCGGTCCGCGGCGTGCGCCTCCGGGTCGAGCACGGAGACGAGACCGGCGCCGCCGTCGACACGCACGATGTCGCCCGAGCGAATCCGCTGCGTGGCGCCGTGCACGTCCACCACGCACGGCACCCCGAGCTCGCGCGCCACCACCGCGCCGTGAGAGAGGAGGCCGCCGATCTCCGCCACCGCGCCCGCCGCGGAAGCGAGCAGCGGACCATAGGCGGCGTCGAGGACGGGAGCGACGAGGATTTCTCCCGCGGCGATGGCGGGGGCCTCGCCCGCGCGCAGCACGCGCGCGCGCCCGACTCCGACCCCCGCGCTCACCGCGATGCCGGTGAGGGCGCCGCCGGCGCGCGTGCTCGTCGCGTGGGGCGCGTCGAGGTCGACCTCGCGCGGAACCGGCGACGCGCCCGCGCGCTCGAACCGCCGCCGCCGCCGCTTGATCTCCGCCGCCGGCGCGCCCGCGCCCGAGCGCAGCTCGGAGAGGGTGAGGAAGAAGACGTCGTCGGCGCGGGAGAGGCGGCCC
>JANMPI010000025.1:0-12906 GCA_031369785.1 Acidobacteriota bacterium
GCCCCCGGAGCGGACGGAGCGGCCCCTGCTGTTCGATGTCGGCTCCCGCTCGACCCCGCCATCCTGGCCAAGGTCGCGCCCGCGGTGGAGCGCCCGGGGATCCACCTCGGCGTCTGGCGCTTCGACGGCGTCCTCTGTGTCTGGGGGATGACGCGCGAGGTGCCGACGCTCTCGTTCGTCCTCGAGGTCGTGGCCCCCGGCCTGCTGGTCGTGAAGACACGCCGCCGCCCTCCGTCCACGAAGTTCGCGAACATCGCGGTGCTGGAAGGGTCCGAGGTCAAGTTCGTCGATCACCACGGCGCGGCCGCCCTCGACGCGCCGCCGGCGCTGCGCCCGCTCTCCGCGTTCTACGTCTCGGCGGGGCTGGAGGAGTCCGACAACGTCTTCGTCCAGCTCGCGATCTCGATGCGGTCCCAGGCCAAGGGCGGCATCGTCCTCGTCGTGCCCGACCACGACGACGCCTGGCGCGCGTCGGTCGTGCAGCCGATCAACTACGTCGTGAGCCCCGCCTTTGCCGAGATCGCCGCCCTCCTCGAGCGCACCGACGATCCGCCGGGCGAGCTCCGCTCCGCCGTCGACGCGCTGGCCGGGCTGACCGCGGTGGATGGCGCCACCGTGATCGACCACGGCTTCCGCCTCCTCGCCTTTGGCGCCAAGATCGCCCGCCGGCAGGGCGGCAAGCCGCTCGAGCGAGTCCTCCTCTCCGAGCCGATCGAGGGATCGGGCAACGTCGCCGTCGATCCCGCCGTGCTCGGAGGCACGCGCCACTTCTCGGCCGCCCAGTTCGTCCAGGACCAGCAGCAGGGGATAGCACTCGTAGCGTCGCAGGACGGCCGCTTCACCGTCTTCGCCTGGTCGCCGGTGCACGAGATGGTCCACGCGCACCGGATGGAGACCCTGCTCCTCTAGGTTCGTGTCCCCTGGGGAGGCCATTCGTCCGCGCGACGGCGGACGCCGGGCAGCCGTAAGGTCCCTGGAAAACGCTAAGAGTCAAAGACTTACAATCTTACCGATCTGGCACCCCCTTTGCTCCTGATCTCTCCGTCGCACGGTCATTCAAAGGGGGCTCGTCTCATGCTGAATCGAATCCGTCGCTCGGGAATCGCCGTCGCGCTGCTCGCCGCGAGCCTTGCCTTTGCGCCGTCCGCCGGTGCGGTCAACCTCTTCTCCGTTCAGCAGGACGTGCAGGCGGGCCGCCAGGCCGCCTCCCAGGTGGACCGGCAGTTGCCGATGGTGCGGGACGCGCAGGTGAACAACTACGTGAATGCCATCGTGCGTCGTCTCGCGGCGCAGGCCGGCGGTCCGCAGTTCCCGTACCAGGCCCGGGTCGTCCGCTCGCGCGAGCTCAACGCGTTCTCGCTCCCCGGCGGGTTCATCTACGTGAACAGCGGCCTCATCAGCGCGGTGCGCAGCGAGGACGAGCTCGCGGGGGTGCTCGCCCACGAGATCGCGCACGTTGCGGAGCGGCATGGCACCGAGCAGGCGACCAAGGCTTACGGCGCGCAGGCGGGGATCGGGGTGCTCGCGCAGGTCCTCGGGGGGCGGAACCGCCGCATGGGTCTGCCGGAGCAGATCATCGGCGCCGTGGGGCTGAACGCGGCCTTCCTGAAGTTCAGCCGCAACGCCGAGTACGAGGCGGACAGCGTCGGGGCGCGGATGATGGCGCGCGCCGGGTACGACCCCATGGCCATGGCCACGTTCTTCGACCTGCTGCAGGCGCAGAAGCGCAGCAACCCAAACGCGGTAGCGAGCTTCTTCAGCAGCCACCCGCCGGCGTCCGATCGCTCGGCGAGAATCCGCGCCGCGGCGGCGCGCATCGAGCGCGGCGACCGCCGGCAGGTGGGGAACCTGCGCGCCGTCCAGTCCCGCATCGGCTGAGGCAAGCCATACTGGTCGGGTAGGAAATCACGAGGAGGATGCGCATGAAATTCATCACGGTCGCCCTGGCCGGCACGATCGCCCTCGCCGGCTCCGGCGCGGCTCTCGCACAGCAGACCGTCCTCGCTCAGCTCGGCGGCGCCGACGCGGCGATCGTCCGGTCCTTCCGCTCCGCGGTGGGCCGCGCGCCGTCCGCGCGTGAGCTGGTCCGCTACCGGACGCTCATGATCCGCAACGGGTGGTCGGAGCAGGACGTCCGCCAGGACCTGGCCGCGCGGACCGACTATCGGAAGTACAGGAACGACACCAGCGGGACCAGGCCCGTGGCCGCGATCCGCGACGCCTACCAGGACATCCTGGGCCGCGAACCCGATCCCGAAGGGCTGCGAAACTACCGCGAGAAGATGGTGCGCGAGGGATGGTCCGAGCAGGACGTCCGCGACGCGCTGCGCAACAGCTCGGAATACGCGTCGGCGACGGGCCGCACCGCGTCCGCCGACCGCATCATCCGCCGCGCGTACATGGACGTGCTGCACCGGGAGCCGGATCCGGAGGGGCTCGCCGAGTACCGCCGGCAGGTCATCGAGAACGGGTGGGAATACCACGACCTGCGGACCGTTCTCGCGCGGAGCGAGGAGCGGCGGGCGACGCGCGGAGCGGCGATCCGCGGGGGAGCGCTCCGTGGCTCGATGAGCGAGACCGACGCGAACGCGATGGTGCGCCGCGCGTACCAGTCCGTCCTCAACCGCGAGCCGGACGCGGCCGGTTTGGCGGACTACACGGCCAAGATCCTCCGCGATGGGTGGACGGAGGACCGCCTGGTCCAGGCCCTGCGCGACAGCGCGGAGTACCGGAACACGAATCGGTAGCGCCTACGGGAACTGTCCCCGGGCCACCAGCAGATCCAGCCTTGCCTGACGCAGGCGGTCCTCGGCGAGGGCCGCCTGCACCTCCGCGTTGCGGGCCGTCTGCTGGGCCTGCACGACCTCGACGTTGGTCGTGGCGCCCGCCTTGTACGCGATCTCCGTGATGCGCAAGGCTTCGCGCGCGTTCTCCGCCGCGGAGCGGCTGGCGGTGACGATCCTCTCGTGGCGCTCCACCGCCTCGTGCGCGAACCGGACCTCGGACCGCGCCTGCGTCTGCGCCGCGTCCAGACGCAGCTGCGCGCTCTCGCGGTCGGCGATGCGCAGCCGGCGCGCCGCCCCGAGGGAGCCGTCGTAGATCGGCACCTGCAGCTGGACGAAGGCGCGCCACGTGCTCGCGGGCTCGAAGAAGCCCGCCGGGGTCACGTACTGCGGGCTGAAGGCGACGGCCGCGGTCGGCAGCCACGACTTCCATGTGTCGCTCACCACGCGGTCCGCGGCCGCGACCTGGGCCTTGAACAGGCGCACGTCGGGGCGCTGCGCCAGCCACGACGAGTCATCGGCGGGCGCGGCGCCGGGGCGGATCTCGGGATCGCCCGCGGCGTCCACCGGGCCCTCGGCGAAGATCGCGATCCCCAGCGCTTCCTGGGCCTGGCGGACGGACAGCTCGGACTGCTGCACGAGCCCTTCGATGGCGGCTTTCTCCTGCAACGCGCGGACGTGGTTGAGGCGGCTGCCCTGGCCGGCTTCGAGGCGGGTGCGCGCGTACTCCTCGAGCGCGCGCGCGGTTTCGCGGTTGCGTAACGCGATCTCGCGCTGCCGCTCGGTCAGGACCACGGCGAGATAGGACTCGGCGGCCAGCAGCGCCACCCCTCTTCGCGTCTCCTCGGCGGAGATACGGGCGATGCCGACCTGGTCCGACGCCTGCCGCGCCTGCGCCCAGCGCGACGCGGCGAGGATCGGGTACGACGCCGTGGCGCCGAAGCTCGTCTGCGTGCGCGGCTGGGTGATGTTGCCGTCGAAGCCGCGGGCGGCATCGAGAACGGTGGTCCCCACGGTGCCGCTCACGGTGGGACGGAACACCGACCGCGCCTGGTCGAGGAGCGCCTGCGTGCGCCGGATCGCCACCTCCGCCTGGCCGACGGTGGGGTTGCGCTCCACCGCGCGCCGGACCGCCTCGTCGAACGTCACCCGCTCCACGACCGGGCGAACGCCCTCCCCGACCGGATCGGGGGCTTGCGCCAGGGCGGGCGCCGCCGCGGCCAGCATCAAGAGGAGGGCCGCCGCGTGCCTAGACATGGGCGGGGCCCTCCGTGAGCGCGACCGGCGTCGGCTCGGCGTGGCGGCGCACCTTGCCGGGAGCGAGCGTGCGGATCACGACGTAGAGGACGGGGATGAAGAAGATGGACAGGAAGGTCGACGCGAGCATGCCGCCCGCGACCGCCGTGCCGACCGAGTTGCGCGCCCCGGCGCCCGCGCCCGTCGCGACGGCGAGGGGCATGACCCCGAGGATGAACGCGAAGGAAGTCATCAGGATCGGGCGCAGGCGGATGCGGCCGGCCTCGATGGCGGCGTCGAGGATCGGCATCCCGCGCTCCCGCAGCTGCTCCGCGAACTCCACGATCAGGATCGAGTTCTTGGCCGCGAGGCCGATCAGCATCACCAGCCCGACCTGGCAGAAGACGTCGTTGGAGAGCCCCCGCAGCATCTGCGCCCCCAGCCCGCCGATGACGGCCAGGGGAACGCCGAGCAGGATGATGAGCGGGAGCACCCAGCTCTCGTACTGGGCGGCGAGGACGAGGTATACGAGGGTCAGGCTGAGGGCGAAGATGAAGACCGCCTGCGAGCCCGCCTTCATTTCCTCGAGGGACTGCCCGGCCCACGCGAAGTCGAACCCGGGCGGCAGGTTCTCGCGCGAGATCTGCTCCATCGCCTTCAAGGCCTCGCCGGAGCTGACGCCGGGTGCGGCGGCCCCGTTGATCTCCGCCGAGCGGAAGAGATTGAAGTGGCTGATGACCTGCGGGGCCACCGTCTCGCGCAGCCGGACCACGCTGTCGAGCGGGACCATCGATCCGTCGGTCGCGCGCGCGTACAGCTGGCGGAGGTCGTTCGGCCCCGCGCGATATTGCTGGTCGGCCTGGACGTAGACGCGGTAGGCGCGGTTGTTGAAGTCGAAGTCGTTGACGTAGGCGGAGCCCAGGAAGACGTTGAGCGCGTCCGTGACCTCGCGCAGCGGCAGGTTCAAGGACCGCGCCTTGTCCCGGTCGAGGTCGACCACGAGCTGCGGATCGTTGGCGCGGAAGCTGGAGAAGAGCCCGACCACGCGCCCGCTCTTGTTGGCCTGCGCGGCGAGGGCCGCGGCCGTGTCCGCGAGCCCGGAGATGTCACCGCCGGTCTGGTCGATGAGCTCGTACTGGAAGCCGCCGAACGTCGAGAGGCCCTGGATCCCCGGGGGCGCGAAGGGGATCACGAGCGCGCCGGGCGTGCCCATCATGGGGCCGCGCACGCGCCCGAGCACCGCGGCCAGCGAATGGTTCTTGCCCTTGCGCTGCGAATAATCCTTGAGCCTCGTGAAGATGAGGCCGTTGTTGGGGGCCGCGCCGCTGAAGCTGAATCCGACGACGGAAAACGCGGCCTGGATGTCCGGGTCCTTGAAGAGGATCGCTTCCACCTGCTTCGCGACGTTGGTCGTGTACTGGAGCGATGCGCCCGCCGGGGCCTGGATGACGGTGATGAAGTACCCCTCGTCCTCGTCGGGCACGAACGCCGACGGCACGGCCTTGAAGAGCCAGAACGTCAGCCCCAGTCCCACCGCGAAGAGGCCGAGCATCAGCCCGCGCGCGCCCAGCGACGCCTTCAGGAGCCTCACGTAGCCGTCCGTCCCGCGGTCGATGATTCGGTTCACGCCGTTGAAGAAGCGGCCGTGGGTGTGGCTCTCCTTCTCGAGGAGCACCGCGGCCAGCGCGGGAGTGAAGGTCACGGCGTTGAACACCGAGAGGACGACCGCGAAGGCAATGGTGAGCGAGAACTGCTGGTAGAGGCGGCCGGTCGTGCCCGGGAAGAAGGCCACGGGCACGAAGACCGCCACCAGCACGAGGCCGATGACCACCACGGCGCTGAAGACCTCGCGCATCGCGTCGATCGCGGCATCGAAGGCCGACTTGTGCTCCTCGCGCATGTGACGCTCGATGTTCTCGATCACGACGATGGCGTCGTCGACCACGATCCCGGTGGCGAGGACGATCCCGAAGAGGGTGAGGGTGTTGATGGAAAAGCCGAACAGCTTCACGAAGGCGAAGGTGCCGATGAGGGACACCGGGATCGTGATCGCGGGAATGAGGGTGCTGCGCCAGTTCTGGAGGAAGAGGAACATCACCAGGATCACGAGGGTGATGGCCTCCAGCAGCGTCACCAGCACTTCCTTGATCGACTCCCGGACGACGCCGACGTTGTCGAAGGCGAGGCGCCACTCCAGGCCGGGCGGGAAGTTCGGCTGGAGGCGCGCCATCTCCTTCATGACGCCCTGATACACCTGCAGCGCGTTGGCGGAGGGCAGGAGCTGGATGCCCATTCCCGACGCCTCGAGGCCGACGAAGCGCAGGTTCGCGGAGTAGGTCTCGGCGCCGAGCTCCACACGCCCGATGTCGCGGACGCGCACGAGCGCCGCTCCGTCCCCGGCCTTGACCACCACGCTCTCGAACTGCGAGACCTCGGTCAGGCGGCCGAGCGCGCGCACGCTCAAGGTGTAGGCCTGGTCGTCGGCCGCGGGCGCGTCGCCGAGGGCGCCGGCGGCGACCTGGAGGTTCTGCTCCCGGAGCGCGTTCACCACGTCGCTGGCGGTGATGCGCCGGGCGGCCAGCCGCGCGGGGTCGAGCCACAGGCGCATGGCGTACTTGCGCTCGCCGAAGATGATGACGTTGCCCACCCCGGGCACGCGCTTGATCGCGTCCCGCACGTAGAGGTCGAGATAGTTGCTGATGAACTGCGCGGTGTAGCGGTTGTCCCTGGAGAAGAAGCCGAGCCCGCCCATGAACCCGGACGAGTTCTTGGTCACCGTGACGCCCGACGTGCGGACGTCGGCGGGCAGGCGGCCGAGGGTCTGGTTCACGCGGTTCTGGACGTCGACGGCGGCGAGGTCGGGATCGCGCCCGATGTCGAAGAAGACGTTGATCGTGGAGACGCCGCTGTTCGTGCTCGACGACTGCATGTACGTCATGCCCTCGACGCCGTTCACGACCTGTTCGAGCGGTGTCGTGACCGCGCTCTCCACGGCCTGCGCGTTGGCGCCCGTGTAGAAGGACGTGATCGACACCGAAGGCGGAGCGAGCTGCGGATAGCGGGCGATGGGCAGCAGGGGGATGCAGATGGCGCCGGCGAGGATGATGACCAGCGAGCAGACGGTGGCGAGGATCGGCCGGCGGATGAAGGTGTCGGAGAACATCGACCCTAGCTCTTCGCCGGCCCCGCGGCCGGCGCGCCGATGGCAACCGGGGCGCCGTCGCGGATCTTCTGCACGCCGGAAACGATCAGGCGCTCGCCGGCCTTGAGCCCGGAGCGGACGACGTAGTCGTTGCCGACGATGGCGCCGGCCTCGACGGCGCGTTGCCGGGCCACTGTCTTGCCGCCCTCGCCCGCCTCGGCCACGAAGGCGAAGAACTGCCCGTTGATGCGGTTGAGCGCAACCACGGGAGCGGTCAGGGCCGGCGCCTCGGTCCACACGATCCGCGCGCGCACGAACTGCTCCGGCCGGAAGACGCCGGCATCGCCGAGGACCGCCTTGGCGAGGACGGACTGCGTTGCGGGATCCACGGAGGGCGCAACGAAGGAGACCGGCGCGGAGGCCAGGACCTGTCCGCCCTCGTCCACGAGATCGACGCGCAGGCCGAGGCGGAGCTTCTGCGCTTGCTGGACGGGCACGTTGACGTAGACCTCGTTGCCCGCGTTCTGGTCGATCGTGGTCAGGACCGTCGAGCGCGTCACGCTGTCGCCGACCCGCACCGGGATGTCGCCCACCACGCCGCCCGTCGGGGCGGTCACGCGGTGGTAGGCGAGGGCCACGCGCTGCTCGCGGATCTGCGCATCCGCGGCCGCGACCTGGGCCCGGCTGGTGGAAAGGCCGGTCTGCGCCTGCTCCATCTCCGCCGTGCTGGCCGCGCCCGCGTCGTGGAGCGTCTTCATCCGCGCGGCCTGCTGCTGCGCGTACTGGAGGTCGGCCTGACGCGACGCGCGCTGCGACTCGAGGCTGGCCACGGCCGCCTGCTGCATGCCGGCGTCGATCATCATGAGCGCCGTCCCCGGCCGCACGCGGTCGCCGGAGCGGACGAGGATGCGGGTGACGAAGCCCTCGACCTGCGGCTGGACGGTGGTGGAGCGGCGCGACTTCACGGTGCCGACGAACTCGGTCGATTGCTCCACCGGCCGTTCGACCAGGGTCACGACCTCGACCGGCATCGCCGGCGCGCCCCCGGGAGGCCCGGCCGGCTTGCCGCCTCCGCAGGCGGCGGCCAAAGCGGCCAGAAGGACGACGAGGGAGCGTCCCGGGACACGCGCGAACGCGCGGTGCGAGAGGGAAAGGTGGTGCATTGACTCCGAAGGTGTTGAAGAAGAGGGGAGCGGCTCGGTCGGCAACAGCAAAGGATATCATCGGCGCAGAGGTCATTCCACGAATGTGCAGCTCATTGAATCGGGCCGCGGCCGCGGTCCTGGTCCTCGGCGCATCAACCGCCCTTCCCGCCGCCGCCGCGCCACGGGCCGCGGCGGCGAAGGCGCCGCCCGCCATCACCACGCAGCTGCCGCGCACCGTCCGTCCCACGCACTACGCGATCGCGCTGACCCCGGATGCGGGCGCGCTCACGTTCGCGGGCAAGGCCGGGATCGCGATCGAGGTGCTGCGGCCGACGCCGGCGATCACGCTCAACGCCATCGATCTGACCTTCACCACCGTGCGCCTGACCCCGGCCGCCGGGGGCACGGCCCGCGAGGCGCCGCGCGTCGACGTCGACGCCACCGCGCAGACGGCGACCTTCACGTGGGGCCGGCCGCTGCGGCGCGGCGGGTATCGGCTGGACCTGGAGTACGCGGGCCGCATCGGCACCCAGGCCGTGGGCCTCTTCGCCGTCGACTACGATACGCCGCAGGGACGGAAGCGCGGGCTGTTCACGCAGTTCGAGAACTCCGACGCGCGCCGCCTGATCCCGTCCTGGGACGAGCCGGCCTACAAGGCCACGTTCGACCTCGAGGCGACGGTCTCCGCGGACAAGATGGCGGTCAGCAACATGCCGGTGGCGGAGCGGAGCGACCTCGGCAACGGAAAGGTGCGCGTCCGCTTCGCGCGCTCGCCGAAGATGTCGACGTACCTGCTCTTCTTCGCCCTCGGAGATTTCGAGCGGATCACTACCCGCGTGGGGGCGACGGAGATCGGGATCGTGATGCAGAAGGGACTGCGCAGCCAGGCCGCGTTCGCGCTGGACTCCGCGGCGGCCGTTCTCCCCGAGTACAACGACTACTTCGCCGTGCCCTATCCGTTGCCCAAGCTCGACAACATCGCCGCCCCCGGCCGCAGCCAGTTCTTCGGGGCCATGGAGAACTGGGGCGCGATCCTGACCTTCGAGTACGTGCTGCTGGTGGACCCGTCGATCTCCACGGAGAAGGACCGCCAGAACATCTTCTCCGTCGCCGCCCACGAGATGGCGCACATGTGGTTCGGCGACCTGGTGACGATGGCGTGGTGGGACGATCTCTGGTTGAACGAAGGCTTCGCGTCGTGGATGGCGGGCCGCACCACGGAGAAGCTCCACCCGGAATGGCACACCGAGCTCGCGACGGTGGGCGCGCGCGACGAGGCGATGGCGCGCGACGCGATCGCGACCACGCACCCGGTCGTCCAGCACATCGAGACCGTCGAGCAGGCGAGCCAGGCCTTCGACGCGATCACCTACCAGAAGGGCCAGGCGGTGATCCGGATGATCGAGGGCTACGTCGGCCCCGACGCCTGGCGCACCGGCGTGCGGCGCTACATGCAGCGTCACGCCTACGGGAACACCGTCTCGGACGACCTGTGGCGCGAGATCGAGGCCGCGGCCGGAAAGCCCATCACCGCCATCGCCCATGACTTCACCTTGCAGCCCGGCGTCCCGTTGATCACGGTGGGCGACCCGACGTGCGCGGCGGGAAAGTCCACGCTGGCGCTCACCCAGGGCGAGTTCAGCCGGGACCAGGCGGACAAGAAGCCCCTCGCGTGGCGCGTTCCCGTCATCGCCCGATCACTGGGCTCGTCCGACCCTGTTCGCACCCTCGTCTCGGGGGGTGCGTCCACCGTGACCGTGCGCGGCTGCGATCCCGTCATCGTGAACGCGGGCCAGACCGGTTACTACCGCACGCTCTACACCCCGGCGCAATTCGCGCGCCTGGCCGCGGGTTATGCGCGCCTCGCGCCCGTGGATCAGCTCGGCATCCTCGCCGACACCTGGGCGCTCGGGAGCACGGGCCGGCAGCCGGCGTCGGATGTCCTCACCCTCGCCGCCGCCACCCCCGACGATGCCGACCCGCAGGTGTGGGGAGAGATCGCGGACACGTTCACCGCCATCGACGAGTACGCCCGCGGCGATGCGCGGCGGGAGACGTTCCGCAAGTACGCGATCGCGCGTCTCGCCCCCGTCCTCGCCCGCGTGGGATGGAACGCGGCGGAAGGCGAGCCGGCGACTTCCGCCATCCTGCGCAACACGCTCATCAATGCCCTGGGCGTCCTCGGCGACCGTGCGGTCGTCGAGGAGGCGCGCCGCCGGTACGGCGCTCCGGACGATCCTTCGTCCCTGCCCGCGGCGCTGCGCAAGACGGTGCTGGGCGTCGTCGCCCGCCACGCCGACTCCGCCACCTGGGATCGGCTCCACGCGGCCGCGCGCGCGGAGACGGCGCCGATCGTGAAGGATCAGCTCTACTTCATGCTCTCGTCGACCGAGGACGAGGCACTCGCGCGGCAGGCCCTCGACCTGGCCCTCACCGCCGAGCCGGGGGCGACCAACAGCGCGGAGATGATCTCGCGCGTCGCCGCCGAGCATCCGGACCTCGCCTTCGACTTCGCCGTGGCGCACATGAAGGAGCTCGAGGAAAGGCTCGACGCCACCTCGCGCAGCCGGTACTTCGCGGGCATCGCCGGCCGATCCGCGGATCCGGCCATGCTCGGGAAGCTGAGCGCGTACGCGGCCGCGCACGTGGACGCCCGCTCGCGGCGGTCCACCGATACCGCCGCCGTGAACATCAACGACCGGATCCGGGTCCGTGAGCGTGTCCTCCCCGTGATCGCGGGCTGGCTGGAGCGGAACGCGCCCTAGGCGCCGGTCGCGGCGGCGCCGGCCTCGCGGATGTCCGCGCTTTCGAGGATGCGCTTCGGCGCTCCCCGGCGGGCCACGTTCAGCATCGCGCGGCCGATCTGCTCGGTGGTCGTCACGTGGCGCGGGAAGAGCGCGCGCAGCGCCGGAACGACCGGACCCAGGACGCGATAGAGGACGCGGTACAGGCGCGTCCGTGACGTGATGCCGTGCATCGGCTGGATGAACGCCGGGCGGAACACGTAGCTGGCCTTCAACGGCATGCGCAGCACGGCGTTCTCCGCCTTGCCCTTGATGCGCGCCCACATGACGCGGCCGGCTTCGGTGCTGTCCGCTCCCGCCCCCGACACGAAGATGAACGTCGATCCGGGGTTCAACCGGGCGAGCGTGGACGCGGCGGCGACGGTCACGTCGTACGTGATGCGGGCATAGGCGCCCTCGTCGAGCCCGGCCGAGGCGACCCCCAGACAGAAGAAGCAGGCGTCGTAGCCGGCGAGGTCGCCTTCGACGGCGGAGAAATCATGGAAGTCGCGAACGACGAGCTCGCGCAGCTTCTCGTGGGGCCGGGCCGTCGCCGTGCGCACGACCGTGAGCACGCGCTCGACGCCGGGATCGAAGAGGCACTCGCGGAGCGCGCCCTGGCCGACCATGCCCGAGGCGCCGAAGAGGATGACCTTCATGGGCATTTCTACACTGATACACTGACGGACTCCCACTTGGCACCCCAGGCTCCTTCCTCCCCACCAGCGATTCGCATCCGGCCCGGCGGCGACGCCACTCTCCTCTCGTCCCTGAATCCGTCGCAGCGGGAGGCGGTGTCGATCATCGACGGGCCGCTGCTCGTTCTCGCCGGCGCGGGGACCGGCAAGACGCGGGTCATCACCACCCGCATCGCGTACCTCGTCTCCCTGGGCATCGATCCGGCGAGCATCCTGGCCGTCACGTTCACCAACAAGGCGGCGGGCGAGATGCGGGAGCGCGTCGCCGCCCTCGTCGGCCCCCGGGCGAAGGAGATCACCGTCGGCACGTTCCACTCCTTCTGCGTGCGCGTGCTGAAGGAGCACGGCCACGCCATCGGCTTGCCGCGAAAGTTCACGATCTGCGACGCGTCCGACCAGCTGAGCGCGGTCAAGGCCGCGATGCGCGAGCTGCGCGTCCACGAGACGGCGATGCATCCATCGGCGGTGATGGCGCGGATGTCGCTGGCCAAGAACCGCATGGAGACGGCGGAGGGATTCCTCGAGGCCGGCACCGGGGGCCGTGACCAGCTCGTGGGCTCGGTATGGCAGCGTTACCGCGAGTTCCTCGCCCGCACGCGGTCGCTCGACTTCGACGACCTGCTGCTCGAGGCCGTGCGCCTCCTCCGCGACCACGCGAGCGTGCGCGATGCCTATCGCAAGCGCTATCGGTACGTGCTGGTCGACGAGTACCAGGACACGAACCACGCGCAGTACGAGATCGTCACCCACATCGGGGGCGGGCACCGCAACGTCTGCGTCGTGGGCGACGACGACCAGTCGATCTACGGCTGGCGCGGCGCGGACATCCGGAAGATCCTCGGCTTCCACCACGACTTCGAAGGGGCGAAGGTCGTGCGCCTGCAGACGAACTACCGCTCCACGGAGCCGATCCTCGACGCTGCCAACAGGGTCATCCGCAAGAACGCTTCCCGGCACGACAAGGCGCTCGAGTCGGCGCGCGGCGGCGGGGAGCCCGTCCGCTTCGCGCGGCTCAAGGACGAGACGGCCCAGGCGCCGTTGGTGGTCGAGGAGATTGGCAAGCCGAGGAAGGACCGCGCGGCGCCCCGCGACTTAGCGATACTGTGCCCGACGCACGTG
>JANMPI010000277.1:0-10824 GCA_031369785.1 Acidobacteriota bacterium
AAAGTCGGGGCGGGAGCGGCGCTGGGGATGGATCTGAGCGGAGGCCCCGGGCTGGGCTTCACGTTCACGACGGGGATCGCCCACGGCTTCTCGGATGCGCGTGGCGCGCGCGTTTACTTCCGCACCGGACTCGCGTTCTGACGGGGGTGCGGCGCAGCACCCCCCGGCCCCGGTTACTCGATCTTGAAGTTGACGGTCACGGTCATGATGACCGGCACCGCCGTTCCGTTGAGCGTGGTCGGGCTGTAGACCCACTGCTTGACGGCCTCGATGGCCGAGTCGTTCAGCAGCGGATGGCCGCGCAGGACCTTGACGCGATCCACGCGGCCGTCGGTCCCGATCACCGCCTCCAGGATCACGACGCTCGATACCCGCGCCTCGCGGGCGAGGTCGGTATACCGCGGCGGAACGTCCTTCAGCTTGCGCGGCGCCTTCACCTGGCCGCCGACGCGCACGGGGCCCTTGGGCACCTCGGGCTCGGGCTTGGTCACGCCGCCCTCGACGCCGCCGAGCTCGCCGCCGATGACGCCGCCCTGGGTGCCGCCGACCACGCCACCCTTGACGCCGCCGATTTCGCCGCCGACCACGCCGCCTTCTTCACCACCGGGGACGCCTTCGGGGACGCCACCCGCCACGCCGCCGGCCTGGCCCAGGTCGGCCGCCTCCTGTTTAGGGGCCTCCTTGGGCGTCTCGATGGGAGCGGTGAACTTCGGCGTCTCGGGCTCGACCTTGGGATTCTCGACCTTCGGCTCCACCTTCGGCTGCACCGTCTGGGCCTTGGGGGCCGCGGCCGGCGGGGGCGGAGGAGGCGGCGGCGGGGGCGGGGGCGGCGCCGAATCCACGAAGAAGGCGCGCACCGAGGAATCGCCCACCGGCTCCGGCAGGTCGCTCATGGACATGAGGGGAACGACCACCAGCGCGATCAGCACCAGGACGTGGACCGCGATGGAAACCGGCAGCGTGAGGGCACGGCGCCCCTTCTTCTGGTCACCCGACTCGAGGAGGTTGTCGAAGAACTTCCGCGCCATTCCGACCTCGCTTTCTCGGGGGCTGAAGCCCGAGTGGTTGTTTTCAGCGGACTCGGCGTCCGTGCCCCCGATGTTGCACACGGCGTGCCAACTCTGCGCTATCCTCCTCGTCCGTACAGGAGGTTGGCATGTTCCGATCGGCGGTCGTCCCCGTCCTTGCCGTGGCCCTCGGCACCGGTTCCCTGGTCGCCGCGGCCGACACCGCGCCCGTGTCCGTGCACATCTCCTCGGCGCTCGCCAGCGAGCGCGGATTCGGCCGGATGATGTCGAGCGCGTCCACGGGCGATGTCGACGCGACCGCGCGCGACGTCGAGCGCGAGCTCCAGAAGATGCGCTGGCTGCGCGTCGTCGATCGCGAGCCCGAGGTGCAGGTGACCGTCGACCGCCGCGAGCGCACGGAGACGTCGCGGTCCACCAACAAGAAGGGCGAGGTGACGATCAACCATCGCTACACCGCGAGCGCGAGCCTCCAGATCGGGGGCAGCCGCGATCGCATCGACGCCGACACGACGTACAGCCAGGGACCGGGCTCGACCCGCGACGACAACGCGCAGTTCAACAACGTGGCCAAGGAGCTCGCGGCGAAGATCGCCGGGCGCATCGGCCAGGACCTCGACGCCCTGCGGCCGAACCGGCCCCAGGCCGGCTTCGACCACAAGGCCAAGTACAAGATGCTCATCCGCGGCGACGGCCTCGAGGTGACGGCGATCGCGCCGGGGAGCCCGGCGGAAGAGGCGGGCCTGCAGGTGGGCGATCGCATTCGCGCCATCGACGGCGAGAAGGGCACCGACCAGATGGGCGCGCGCGTCTACAGCTGGTGGACGGACACTCCGGGCGCGCGGTACACGATGGAGGTCGAGCGCAACAAGCAGCGGCGGATCGTGCAGCTGAGCCTCGCCCCGCCCAATCGGTGGGCGGGCCGGTCGGCCGACCCGCCGCGCGAGCCGAGCCGCCCGGCCACGACGCGCGAGCCGGCCTCCGTGCGCTCGGAGCCCGCGCGTGCCGTCTCGGGGTCCATCTCCGCGGCCGCCCCCGCCGCAAGCGATCCGAGCGGCGTCGAGATCAAGCCCGGGATGACCGCGGCCCAGGTCGTGCGCTCGCTCGGCGAGCCGCAGAAGAAGGTGGCGTTTGGCGCGAAGACGCTCTGGACCTACGACGGCTTCACGGTGACGTTCGTAGGGGGCAAGGTCACGGACGTGAAGTGACCGGCGCCGTGCCCGCCTCCTCGGGCGGGCGCACGCGCCGGAACGCCGTGTACAGCAGCACGTCGTAGGCGATCTTCATCGTCGCGCCGATGACGAACGGCGCCGCGCCCGACCCATCCTTCGTGAAGAGGCCCGCGAACGCGGGAGCGACCGCCCACGCGGCCAGCCGCACGAGGTGGGTCGCGCCCGAGGCGACCGTGCGCTCCTCGGGACGGACGACCGCCATCACGTAGGACTGCCGCGTCGGCACGTCCATCTCCACCAGTCCCTCGCGCAGCAGGAAGAGCGCGGCGGCGACGGGGAACGACGGCGCGAAGGGCACCGTGGCCAGCAGCAGGCTCGACGGGATGTGGGTGAACACCATCGTGTTCACGAGGCCGAAGCGGGCGGCCAGCCGCGCGGCCACGATGTGCGAGACGGCATTGGCGGCCCGGGCCCCGAAGAAGAGAAGGCCGAGGCCGCCCGCGTCGATGCCGAAGCGGGCGTGAAAGAAGAGCGCGACCAGCGCCGTGGTGAGGAATCCCCCGCCGAGGCTGTCGAGAGCGAAAAGCGCGCACAGCTTCACGACGATGGGCCGCGACGCCGGTGAGAGACGCTGGCGGACGGCGCCCGCGCCCTCCACGCGTGACGACAGCCGGAGGTACAAGGGAAGGGCAGCCGCGAGCAGGAGGACGTAGACCGCGAAGGAGTGATGGGCGAGGGCGGGCAGACCGGCGACGAGGCTGCCGAGCGCATGCCCCCCGTCCTGGAGGACGTTGTAACGCGCGAAGACCCCCGTCCGCTCCGCATCGGTCGTGGTCGCGGGAAGCGCCGCCTGCTCGAGGATCAGCGCCGCGCCGCGATCCCGTCCCATACCGTTCAGCATCCCGACGAAGGCGGCGATGCCGATGGCGAGCGGCGTGGCCACCACGGAGGCGATCACCGCCCCGGTGACGCCGAGGAGAGTCAGGAGGACGAGGGCGCGGCGGCGGCCGATGCGGTCGCTGGCCAGCGTCACCACGAGGCTCGCCGTGGCCGCGCCGAAAAGCCCCGCGGCGACGACAATGCCGACCGCCGCCGTGTCCAGCCCGCGCTCGGCCAGATGCAGGCCGAGGAGGACGGCCATCATCGCGGTCGCGATCGCGCGCAGGAACGCGGCCGCGTACAGGATCGCGCGGTCGGTCAGCGGCGTCTTCGTTCTAGCGTGCGAGCTCGGCGCCGACCCGGCAGGCCTCGTCGACGAGGAATTGCAAGTCTTCCTCGCGGGTCCGGAAGTTGACGATGCACACCCGCAGCGACGCGCGGCCCTTCAGGATCGTGGGCGCGAGGAAGAACGATCCGCTCCCCACCAGACGGTTGACGATCTGGCGGTTGATCGCGTCGACGCGCTCCGCGGAGGCGCCGGGGGCGCGGAAGCGGAAGTTCACGATCGACAGCGTCGTCGGGGCCAGCCGTTCGAGCTCGGGCCGGCGGTCGACGGCTTCGGAGAGGAAGCGGGCGAGACCGATGTCGCGCTCGATCGCCGCCGCATAGCCGGAGCGCCCGTGGCGCAGCAGGCCCATGAAGACCTTCAGCGCCTTGAAGCCGCGCGACAGCTCCGGGCCGCGCTCCGCGAACCACGCCGGGCCGGGGAACGGGCTGTCCGGATCGGACGCGAGGTACTCGGGGAACTTGCGGAAGGCGTCGGCCAGGCGATGCCCCTCTCGGACCAGCGTGGCGCCGGCTTCGTACGGCACGTACAGCCACTTGTGCGGATCGGCGGCGATGGAGTCGGCGCGCTCGATGCCCGCGAACCCCGCGGCCACCGAGGGCGCCAGCCGTGCCATCGCGCCGTACGCGCCGTCGGCGTGGAACCAGAGTTTTTCCCGCGCGCAGAAGTCGGCGATCGCGCTCAGGGGATCGATGGCGCCGGTGTTCACCGTCCCCGCGTTGCCGACGACGATCGCCGGCCGCAACCCCGCCTGGCGGTCTTCCGCGACGGCGCGCGCCAGGGCGTCCATGGGCAGGCGGAACGCGTCGTCGCAGGGGATCTTGCGCAGGTACCGCGTCCCGATGCCGAGGAGATCGACCGCCTTGTCCACGCAGGAATGGACCTGGTCGGAGGCGTAGACCACGAGGCGCGGCCCGGCGCCGAGGCCGTCTTCACGGACGTTGCCCGGCGTCATCGCGCGGCGGGCGGCGGCGAGCGCGTTGAAGTTCGCCATCGATCCGCCGGAGGCCAGGATGCCCTGCGCGCCTTCGGGAAAGCCCATGAGCTCACAGAGCCAGCGCACGACGCGGTTCTCGACGTGGATTGCCGCGTGGTCGCCGCCCCAGCAATTCGGGTTCATCGCCGAGGCGAGGTAGTCGGCCACGGTGCCGAGCGGGTCCGCGGTCGAATTGATGAAGCCGAAGAAGCGCGGGTGCGAGTTGCCCATCGGCCGCGGCATCACGTGCTCGCGCACGAAGGCGATGATCTCGTCCGCGGGGCGGCCGCTCTCCGGGAGCGGGATGTCGAACGTGGAGGCGTCGGTTCCGACCTTGCCGAACACCGGGCGGTCGGTGAGGAGCGCGCGATGCTCGGCGACGCAATCCGCGGCCAGACGGCCCAGCCGCCGCACCTCCTCGGGATCGAGGTCGAAGTCCTTCATGGGCAGAGCCGGCACTGTAGCATCCACCTCGGGATGGGGAGCAAGGGCAAGGGCCACCGCACGGAGAAGTTCCTCGGGTTCGAGATCCTCATCGGGAAGGGCGACGCCGACAATGACGCGCTCACCTTCGGCATCGCCGAGCCGCGGGACTTCTGGCTGCACGTCTCCGGGCCGCCGGGGAGCCACGTGGTGGTGCGCAATCCGGAAGGCCTCGATGCGCTGCCGCGCCCGGTGCTGGTGCGGGCGGCGGAGCTCGCGGCCTTTCATTCGAAGGCCCGTGGCGCGAAGGGGAAGGTCGAGGTGCACGTCTGCCGCGTCGCCGACGTCAGCAAGCCGCGCGGGTTCGATCCGGGGCAGGTGCTGCTCCGCCGCTTTGACGCGGTGAAGGTCTATCCGCAGGCCGCGGCGGAATAGCTCACTGGATGTAGCCGAGGCTCCTCAGCTCTTCCAGCATGTCGCGATCGAAGGCGCTCTCCCGCCGCCGGCCCTGCGGGCGCAGGCCGTAGGACACGACGCGGCGGACGGCGTGGGCGGCGCGGAACTCCGGCGAGAGGGCCGATTCGAGGACGCGGCCCTCGAGCTCGTCGCTCACCGGCATCCCGAGGAGATGAAGGATGGTGGGGGCGATGTCGCGCTCGGTCGCGTCCGGGATCGTGCCCACGGCGGCGACGGGACCGGCAATCGCGACGATCCCTTCCGCTGTCCCCGCCTGCCGGGCCCGCCGGCCCGGATCGCCGACCAGAACGAGAACGCCGTTGGCCGGCATGTCTGCGCGCAAGGCCCCGAGCAGCTCGTCGACGTAGTGGTGATGGCCGCGCACGACGTCCATTCGCGCGTGTAGCCCGGCCACATCGGCCGCGGGCGAGACGTCCCCGAGCTGCTGCATGGTGACGATGTCGAGGCCGGGGAGGTATACGGCTTCGAGGTCGGCCGCGGGTGCCCCGTGATGGAGCGTCCGTGCCACCGCCGCCGCGAAGCCGTCGATGCGGCGCGCCCGATCCGGAGGCGCGTCCGCCGCCGCCAGCGGGCGGAGCCGGTCGAGAAGATCGTCCGGCTGCGTCTCGCGATCCGCGGCGCCGCCCTTCTCGAGCTTCAGGAGCGCGCGGTCGGTGACGATCTGGCCATTGACGCGATCCGCGGGCCACGTCGCCCACCAGTTCACGACCAGCACCCGCAGCCCTTTTTCCGAGGCGACGTTCCAGAACGCCTTGGCCCCGCGCAGGACCGAGCTCGCGGGTTGGGTGCGCGTGAGGCGGAGGAAATCGGTGGCGGCTCCGACCGCGCGGGAGACCGGCGTCCGATCGGCGAGGGGAACGGGGGTGGTCATGCCCGGCAGCCGGCGCGCCCCCGCGGACTGGATCCCGTGCACGGCGGGACCGCGGCCGGTGGCAATCGTCGTCCACACGATGGCCGGCACCTGCTCCGGCTCCACGCGCAGCGCACCGTGGGCGGACGCCTCGAGCAGGGAACGGAGGTGGGGCATCTCGCCGCGCGCGATCATCTCCTCCGCGGAGCGCCGGTCGAGGCCGTCGATCCCGACGAGGCGCACCACCAGGCCCGTGGGGATCACCGCGAAGTCCACGGGCGGTGGAGGAGGAGCGCTGCCCACCACCGCCGCCGCAGCGACCGCGGCCCCGAACGCCAGCGCGACCGCGGCGATCATCGGCATCAGGTGGCGCCGCGAGAGGCTGGCCTGCGGAATGCCGGCGCCCAGGCCGCCCGCGGAGAGGACGGCCACCGCGGCCAGCGCCCCGAAGCGGCCGAGGGCCGCGCACAACGCGACGCCGCCGAGGAGCGAGGCGATTTTAAGCGGCGTGGACATTTCCGTCGCGTGGGAATGCCACCAGAGGGCGAGATAGGCGAGCCCCAGGGTCGCCAGGGCGAGTCCGGCGTCGCGGGTGATGGTGGGACGGGGCAGGCGAGTGAGCCGGGATCCGATGGCGGAGGCGGCGAGGCCGGCGGCGAGCGTGGCCAGGGCGATGACCGCACCCAGGACCACGGTCAGGTACAGGGCAAGGAGGACCAGGTCGCGTGGCTCGGCGCGGAGCCGGGGATCGATGCCCGCGGCGGCCAGCGTCGAGGCGGCGCCGAAGAGCACGCCCCCGAGCAGCCCCACGCGCGCCGCGGCGCGGGCGGAGGCGCGGAGCGGCGTGGTCGAGCGCGCGCCGGCGAGGACGAAGCGGTCGACGCCGTGGTCGAGATAGCCGAGGCGCCGCAGCTCCTCGCGCACGTCGTCGACCCTGGCCAGCGGCGGCCGTGATCCCATGGCGGATTGTAACGAGCGCCGCCGCGGCACCGTGAGCACGCTCTTCGAGCAGCTCGTGCCTTAACATGGCCGCCGTGGCGAGATCCTCACGGCGCGGCGAGATGCTGTTGCTGGCGGCGGCCGTCGTCTTCGTGCTGATCGCCGCCGAGGCCGCGGTGCGCATCCTCGCCGTCGGGCGGCCGCAACCGACGGGATACGCGCCCGTCGACACCAACCGCCGCGCGGCGCGGCCCGTCAACGCGAAGGGCTACCGCGACCTGCCGCGGGCCATCCCGAAGCCCCCGGGCGTGCGCCGCGTCCTGTCCCTCGGCGATTCGTTCGCGTGGGGCGCCAGCGTCGAGTTCGAGGACGCGTACCCGCAGCGCCTCGAGCGCGCCCTCACGCGCCGGCGCCACGAGACGTGGGAGGTCGTGAACCTGGCGCTTCCCGGAATGGCCACCGTCGATCACGCGGCGCAGCTCGAAAAAGAAGGCGAGGCCTACGGCCCGGATGTGGTCGTCCTCGGGTTCGTGCTCAACGACAGCCAGGACGCCGCGGCCGCGGAAGCCCAGCGCGCGGAGGACTGGCTTACGCACCCCCCACCCTCCGGCGGCCCGTCGGCGCTGCTGCGCCTCGTGCGCACGCGGCTCTGGGCGACGGGGGAGAACCAGCGGCGGATCTCGGGCTACCGGTCGATGTACGACGACAAGGCGCCGGGATGGATCGCCGCCCGCGCCGCGCTCAAGTCCATGGGCGCCTGGTGCCGGCAGCGTGGAGTGCCGTTCGTGGTCGCGATCTTCCCCCTCTTTGCGAATCCCCTCGACGACCGCTATCCCTTCGCCGAGGCGCACGCGAGAATCGCGCAGGCGGCGGCCGAAGCGGGCGCGCGCGTCGTCGACCTGCTGCCCGCGTATCGCGGCCTGCGCGGGGACGTGCTGGTGGTGAACGGCGCGGACGACGAGCATCCCAACGAGATCGCGCACCGCATCGCGACGGGCGTCATCCTCAGGGCACTCGACGACGTTCTCCCGCCGGCGGCGGCGCCGGCGCCTTCGCCGCACCCGCCGTGAACGCGAAGCCGTGGGCGCCGGTCGCGGTGGCATTCGTGGTGCGGCTGGCCGCGATCCTCGCCTCCGACCGCGTGGTGGCCGACGTCCTCCGCTACCGTCGCGTAGGCGCGCACGTGCTCGACGTCTCGTGGGATCCGTACCAGGCGCAGCACCTTTATCCCTATCCGCCGGTCTGGGTCTGGGTCGAAGCCGGCTGCGAGTGGCTGGCCCGCCACTCCGGCCTTTCCTTCGCCGTGCTCGTGAAGCTGCCCGTGCTCGCCGCCGAGCTCGCGATCGTTGCCCTGCTCGTGCGCTGGGACGCGCAGCGGGGCGGCATCGCGCGTCCTGCCGCCTGGCTCTACGCGCTCCATCCGGTCGCGGTGCTGGTGAGTGGGTTTCACGGCCAGTTCGACTCCATCGCTCTCCTGATGGTGCTGCTCGCCGTCCGTGCCTTCGACCGGGACCGGCACGATGCGGCCGCGCTGGCGCTCGCGTGCGGCATCGCCCTCAAGTCGTTTCCCGTACTCCTCCTTCCCGTCTTCCTCCTGCGCGTGAAGGGAAACGGAGCGCGCGCGCGATTCGCCGCATTCGCCCTGCTGCCCGTCGCGGTGCTCCTCGTTCCGTACGTCGCGCACGACAAAGGCGCGGTGGCGCGCGAGCTCATCGGTTATGGCGGCGTCGCCGACTTCGGGTGGATCGGCGCGTGGCGCGGCGTCCGCTTCCTGGCCGAAGGCCGCCTCGCGCGGAGCGAGGCCGCGCACTGGGGCGCGCTCATTCCCGCCGCCAAGTGCCTCTTTCTCGCCGCCTACGGCGTGGTGCTCGTCCGACGCCGCGCGGATCGCGACCTCGTCGCCGTCGTGCTCGCCGTCTTCGTCGCTTTCCAGGCCTTCTACGGCGCGCTCAGTGCGCAGTACCTGCTGTGGGTGGTCCCTCTCGCCGTCCTGCGGCCCGATCGCTGGCTCGCGCTTCACACCGCGGCCACCACCGTCGCGCTCGCCGGCTTCTACCTGTTTCTCGCCCCCGGTGTGTTGACCGCGGCGGAGGGCGCGCTCGAAGGCGTGGGCACGCTCTGGGTGAGCGGGACCGTGGCGTCGCTGCTGGTGTCGGTCGGCTGGACGGTGAGAAACGTCGCCCAGCTCGGGCACGGGACCGATGGCGAGCCGCGCCGCAGCACGACCGTCTGACCCTCGCAGAACGCGACGCCGTACGCGCCGGTGGCCGCGATGGCCTGCACCCGCCGCCGCCACGAGGGGCGGCCGTCCGGCCACGTCGCTCCGGAAAGCTGCAGCGCGATCACGTCCGCTTCGAGCGCGCGATCGAGCATCAGGATCGTCCGGCGCCCCGCGAGATGGGGAAGCAGGCGATCCTGGGCCGCCACCACGACGTATGGATTGCGCCCGATGAAGGACACCGCGGCGTCGGCGGTGCGAACGTCCTCAGGGGCCATGGCATAAGGCACTCGCCCCAGATACATCTCGCTGCGGCGCACCCGGTGCTCGCGTAGCGCCGGCGTCGAGTACGGCGGCAGCAGGCCGGTGACGAGCGCGCAGCCGGCGAGGTACGCGCCCATGCGCCGCCCCTCGCGCCCCGCGCGGCGGAGCCGCCGCCAGCCGAGGATGGCGCCGACGAGCGAGGTGGCGGCCGCGGGCACGCCGTAGTGATATCCCCACCACCGCGTGCCGTAGGACGAGAAGAACCGCTCGCCCCAGTTGGGCATCTGCAGGGCGAGCGAGACCGGGTCGGCGAGGCCGATGAAGCCGGTGGCGGTGAGCGGCTGCAGGAGCGAGCGGCGCTTCTGCGGATGATCGACGAGCGCGCCCGCGACACCGAGCGGGCGCACCGGGCCGGCCTCCACTGCCTCCTCGAACTGCTCGAAGTGCCGGAAGCCCTCGGGCCGGAACCGCGGGAAGAAGACGAGCATTTCCACGGCGAAGAACGCGAGCATGAAAGCGGCGACGAGGGCTGCGCGCCGCCACGGCGCGCCGCGCATCGCGAGCACGAGAGCGAGGACGGCCCCGTACAGGCACATGTCCTCGCGCGCGAGGCCGGCGACCGCGGCCGCGATCACGCAGGCCGGCGTCCCGCGGCACAAAAGCGCCCACGCCAGCCACAGCAGGGCCGCGCTTCCCACGACCATCGGGTTGTAGTCGAACATCACGCCCGCGTGTACGTCGGGCGCGAGCAGCCACGCCACGGCGAGCGCGAGACCGGCCCTCGAGCTCTCCAGCACGCGCGCTCCCATCCATCCCAACGGGAAGACCGCCGACGCCACGGCCAGCGCCTGCGCGAGAAGCAGCGTCGTCGCGCCGTCGTGGAGGCGCAGCAACGGCGCGATCACGTAGTCGAGGAGCTCCATGTGATCGGCGAGCGCGTGCATTCCCATCACGGTGTTGAGGGGAGGAAGGCCGTGCGCGATCAGCCAGTGGGTCTGGTAGAAGAGGCCGAGGTCCTTCCCGCCCGCGCCGAACGACCAGTAACGGTGGGCGGACTGGAGGAAGAAGACCGAGGCGCCGACCGCGAATGTCGCCGGCAAGGTCCCCGACGGAAGCGCGCGAGGCAACGGCGGCGGCGCGGCATCCGCGGGAGCGAGCGGCCACGCAACCGACGCGACGACGAGGGGCACGAGCAGGAAGAACGCCGGCTCCGGCGCGACGATCATGACCAGGGCCGCGGCGGCGGCCAGGACGG
>JANMPI010000039.1:0-4090 GCA_031369785.1 Acidobacteriota bacterium
GCGAGAGATCGAGGAACGTCGACACGTAGAACATCCCGGCCGGGGCCCGCCGCGACGGCGGCGTGACGGGCGTGAACCGCGCCTTCCCGTCCGGCGTATTGAAGACGCCGTCGCTGAACAGCCGCGGCCCGCCCCACTGGAACTGGTCGCCCTGCGCGCGAAGGCGCTCGATCCCGGCGTAGAGCGGCACCGCGCGCGCAATCTCGTCGCGGATCTGCTGCGACGACGTGAACCGCACCGCGGACGCCCGATCGGGCCGCACCCGCGCCGCCACCTCGCCGAAGACTTCCCACTCCGGCTTGGCGGATCCGATGCGCCGCCCCGGGACCTCGGGAGAGAAAATAATGCGCCGCTCCGTCGAGGTCTCGGTGCCGCCGCCCGGCGACTCGTAGCGGGTGGTGGACGGGAAGAGGACCACGGTATCGGCGGGGTCGAGGAGCATCATCGACGTGGCGACGATGTCCTGGTGGATGCGGGTGCCGACGCGGGCGAGCCCCTGTGCCACCGCCGCGGGGTCGGGCAGCGTCTCCAGGAAGTTCCCGCCCACCATCCAGAACGCGTCGATCCCGCCACGGTAGGCCGCATCCACCATCTCCGAGGCGGTCAGGCCCTTGAACGAAGGGCAGGGGAAGCCCCACACCTCCGGGAAGCGCGTGCTGTGCGGCTCCTCGAGACCGGGCGCGCAGCCGACTTCCGCGCCGCCCTGCACGCCGGAGTGGCCGCGGATCGGCATCATCCCGACCTTCTCGCGCCCCATCCATCCGCGAGCGAGGCCGACGTTCATCAGCGCCTGGATGGTGTCGACGCCGTGCGCGTGCTGGGTGAGCCCCATCGACCAGACGAAGATGCCGTTTGTCGCGTCGCGCAGCATCGAGGCGAAGCGGCGCATCTCCGCCCGCGTGGTCCCGCTTTCCGATTCGAGGGTTTCCCAGTCCTGCGCCGCGACGTGGGCCGCGGTCTCGGCGAAACCGGTGGTGCCGCGCGCGACGAAGTCCTCGTCGACCCCGCCCTCGGCAATCAACGCCTTCAGCACGCCGTTCAAGAACGCGAGGTCTCCGCCGGTGTCGACGGGGAACCAGGTGTCCGCGAACTTCGTGCCGAAGACGGCGGAGTCCGGCACCGACGGCACCCAGTAGCGCTTGAGGCCGGGCTCGAAGTACGTGTTCACCACCGCCACCTTCGCCCCCTGGCGGCGCGCGTGGTAGAGGTACTTCATCGTCACCGGCTGGTTGTTGGGCGTGTTCGATCCGAAGAACACGATGAGGTCGGTGCCGATCCAGTCCGTGTACGAGCAGGTGGTGGCGCCGTAGCCGACGGTGCGCTTCATGGCCACCGTCGAGGCGGCATGGCAAAGGCGCGCGGAGTTGTCGACGTGGTTCGTCCCCATCGCCCGCGCCGCCTTCTGCGCGGCGTAGTAGTGCTCGTTCAGCACGCCGCGCGAGGTGACGTAGACCGCGAAGCGCTCCGGGTCGGTGGCACCGATCTTCGCCGCGGCGGCGCCGTACGCCTCGTCCCAGGAGACGACCTTGAAGCCGCGCTCGCCCCTGCGTCGGATCATCGGCTCCGGAAGCCGGCCGAGGGCACGCAGCGCCTTCGAATCGAGCGTACGCAGCGCCGCCACGTCGCCGAGACGCCCGGGGTCGAGAGCGGGCATGGTGTTGAGGCGCATCAGCTCGAGGCGGACCATGCAGAGGTGGATCCCGTCCAGCGTCCAGTCGTGGAGGCCCGTGGTCCCGAGCGCGCATCCGTCGCACGTCCCCTGCCCGAGGATCCGCCACGCGTAGGGGAGCTGGTCGCGGTTCGCCCAGGCCACCCGCGCCATCTCGAGGTAGTGATTCGGCTTCTGCTCCCGCGGATTGCGCGGGACGAGGGACGCCCAGTGCGACGGCTTCAAGCTCATCCGGGTTGCGGCTCGGCCGCCGCGCGGGCCAGTCGCGCCACCACGGCGGCGAGCTCAAAGGGATCGACGGGCTTGCCGAGATGGACCTGGTACCCGGCCACCAGGCTGCGCACGCGATCCTCGGGACCGACGTGCGCGGTGAGCGCGGTCGCGGGGATCCGGCCCCGGGGGGCGGGGAGGGAGCGGATGTCGCGGATCAGCTGCAGCCCGTCGCGGCCCGGCATCTCGATGTCGCAGACGATGGCGTCGGGCACGCGGCCGATGACGGCGGCCATCGCGTCCTCGGCCGATCCCACGCCTTTCACCTCGGCGCCGTGCCCGGCCAGCGCCGTCTCCACGAACGACCGCCCGTCCACCTCGTCGTCGACCACGAGGACGTAGAGGCCGTGGAGATCGGGTACGCCGGCGAGGAGGCGTGTCCCGGCGCCGGGCGGAAGCGCCGCCGCCTCCGCGATGAAGGGAAGAGCGACGGTGAACGTCGAACCCCGTCCCGGTCCCTCGCTCTCCACCCGCACCGTGCCGCCGTGGAGCTCGACGAGGTGACGCACGATGGAGAGCCCGAGCCCGAGGCCGCCGTGCGCGCGCGTGGTGGACGCGTCGGCCTGGCGGAACCGCTCGAAGACGTGGGGCAGGAACTCGGGGGAGATCCCTGCGCCATCGTCGCGCACGACCAGGGTGACGTTGTCCTCCGACTGCTCGACGCGCGCCGTCACCGTTCCGCCCGCGGACGTGAACTTGATCGCGTTCGAGAGCAGGTTCCACACGACCTGCTGCAGGCGGTCGGGATCGCCGGACACGTGCCCTGTCCCCGCCTCGAGCAGCAGCTTCATCCGGATCCGCTTGGCGCCCGCGGCGTGGTTCACCGACTCCGCCGCCGCCTTGACCACCGACGCCAGGTCGAGCGCGCGCACGTTCAAGCGCAGCTTGCCGGACACGATGCGCGAGACGTCGAGGACGTCCTCGATGAGCTTGGTCTGCGCGCGGGCGTTGCGGTCGATGACCGCCACCGCCCGTGCCACGGCATCGGGAGCGAGGTTTCCCTGCATGAGGAGGGCGGTCCAGCCCACGATGGCGTTGAGCGGGGTGCGGAGCTCGTGGGAGAGGGTGGCCAGGAACTGGTCCTTCATCCGATTCGCTTCCTCGGCGTCGCGCAGGAGGCCCGTTCTCTCCTCCACCCGCCGCTCGAGCTCGGCCTGGACGCGGTGGAGATCGGCGTCGCGGCGCTGCAGGCCGGAGAGCATCTCGTTGAACGTCGCCACGAGGACGCCGACCTCGTCGCGGCCGCGGGAGACGGCGCGGACGGAGAAGTCGCTGCGCTCGGAAACGGCGCGCGCGGTGCTCGCGAGGGCGAGGATCGGCCCCGCGATGGCGCGGCCAGCGAGGCGCCCGGCGAGGAGCGCGGTCAGCAGGGCGGCCAGCGACACCGCGGCGACGGTGGCCAGGTAACCGCGGAGCCTTTGCCAGCGCTCGGCGAGCTCGTAGCGGATGACGAGGGTCCCGACCGGCGCGCCTTCGAACTCGACCCGGCGGTGGACGATGAGCCGCCCGCCCTCGAACGCATGCCCCGACCAGGTATCGGAGGTGGCGCGCGGCGGCGCCGCTTCGGGGGACGCGCCGGGCGGGTAGTGGGCGAAGGCGTCGTTGTCGATGGTGTAGAGCGCGGCCGCGGTCACGTCGTGCTCCGCGACGAGGGCGGCCAGCGTCTGCCGCGCGGCGTCGGGGTCGTGGGAGACGATGGCCGTCGCGCTGTTGGCGGCCACGATCGCCGCCTCGGCGGAGACGCGGCGCAGCGTGGACTCGTCGAAGGTCGCGCGGTCGTAGGTGATGAAGGCGGCGCTGGAGACGAGGAGCGCGATGGCGCTCGCGGTGGTGGCGAGCAGCGTGAGCTTGCTCGCGATGGGCAGGTCGGCGAGCGACCGCATCCGTGTCATCGCGCCGTCTCCGCGATCCGCGCCAGCTTCAGGAGCTGTGACCGCATCCGCCGCCCCGCCTGCTGCGCGCGCTGCAGGTTGATGTCGAAGGTGACCCGGCCGTCGTCGGTCATCCGGAAGGGCCCACGGTGATCACGTGGACGGCGCTCGACGCCAGGAGGGCGAGCGCCAGCGACGACCCCAAGACGATCACTGGTCCTCCTGCGGAGCTGCCAACAGCCCGAAGGCGAGGTTACCACTGGGGCGGAAACGCGGGGGC
>JANMPI010000072.1:0-3262 GCA_031369785.1 Acidobacteriota bacterium
GTCGAGTTCGAGCAGGCGACGCGCCGCGCGCCCGACAACGACGTCCTCTTCTACAACCTCGGCCTCATCTACTCCGGCGAGGGCCTCTTCGACGAAGCGCTGCGCTTCTTCGAGCGCTCGAACGAGATCAACCCGCGCCACATCGCGAGCGTGAGCAAGGTACGGCCCGCGGACAAGGTGAGGGAGATGCGGGAGGAGGTGGCAAGGGTGAAGGCGGTCGAAGCCCGGCTGGCGGAGGGGATGTCCGTCTCGAGCGGCGCCGAGTACCACCGGCAGATGGCGGCGCGGCTGGAGGCGGCGGGGGAGCCCCTGGCCGCGCGCGGCCACCGATTGCGCGCCGTCATGGACCGTACCGGGCCCGGCGCGACGCCGCGCTGACGAACTGCCCGCTTCAGTCGGGTGAGCCCCGGGGGGATGTGACGCCCCTCGCACTGCGCTCCCCGCATCCTTGACCCTCCGGGGGGCGGGGAGTACGGTGCCCCGAATGACCCGCAACGACTACTCGATCCTGAAGGAGCTCGACGACCACCCGCTCAATCACCGGGTGGCGGCGGCGCCGGCCCGCGAGGCGTCGAAGACCCGCACGATCGTCATCCGGCAGGGTAGCGCGTGGCAGTCGCTGGCCGTGCTCTTTCTCTGCCTGCTCCTGATCGCAGTGGTGATGCTCGGCCACCAGGCCCTGCGCGGGGTGGAGCGCGAGAACCAGGAGACGGCGGCCGCGATGGCGCGCTTCGAGCGCAAGGTGCAGCAGCTCGAATCGGGGATCCGCTTCGACTCCGCGCGGCGGCAGCTGCTGCTCGGGATGCGCGACCACATCCTGAGGGTGAACCCGCGCGTCAGCCTCGGCGACGCCTACCGGTACGCCCAGCTCGCCCTCGCCGCCAGCGAGAAGTACCCGTCGGTCGATCCGTTGCTGCTGCTCGCCATCGGCACCGTGGAGAGCCGGTACGATCCGCAAGCGGTGAGCGCGGCCGACGCGCGAGGGCTGTACCAGATCTGGCCTTCGTCCGGCCGGCTCCTCTTCCGCAGCCTCGGCTGGGACTACGACGACGCGGCGCTCCACGACCCCGAGAAGAACACCGAGGCCGCCGCCCTCTACCTCGACATCCTCTTCACCGCTTACGGCGATCCGCAGATGGTGCTCGCGGAGTACAACGGCGGACCCCTGAACGCCGGCTACTTCCGCGCCGGGGTGGGCGCGCTGTCGCCGGAGACGCGCAGCTACGTGCCCCAGGTCCTCGAGGTGTACGCGCGTCTCAAGGAGAAGTTCGAGAAGGGGGGCGACGTCGACGCCGACACCATGCATCGCGACGGGCGACGCGAGGCAAAGACGCTCGCCGGGCCCGTCTCGGCGGGAACGGCGGCCGCGCGCGACGCCCAGAGGCGCTAACTACCGCGCGGTGTGCGCCTTCAGCCGGCGCCGCACGCCGGCCCAGTACGAGAGGTAGTACCCGAGGACCACCGCGCCCGCGGCGAGTGAGCCCGCAACGCCGAAGGCGGCCAGGAGCGACGTGTCGCCCGCCGCGTCGTGCCAGCGGTGCCAGCCGCGCCAGAAGCCGTAGAGGAGCCGGGCGGTCACGATCAGCGTGACCGCGAGGACGAGCCATCGATTCGGCGTGTAGTGGAGCGACACCGACGACGGCTCCCAGCGGCTCATCCACAGCCCGATGATGCCGAGGGCTACGCCGCCGAGCAGGCCGAGAACCGAATAGCTCAGCGCATGCGGCACCCAGATGCTCGTGAGCCCCGCGCCCATCAGGAAGAGCGACGTGGAAATGGCGAGGCCCACGACGTTCACCATCGCGACCCAACCCCGCGCCTGACGCCGCGCCGTGCCCGCTCGATAGCGCAGCACGAGGGAGACCGGCATCAGGATGAAGGGCGCGAAAAGCAGCGCCACGGCGAGGATCACCAGTGGCGTGTGGCCCCCTACGCGGGCACGGGCGTGGCCGTGCCGCGCCGCTGCTGCCAGCCGTGGATGGCCGAATACGCGGTGGGCACGCCCAGCAGCGTCACCGCCGTGGACAGCGTGAGGCCGCCGATCACGACCAGCGCCAGCGGCTTCTGCAGCTCCGCCCCCGCGCCCAGGCCGAGGGCCAGCGGAAGGAGGCCGAAGAGCGTGCACAGAGTCGTCATCAGGATCGGCCGCAGCCGCACCCGGGCCGCGGTGCGCATCGCCTCCTCGAAAGGCATCCCGCCCGCGTTCAAGTGGTGCGCGTAGTCGATCATCACGATCCCGTTCTTGACCACGAGGCCGATGAGGAGGATGAACCCCATGGCGGAGGAGACGTTGAGCTCGGTCCCCGTGATCAGGAGCATGAGCAGCGCGCCGCCAAAGGAGAGCGGCGCGGCGGCGAGGATGAGGACGGCGGGAGTGAAGGAGCGGAACTCGATCACGAGCACGAGCAGGACCAGCGAGGCGGCGATGGCCAGCACGGTGAGGATCTGCCGGAAGGCCTCCTGCTGCGACTCGTACTGCCCTCCGACCTCCGTGGTGTAGCCCACCGGCAGCTTGATCGACGTCAGCAGGCGCTTCACCTCGGTGACCGCGCTGCCCAGGTCGCGCCCCTCGAGGTGCGCGGTGAGCAGAGCCATCTGCCGGAGGTTCTCGCGCATCAGCACGGGTTGGCTCGCGGTATTGGTCGGGTGGGCCACGGCGCCGACGAGGGCGAGGCGGCCCTCCACGCCGCGCAGCGGCAGGGAGGCGAACTTCGCGGGATCGAACCGGACGTCGTCCGGGTAGCGTACGCGAACGGGGATCGCCCGGTCCGCGACACGCAGCTCGGTCGCCATCTCGCCGAGCCAGGCCGCCCTCAGCTGAGCGGCGGCCTGCTCCACGGTGAGGCCGAGGCGGCCCACCGCCGCGGGGTCGACCTGCCAGGTCTGCTCGGGACCTCCGGCCTCCATGCCCACCAGATCGACCACGCCGGGCACCTTGGCGAGCTGCGCCTCCACCTTCCCCCCCAGCTCCGTCAGGACGTCGGGGTCGTCGCCGAAGATCTTGACCTCCAGCGGCGTCGGGTTGCCTTCGAGGTCGCCGATCATGTCCTGGAGGAGCTGGACGAACTCCACCTCGAGGTCAGGCACCGCTCCCCGGATCTTTCCCCGCATCTCCTCGATCACCGCGTCCGAGGAGCGCTGGCGCTGGCTCCGCGCCTTGAGCCGCACCACGAGGTCGCCCTTGTTCGGCTGGGTGGCGAACAGGCCCAGCTCCGAGCCCGTGCGGCGGGAGAACGACGCGACTTCCGGAGTCTCGCCGACG
>JANMPI010000100.1:0-8465 GCA_031369785.1 Acidobacteriota bacterium
CGCCATCTGCTCGTCGGTCTCGCGCAGCGCGGGATGATCGAGCCCCATGCGCGCGGCCAGCAGGCGGAAGACCTCCGTGTTCGGCTTCGACTCGCCGAGCGGCGCGATCGCCGGCTTGCTGAGGCTCAGGTACAGGTGGCCGTACGCCTTGTGGATGTCGTAGTGCTCGAGGGTCGTGGTCGCGGGGAGCACGATGTCCGCGAAGTCGACGGTGTCGGTGGCGAACAGGTCGTGGACGACGGTGAAGAGGTCCTCGCGGGCGAAGCCGGCGCGGACGTTCTCCTGCTCCGGCGCCACCGCAACCGGATTCGAGTTGTAGACCAAGATCGCCTTCACCGGAGGAGCGAGCGTCGTGTCGCTGAGGATGCGGCCGATCTGGCTCATGTTGAGCGATCGCGTGCCCGGGGGGACGAGGTCGGGCCGCTCCAGAGCCGCGCTCGCGGTGGGGAAAGTCTGCGACGTTGAAAGCAGCACGCCCCCGCCCGCATGCCGCCAGGCGCCGGTGAGCGCGGGCAGGCAGGTGATGGTCCGCACCGCGGTGCCGCCGCCGGCGTGGCGGTTCAGCCCGTAGTTGACGCGGATCGCGGACGGCTGCCGCGTCGCGTATTCGCGCGCGAAGGATTCGATGACCGCGGCGTCGAGCCCGGTGATCGAAGCGGTGTGCGCCGGCGTCCAAGCCTTGACGCGCTCGCGCAACCGCTCGCCGCCGACGGTGTAGCGCTCGATGTAGTCGCGGTCCTCGAGGCCGTCGCGGAAGACGACGTGCATCATGCCCAGGGCGAGGGCGGCATCGGTCCCGGGCAGGAGCGCCAGGTGCTGATCCGCCTTCTCCGCCGTGCGCGAGCGGAAGGGATCGACCACGACGAACTTCGCCCCGCGCTTCCGCGCCTCCTCGACGAAGGGCCAGAAGTGGACGTTGGAGCTCACGATGTTCGCGCCCCAGGCCACGATGAACCGCGACTCGACCACCGCCTCGGGGTCGAAGCCGATCGACTTGCCGATCGTGACCTGGATGCCCGCCGCGCCGGCGCTGGCGCAGATCGTCCGCTCGAGGAGCGACGCCCCCAGCGCGTTGAAGAAGCGACGGTCCATGCTGCCGTAGGACAGCAGCCCCATGTTCCCCGCGTAGGAGTAGGGAAGGATTGCCTGCGGGCCATGGGCTTCGATGACATCGCGGAAGCGGGCGGCGATCGTGTCCAGCGCTTCGTCCCAGGTGATGCGCGCGAAGCGTCCCTCGCCCTTCCGACCGACGCGCTTCATCGGGTACAGGATGCGATCCGGACTGTAGACGCGCTCCAGGTACGGATTGACCTTCGCGCAGAGGAACCCTTGCGTGAAGCGATGATCGGGATCGCCGCCGAGGGCGACCGCGCGCCCGTTCAGGACGTCCACCGTCATCACGCAGGTGTCCGGGCAGTCGTGCGGACAAACGACCTTCAGTCTCTGGCGCGCGGGCGCGGCCGTTGTCATCCGCCTATGGTATCGCCTCGACGATGGGAGTCGGATGCCCCTTGTCGTCCACCGCGACGAGGATGACCTCCGCCTCCGTCACCTTGACCTTCTCCCCGCGCCCGGCCCCCCACCGCTCCGCCTCCACCGACACCTTGACCGTGATCGACGTGCGGCCGACGCGGACGGTCTCGGTGTAGAAGCTCACGATGTCGCCGAGGAACACGGGCTCGAGGAACTCCACCTCGCGCATCGCCTTGGTGACGTAGCGGTGCGCGCCCGCCTTCCGCGCCTCGACCGCGGACGCGAGGTCGATGTGCGACAGGATCACACCGCCGAAGATCGTGCCCAGCGCGTTGGTGTCCTTGGGCAGGAGCAGCAGCTTGATCGCGGGTATGCGGTCCTCCGCCATCTACGGGGCCGGAGACGGTGACGGTGACGGAGCCGGCGGCGGAGGAGGAGTCTTCGGCAGCGGCTTGCGCGGGAAGAGCGCGTCGCGCATCGCCGCGTGATACGCGAACGTCGCCACCACGACCGAGGCCTGCATCAGGTCGTCCTTCTCCAGCCGGTCGTAGAGGTCGACGGTGGTGTGGTGGGTGACGGTCGAGTACTCGGTGTCGTCCTGGATGAACTGGAAGGCGGGCAGCCCCACACGGTCGAAGGGCACGTGGTCGGTGCTGCCGGTGTCGCGGTTGGTGACCGTGGTCGCGCCGAGATCGGCCAGCGGCCGCAGCCAGGCCTCGAAGATCGGTGACGCGGCGACGTTCTGCTGGGTGTAGATGCCTCGAATGCGTCCGGTGCCGTTGTCGATGTTGAAGTAGGCGGAGAGCCGGGCGTGATCCGGCTTCAGGATCAGCGGACCGAGGTTCGTGCGGAGCCAGGAGGGGATTTCCTTCTCCTCTCCCGTGGGCTCGGGGCGCGACCCGAAGTGCTCGGCGACGTAGGCGCGGGAGCCGTAGAGGCCCTGCTCCTCGCCGGTCCAGAGCGCGACGCGAATGGTGCGCCGCGGCTTCACTCCGAGGGCCTGCAGGATGCGCACGGCCTCCATCGACACCGCGACCCCGGCCGCGTTGTCGGTGGCGCCGGTGCCGCCGTGCCAGGAGTCGAGGTGCGCGCCCACCATCACCACCTCGGCCCGGCGATCGCTGCCGGGGATCTCGGCGATCGTGTTCTGCCCCATGCGGTCGTCGTCGTGGAAGCGCGCGCGCACGTCCAGCTCGACCTCGACGTCCTTCTCGTTGTCCACCAGCCGCGCCAGGCGGTTGTACTGCTCGGCGGCCAGCACCAGCGCCGGCAGGCCGGGGTCTTCACCGGTCTCGCGCGACCCCGCCCCCTGGACCTGGATGATCCCGCGCTCCCGGTTGCTCGCCTCCAGCGTGGCGAGCGCGCCCTCGTCCTTGAAGAACGCCCGCAGGCGCTTCTGCAGCCGCAGCCGCCGCAGGATCGACTCGCGGTTCAGCGGCGGGCCCTCGCGGCGGGGCCACTGCTCGGCGCTGTAGACCGCGAGGTCTCCGAGCTCGGCCGCGGTGTAGCGGTCGAAGGGCGGCTTCTCCATGTCCTTGATCTCGCGCGGATCCGAGACGAGCAGGACGCGGCCGGCCAGCTTCCCCTTGTACGCGTCGGCGTCCGCGTCGTTCTCGATCTTCACGCGCATGGCCTGGCCGCGGACCACTCCCTGGGTGCCGGGCGTCCAGGCCTTCGGCACCGCCACCAGCGGCGCGGACACCGGGGAGGCGATCCGCACCAGCGCCTGGTCGTAGCTCCACCCGCGGCCAAAGGGACCCCAGGTCTCGACGTGCGCGTTGGCGAGGCCCCATTCGGCGAGGCGCGCGCGCGTCCACTCCACCGCTTCCCGCGCCTGCGGCGAGCCGGTGAGCCGCGGCCCGATGCGGTCGGTCAGATGGGCCGCGGTCTCCATGACCTTCGAGCGGTTCAGCCCCTCGTCGCGGATGCGGTTCACCATGTCGAGGTCGACCGGTTCCTCGGCCGCGCGGGCAATGGTGGCGGCCGCGGCAAACGCGACGACGAGCAGGGTTCGCTTCACGGGGCTCCTCTCCGAGACTGCAACCCCGTGAAAGTACCCTATTCCACCATCACGGTGTCGGTCGCGCCCCGGCCGAATGTCTCCGGGTGGTACATCTCTTCCGCCTTGGGCGGAGGGACGACGAACCTGCCCGGCGTCGTCGCGCGCGCGACGTACGAGTATTGGTGCACGCCTTCCCAGAGGAGCGTCGTGAAGGCTTCGACGCGCTCGTCCCGGAGATTCTGGTGCTCGAACCACGGTCGCGCCCACCACCACCAGGACTTCCCCTCGGCTTCGTCCGCGGGCGCCGGCGGCAAGGCGCCGGTCGTGGCCAGAGCGGGATTCAGCGCCTCGAGGCCGGCGGGAAGCGGATCGACCAGCGCGACGTGGTACCGCCGGGCGGGGGCGATCATGGTGAGGCTCACGCGCACGCGCGCGCCGGCGCGGATCCGCCAGCGGCCGTCGGGATCGCGCCGCACATCGGACGCATCGTCCATGGCTTCGTAGGCGCGCTCGACGGTGAAGCCGTGATCGGCGGCGTCCAACCGCAGGCTCGCGGGCGCGTAGCGGAGGCCGACTCGATAGTAGAGGCGGCCCGGGCCGTCCTTGGCGAGGACGAGATCGTTGGACGCGCCCGGCGCGCCGAGCTGGGCCATGGGCACGTCGACCTGGTGACGCTCGGCCGTGCGCCCGCGGAACGCGTGCTCGCCCGCGTACTGCTCCCCGAGCCAGAGCCGGGCCGCGAAGTCGGGCGTCACCGCCTCGTAGGCGGCGAAATAACGGTCGAGGGCGAGGAGGACGAACGTGTTTTCCTGCGTGTTCTCCCAGCGCCCGCCGCGACGGTGGGCCAGCAGGCCCTCCACGATCTTGGGGATGAGATCGCTCTTCGGCCGTGCGGCGATCAGCCCCTCCAGGATGACGGCGTCGGCGCGGCGGTCGGAGTACAGCACCAGGTACTCCTGGTCGCCGTACGCGACCGCGAAGTGCGCCGCGGCGGCGGTCTCGGTCACGCGGTTCTCGAGGTGACGGACGATCTGCGCCACCTCGGCCTGCGATCCCGGATCCGCGGACAGCACGGGCAAAATCCACCCCAGCGCTTCGAAGGAGATCTTGTCAATGGCCGTCTCGCGCAACAGCGCCCGCGCCCGCGCCGCGTCACGGTCGCCCATCCGCGCGCGCACATTGAGCGCATAGGCGACGATCGTTCGCCGCACGTTGGGGCCGTACTCGGCGGGGATGTGCTGCTCGACGTGGGCGACGTACTCGCGGGCACGGGTGAGGGTTGCTTCGGGGACGGCGAACCCCTTCTCCTTCGCGCGCTGCAGCGCGTGGGTCACGTGGATGCTGACGTAGGGCCACGACGGATCGCCGCGCCGCCAGAACGGGAAGCCGCCGTCGTCGTTCTGGATTCGCGCCAGAAGCGCGACGTCGCGGGCGACCGCCGCGGTCATCTCCGCCGGTGGCGGCAGCCCTTTGGCCTGGAACGCGGCCAGCACGTCCTTGAGCGCGGCTATGGCGAGGACACGCGAAGACAGCTGCTCGGAGCACTCGAAGGGATACGCGGTCAGGTACAGCACCGCGTCGGTGAGCGCGGAGAGCGCGGTGGACGAGGTCGTCACCTCCAGGCCGCCGAACTGCCGCACGACGTCGCGCGGGGTCTCGATCGGCTGGCGCACCGCGCCGGCATCGATCTGGCCGTAGGTCGCGAAGGCCTCGGTGGTGGCCGGCGTCCACACCGGCAGGACGACCTCCGCGGCGTCGGCCCACCGGCCGGAGGCCGCGCCGACCTGGAAGCGCGCGGTGCCCGCGCGGTCGGTGGCGGCCGGGAAGCGCACCTCGACGCGATCCCCCGCGGGAACCGTCACCCGGCGCCCTGCGCCATCGGTGAGCGTCGCGTTCCCGGCGCGCACCGCGACGTCCACGGTCAGCGCGGCGTCGGTCTGGTTCTGCACCACGACCGGCAGCTCGAAGCGATCGCCGAAGTTCAGGAAGCGCGGCGCGGAGGGACGCACCATGAGCGGCAAGCGCGCGGTCATCGTCGACTCGCCCCGGCCGAAGTCGCGCGGCCCGGAGACGGCGACGGCGGTGATCCGGTAGCGGGTGAGGCTCTCGGGGACGGTGACGGCGACGGTCGCGTGACCGTTGGCGTCGGTGCGCACCGCCGGCGCGAAGAGCGCGAGGGCGCGGAAGTCGGCACGGAGCGCAATCGGCGCGGCGGCCTCGGCCTTGTCCTCGGCCATGACGCTCTTCGCGCGCATGGCCATCGGCGCCGCTGGCGCCCCGCCGGCCACGCGACCCAGGTTCGCCGACTGCGCGACGGCGTCCATCGCCAGTTCCTCGGTCGGCGGAGCGGGCGGCCGGCCGAGCACGACGTGCGCACGGAGATGGTGATCGGCCACGCCCGGTTCCCGCGTCGCGTAGAAAACCTCCAGCGGGTCCGGAATCTTGTACGCCGTGAGCGCGAGGACCGCCTCGTCCACCACGACGACCGCGAGCTCGGCGCCCGCCACCGCGCGGCCCTGGGCATCCTTCACCTCGATCGCGAGCTCCGTCTTCCCGCCCGGCTCCAGCGCGGCCTCACGCGCAGCGACGGTGACGGCGAGCGTGCGCTGCCGCGGCGGCACGGAGAGGGCGATCGTGCCGCTGGCAAACGCGGGGCGCCGCGGCAATTGCGGATCGGCGGTCCCCTGGTCCGTCGTGCGCACCGCCGCCCCGACCAGATCGACCTGTACGTGCACGTTGGGGACGGACGCGTCCTCGATCGGGATGCGGAGAGTGTGCGACGACCCCTGGATCCGGAATCGCTCCGTGCGCACGAGGCCCGACCGGCGGAGCGTGAGGAGGGCCTCGGCGTCCGCGAACGGCGCGAGGACGAGGATCTCCGCTGTCTCACCGGCGCGGTACTCCTTCTTCGCGGGAACGAGGGTGACCTCTTCCTGCGCGACGTCGCGCCGCGGCGGCATCGCGCCGCCCGCCACCCACAGCTGGATGCGGCTCTGGTTCCGGCGGCCAGTGGCGTCCGTCACCACGGCGGTGACCCGGTAGCTGCCGCCCGCGTCCGGCTTGAACCCGCAGCGCGTCGGCTCCGCGGTGGACGTGAGCGGACACTCCTCGCGATCGGCCGCGACCTCCGTCCATTCGCCCTTGACCTGCTTCCACTCCATGCGCTCCGACGTGACCGACACCGGGCGGCCGGGGACCACGCGCCCGTCGAGGTCGACCACGATCGTCTCCACGAACAACCGCTCGCCGGGCTGGACGAAGAGCCGCGGCGCGCGCAGGCCGACGTACACGTCGGCGGGATGAACGAGGAGCCGCGCGGTGGCCGTCCAGGCCTGGCGGTTCACGTCCATCACCGAGGCCTCGGCCTCGACCTGCGAGGCCTGAGGCGGGTCGACGCGGTCGAACGCGATCTTCAGGCGATGCTGGCCGGTGGCATCGGTATGGGACTCGAACGCCTCCGTGCGTGAGGCGGACGCTCCGCCCCACGGCCGCCACCAGGGAACCCACGTGCCGAACGTGAAGTCGTCGTGCCCCGGCGGGTTGAACTGTCCGGGGGTCGAGCGAACGCTCCACGTCACGGGCGCGTCGGGCAGGACGCCGCCCGCGAAGTAGGCGGCGCGCACGGTGACGAGCGCTTCGCCGCCGACGAAGTGCGGGCCCGGGTCGGCGGACGTCGTGACTTCGAACTCGGGCCGGCGGAACTCCTGGACCTGGATGGCGTGCGCATGCGCAAGGTTGGCGACGCCGGGCGCGGTCGCGGTCAGCTCGAGCATTGCGCCGCCGAGGTTCATGGTCGGCGGCAGCGGGAGGGTCAGGTCGAATCCGCCCGCCGCCGAGACGGCGGCGTTTCCCTTCGCGACCTCGTTGCCCTGCGCGTCCTTCAATGAGTACGCGACCGACTGCACCGCGGCGGGCGCCGGCTGCACGTCGCCGGTGGGGCCGTGGCCGATGAGGCGCACCCAGCCCTTGACGCGCGCGTCCTCGCCCGGCCGATAGAGACCGCGGTCGTCGAACACCAGAAACCGCAGCTGGTCGTTTGCCTCGACGCGCTGCCAGCCGGTCTTGTCCCACCATGACGTGCGCGCGGGAAGGAACGCGACGTCGTCGCCGCGCCGGGCGACGAGCGCGATGGCGGGCGTGCCGAGGGCGAGGGTCGCCAGCCCATCCGCTCCCGTGCTCGCGTGCGGTCCCGCGGGAGCCAGCGCGAGCTCGATGCCCTCGAGCGGGCGCCCGTCTTCGAGCGCGGTCGCCCAGGCGACCAGGTGATCCGCATCCACGAAAGCGTCGAGGCCGATCCGCGTCGCCTGGATCCAGGTGATGACGCGCCCCGGCCACCGGTCCGGCGAAGCGCCGCCGCGCGGGGTCACGATGACTACCGCGTGGCCCAGGCCTTTCGGCAGGGCCTCCCGCAAGTCGATCGCGGTTTCGACGAGCTCGTCGGGCGAGCCCGCGACCGGGACCACTCGCGACGCGACGCGCGTGCCCGGCGGCGGAGGCAGCGCACGATCCCTCATCGCCCGCTCCTGGAACGCGCGATACGCGGGCCAGTCGGATGGGGCAACCCGGTGGATGGTCACGTCCAGGGTGGCGATCCCGGCCGAGTAAACGGAGAACCGCGGGCCCGCGGCGGGATCGAGGACCACCATCTCGGCCCCGGTTGCCGACAGAGTCGGCTCGGCAGGACCGACCGTGAACGTCAGCGCCTGATCGGCGCCGAGCGTCTGGCCGAACGCGTCGGGGATTGACGCGGCGAGGGTCACGCGGTAGGCCGTGCGCGCCTTCGTGCGCCCCTGGACGACGAGGGTCGCTCCGTGCGCCGACACCACCACGCCGGGCAACGCCGGCTCGACGCGGGTCATCGCGTCCGTGAACGCGGCGGAGTCGATGGGATTGCTGAGCTCGATCTGCCAGGGCCCTCCGGGCGGGCAATGGCCCTCCTGCCACCCGCATCGATGAGCGGTCACGCGCAGCGGACCGAAGGTGCGGAAGC